>CAYJQK010000013.1:0-19824 GCA_964372305.1 uncultured Candidatus Saccharibacteria bacterium | reverse complement strand
CCTCCAGTGTACTACTGGGGGCTGGTGAGATTAAGGGGTTGTGCAACAAAGCCTTGTTCAATTGTAACATTTTTATTCCCACCTATCATTGCCGAAATTCTTTTACCATCTTGTTCTCTGTAAAGACAAAGCACGGGCTTCTTGCCCTCCATGTGCCCAATTTCATAACCAACTCCCAAGCTCGGCGTAGTTACTTCCGCAACAACAACAGCAGCTTCATTCAGCCAAGCCATATCGCGGTCATAAATATATTCATCCGTTGGGCCATCTTCGCCTATAGCTGATAAAGTTTTGTCGCCGATGTGTTCGGTCAAAACCCTTCCATATTTTCCAAGTAGGTTGATAATCTCAAGATATAATTCTTTATCATCGCGCCCACCTCGGATTGATCCGGCAAAATAAATTTTCATAGATTGTAAAGCTTTTTATTTTTGAAAGGAATCAAGGCAAGGACAACTGCTTCGGTATAGTATTTTGTCCGGTCAACGACATTATCGGTCAGAATACCAACCGCACCATTTTCTTGCTTTGAATTTGTCCTACCAAAAACGATATCGTCCGCCTCCCCAAGTTCCTTTCCCTGTCCGATGAGTTCGGCAATTTGCGGCGGTAAGAAAAAGGTGCTCGTTCTTCCTTTACCAAAACCATCACCTTTTGCCTTGATTACTACCCACGCAAACGCTTCCATGCCAGAATTTGTTTCTTCGATTCCGCCCTCAATACCAACGCAAAAATCCGCGTCAGGTTTTTCTTTGCAAGCATTACCAGCTCTATTCAAAGCACCAGAAAATATTTCCGTCTCATTCTTTGGTTGGTCACTGACACCGGAAGGAACGGGGACACCTTCAATTTCAAATTGTTCATTCGGAAACATTTTCTGAAAGCCGTTCAAAGTAGCGTTTATCTTGACCGGATTTTTGGAAGCAATAATGATTTTTTTCATATAAAATAATCTATAGGTTTTTTATAAAGTCGCGCAAAAGCTTTGAGTTCAACAACATCAACACGTCTTTCACCACGCTCAATCTTGGAAATATAAGATTGTGGTTTACTCAACTTTTGCGCGACATCTTCCTGTCTGAAGCCAGCTTCTTCTCGCGCTTTCCGTAGGTTTTCCACAACCTTTTTGTATTCTGCCCCATAAATACTCTTTGGCATATTGAATATATCAGAGTATCCTATTGTAGTATATACCAAAACAGGTTATGATTGTTTTATGGAATTGGCGGTGAAAAACTTTGGCTTCCCGCGAGGGCGCGGCAGAAGGGGAGTGTGGAGGAAATTCGGCCGCGCCCGAGCGTTCCGCCGGAGCAAAGCGGAGGCGGGATCAGTTTCCCTCAAAATATTTTCGCGCAAAGTTTAGGATATCTCACATGCATACAAGAAAGAACGGACCTCGTGTCCGTTCTTTCTTGTATGCCAGCTGTCGAGGGATTCGAAGGAGACGCCTAAAAACTCAACGGCACTCCAGAGACCTGAAGCTGGAAACGAGAGCGAATGACCGCACGCCTCGTCCGGCGTCCGGTTTCTGGTATTTGGTCTCCAGAGTGTTACACTTCTTCAATACTCGCGCATGGATCACAGACACAAATCACTCATCTACCATTCCCGCACCCACCTCCTCGTCACTGCGATGTTTGTGGCGCTCCCGTTCGTGTTCTTACTCCTCTTCTCCCGAATCGCGCACATTGGGACCATTGACCTCTTCACAGACGTGCTCGTCTCCACAGCGCGGCTCGTGGTGGCCTATATCATCGCCGCGGCTCTCGCGTGGATCGCCGCCGTGTCGTTCTATCGCGGAAAGCGTTCTCAAGTGGCGCTTCCGCTCTTCGACGTGCTCCAGAGCTTCCCGACCTTTGCTCTGCTTCCCCTCGCGACTCTCTTCTTCGGACCCACAAACACGACCGTGATCTTCTTTCTTGTCCTGACCATCATCTGGCTGCCGCTCCTTGAGCGGAGCCACCAGATGATGGACGGGTAGCGATGGACACGATCCTTCGTCTTGACCACGTCACGAAGTGGTACGCGCACAACAGCACCAGCTCGCTCACGATCTTGGACAATGTCTCTTGAGATATCCGCGACGGCGAGTTCTTCGTTTTCGTCGGACCATCCGGCTCCGGAAAATCCACGCTCCTCCGCGTCATGAGCGGCCTTGACCAGGCCGATGAAGGCCAGGTCACGCTTGCTCCGAGGATGACGCGCAGAGACATGAGTTTCGTCTTTCAGCAGTTCGCGCTCCTGCCCTGGTTCACGGTCGAGGAAAACGTCAGGCTTGGCCTCACGGCGCGCGGGGTGAACGAGACGGGAAGCCGCGAGCGGGCGATGCGGGCCTTGAAAACTTTTACCCTCACACGCTTCGCGCGTTCCTACCCACGCGAGCTCTCGGGCGGCATGCGGCAACGCGTGGGCATCGCACGAGCCCTGGTCACAAACCCGAAGATCATCTTCATGGATGAACCATTCTCGGAACTCGACTCGTTTACCGCGGACGAGCTTCGTCAGGAACTGCTCGCGATCTGGCATAAAGAACACCCGACGATTGTCCTGGTCACCCACATCATTGAAGAAGCCATTCTCCTTGCGGACCGCATTGCGGTCTTGACTCCTCGCCCCGGAAGAATTGAGGCGGTTGTCCGGAACATCCTTCCTCGTCCCCGCGTGGAACGCTCACGAGCTTTCTACAGACTGGAAGACCGCCTCACCGCGCTCGTGAAGCCGTAGGCAAGAGGAACGAGGGATGAGGGGGGGTGTCCCCTGGTGGACGACCTCGAGTTTTGAGCTCCCGTCTCTTCCCCCACCTTTCCTCGACACCCCGAAGCTTTCCCGTACACTTCAGGAGCGCTCTGATGCCGGCGTAGCTCAGTGGTAGAGCAACTGTTTTGTAAACAGTAGGTCGTCGGTTCAAATCCGACCGCCGGCTCCACACGTATTGTTCGCGGCATCTCCTCTCATGCCGTTATCGGCGTCACAAGAATTTCTGATGACAGAAACCGCCGATGCGTTCACTGCGCGATCGCACGCTCGAGGATACTCTTCGCCTGCTGATGGTCCGGATCGAGTGCAAGGATCTTCTGCGCAGTGACTCTCATGAGCGGCCGACGATCCATGCGGGAAGAAATGATGAGCAGCTTTTCGAGGTACTCGATGTTCGCCTCATCTCCGTCGTGCGCCCGCTGGTACACCGTCAACGCTTTCCCATATTCCCCCAGAGAGAAGTACGTCAAGCCGAGAAGCCCGTAGATCGCGAGTTGCTCCGGATCGCGGCGAAGGGTTTCCTCGAAGACCTCCCGCGCTTGAAGGAACTCCTCACGTTTCATATACACGATGCCGAGCATCCGGTAGGCGTTCGTGTCCCGCGGGTTTTTGCTCAACAGGTCAATGAGCAGTGACTCCGCTCTTCCAAACTTTCCGTTCTCAATAAGGGCGGTAATGGTTCCCGCGTCCTCTGGCGGCGTCGCCAATGCCTCTCCGGTGACTCCCTGATCAGAGAGCACAACAGGGGGGACAGGAAGGTCCGCGTTCTCCGGATGTGTCGTTGCCGCGGAGGCTGCCATGTGAACCTGCAGCGGACGCGGTCGGATGTGACCGACCACCCGCCGGAGGTGAGGAGGACGATGCTTGGCGACCGGCGCCGCTGCGCGCTCCACGAGATGTGAGCGCTCTTCTTGAACCTGTGGAGTATTCTCCTTTTCTTGCGGTAGAGAATCTACTGGAGACATCACGGACGAAGTGTCCAGCGCCGGACTCTCTGCAGACGCGAGGCTCGCCCCGGCGGGACGGTTCGCGGATCGAGGTGTTTCCTCTTGGGAAGGCTCCCGCTGGAAACGTTCTGCATGGAGCGGCTCGGGAATCCGCAGTGGGTGACGGCCTTCGTCCGAGAGGCTCGCCCCGTCGGGACGGTTCGCGGTCGTCGGCTGAATATCCAATGTAGTCGGCACGACCACCCGTCGCGCTTCAACGGCATTCTTGAGGACCGTGTTCGCTCGCGTTGCCAGTCGCGGGATCCGCTCCACTGCAGGACGGCGCTGAAAGACTCGCAGGAAAACACGAAAGATGAGAGCGGTACCCGTGCGCGCTCGCACCACGCCTCGTCCGCCAAGGCGCACAAGACCGACAAAGCGACGACCGACGACGCGCGCCGCTCGCGACACGATTCTTGCGCGACGCGGCGGCGTCAATGTCGCTTGCCGTGGAGCGAATGGCGCATCTGACGGTTCGAGAGCCACGGTCACGTCGCGGGTCTTCTCCGTATCCCGGGCCATCCGAATGTCCGGAAGCTTGCGGCCCACAATCATCAACACGCCGCCAATACCCACGATCATGAGGATGAGAGGAATCATGAGTATGGCCATGTCCGTCTCCTTCCCTAGAGGAGAAGCCGGATAAATTTCCCGACGACGATATTTTCGCCGAGCTCCGTCACTTTCTCGGCGAGAAGATCCTCGACCGTCATCTCGGGATTCTTGACGAACGCCTGCGTCAGGAGGGCTCGCTCTGCAAGGACTGTCCGGAGTTTCCCTTCCAGAATCCGCTCACGAATTTCCACGGGCTTATCGAGCGCGGCAACTTCCCGCGTCGCGTGCGCGCGCTCTTCCGTGATAAACTCTGCTGGAAGATCCTCGACGCGCACGGCGAGCGGCTCTGACGCGGCAATGTGCATCGCCAGATCTTTCGCCAGTTCCTGGAACGACGCGCTCCGCGCGACAAAGTCTGTCTCGCAGTACACCGCAACCATCGCGGCAACCTTCTTATTCGTATGCACGTACGCGCCAATCACCCCCTCTGCTGTCACATGTTCCGCTTTCTGCGCCGCTTTGATTTTCCCGCGCTCCCGAAGAACTTTCACCGCCTGATCCACGTTGCCGCCAGTCTCCACAAGCGCAACTTTACAGTCCATCACCCCCGCGCCCGTCCGCTCACGAAGGTTCCGAACCGTGTTAGAGGAAATCTCCATACGACTGCATGATACTATGTGCCCGGCGTTTTGCTAGCATCATGGTCCGCCGTGAACGCGACGATGTCCTCCTGGGGAACCCGGGAGCTCTCGGGACCACCCCGCGCCCCTGCCAATACCGCATCCGCAATCGTCCGTACGAGGAGTTCCAACGAGCGGACGGCGTCATCGTTCGCGGGAATAGGGTAGGAAATCGGCTCCGGGTCCGCGTTCGTGTCCACGAGAGCAATAATGGGCACGTGTTTTCTCTGCGCTTCCTTCACGGCAATTTTTTCATCATGAGCGCCAACGAGAAACACAGCATCGGGAAGCTTCCGCACATTCTTCAGTCCCTCAAGAACCTCTTCGAGTCGACGAATCTCGTTCATGATCACCGCACGTTCCTTTTTCGTGAGCAGCGCGGCTTCGGAAGAAGCAAGCTTCGCGCGCAAGGTGTCGAGTTTCGTAATACTTTTGAGGATCGTTTCGAAATTTGTGAATGTGCCGCCGAGCCACCGAGTGGTCACATAGGGCATGCCACAGCGTTCGGCATGCGCCTTGACGATCGTTCGTGCCTGTCGCTTCGTTCCCACGAAGAGAAGGATGCCCCCGCGCGCAGCGAGATTCTGCACGAACGCGACCGCGGCTTCCAACGCGGTCAGTGTTCGCTGAAGATCAATGACATGCACGTGGTTTCTCACCGTGTACACGTACGGCTGCATTCTGGGATTCCACCGCGAGGTCTCATGCCCAAAGTGGACTCCCGCCTCCAAGAGATCGACAAGTGTCGGTAATGCCATCGGTGACTCCTTTCTTCCTCTCCGCCCACACCATAGACCGGCGACGTGTCGCGCGGCAAGGAATGGTGCGCCCCCACTGCGGATGTGTGCTAACGAATGAGTGCGACAATCATAGCAGAGGGCACGGATGGGTGCAAGCGTCTCGAGACGGTAGGCGGGAGGAACGAGGGGGTGGGGCTGAGCAGACGGGACGAAAAGATTGACGATCGGTCGCTTTCTCCGTACATTCTCCCCGTATGAAACACGGCATCCATCCCTCGTACGCTCGGGCGACAGTCACCTGCGCCTGTGGGAACTCGTTCACGGTTGGTTCCACGAAATCCGAGATCCATACAGAAGTGTGTTCTGCGTGCCACCCGTTCTACACTGGGCAAAAGAAGCTGATGGATTCCGCGGGCCGCGTGGAGCGCTTCACGCGTCTTGTGGAGAAAACCCAGACAAAGAAGAGCGCCCAGGCAACCACGAAAAAAGAACGCCATATGAAGAAAGCGACTCCGCAGACGACGAAACTTGGATAGGCGGTAAGCGACAAGCAGGAGGAACGAAGCAAGAGGCGGCAGGCGTCTTCGCCCTACCACCCGTTCCCGAACGCCTGTACCCTGCTCCATATGCTCACGCTTGAGGAACTTCGATCAGTATACGCGGACATCATGGAAAAGCTCATGAAGCCGCAGGGGATTTCCAGTGTGGAGCGCGCCCAGCTGACGACACGGCAGGTGACACTCCGAAAGATTCTGGACCTCGCGGACCGCGTCGAACGTCTCCGGGAAACGCTCGCCGAGTACCAACAGGCAAGCAACGATGACGATGCGGACCTCCGCGCCCTCGCCAAGGAAGAACTTCCCAATACCGAACGTACGCTGGCCGACGCAGAGGCACAGCTTCGACGCGCGCTCCTTCCCCGCGATCCTCACGCGGGAAAAGACGTCATGATGGAAATCCGCGCCGGCGCCGGTGGGGATGAGGCTTCCCTTTTCGCCCGAGAGCTCCTGACGGCATACCAACGTTTCGCGGAACGGAAAGGGTGGAAAGCCCACATCGTGAGTGAAAGCCGCACGGACCTCGACGGGTACAAGGAAGTGATCGTGGAGATTTCCGGACCGGACGTCTATGGAGCGCTCCGCTGGGAGAGCGGCGTGCATCGAATTCAACGGATCCCAGCCACGGAGAAAATGGGACGCATTCATACGTCCACGGTGACCGTCGTGGTACTCCCGAAGGCCTCTGAGGTGGAGGTCGTCATTCGCCCGGAAGATCTTCGCATTGATACTTTCCGCGCCGGCGGACATGGCGGGCAGCATGTACAGAAGACAGATTCCGCCGTACGGATCACGCACCTCCCCACCGGCTTCGTCACACAGTGTCAAGATGAGCGTTCACAACAACGGAACAGAGAGCGCGCCCTGAGTGTTCTCCGCGCGCGCCTCTTTGCGCACATGATTGAACAGCAAGAACGCGCGCAGGGTGTGGCCCGACGCGCACAGATTGGCACCGGCGACCGTTCCGAAAAAATCCGCACGTATAACATTCCGCAGGACCGCATGACCGATCACCGGATCAAGAAGTCTTGGCACGGCGTTGCTCACGTGCTCGACGGAGATTTTGAAGAAATCACGACGTGTCTCACACGTGCGTACGAGGATCTGCAGCTCGGTGCCACGTCAGCGTCGTGATCATTACCGAGCTCACGCGAGCGGGCGCCGCGTTCCTCAGGGGAGCGTCCACTTCCCCTGTGCTCGACAGTGAGTTGCTTCTCGCCGCCGTCATGAAGCGCCCGCGGGAGTACCTGATTGCCCACGGAACCCACGTTGTGACGAAGCGCCAAGAACAGCGGCATTCAGAACTGCTTGGGAAACGTCGCAGCGGCATTCCTTTTCCCTACCTCGTGGGGACAAAGGAGTTTTTCTGCCGCCCGTTCCTGGTGACCCCCGCCGTGATGATCCCCAGGCCCGAGACGGAGGGCATTGTTGAGGAGATCCTGCGTATTACCAGCAACGCCTCCTTAAGGATCGCGGACATCGGCACCGGCTCGGGCGCGCTTGCGGTCACGTGCGCTCTCGAAATCCCGAAAGCACGCATCATCGCCGTTGACCGCACGGGAACAGCGTTGTCCGTCGCGCGCAGGAACGCGCGTCGCTTCCACGTCCTGCGGCGGATCATGTTTCTCGAGAGCGACCTCCTTCAGAAAATCCCCGAGGAACTCGTGCCAGAAATCATCATCGCGAATCTCCCCTACGTCACGACGGATCACCTGCGGCACGCCGCGACTCACCCAGACACTCGCGGACTCCTCTTTGAACCCCACCGCGCTCTCGACGGCGGGCCGGATGGTCTGTACGTCTTCCGACGTTTCTTTGCCCAGCTTCAGCGCTTCGGCTATGTGCGAAGGCACCTCGGCCATGTTCTTCTCGAACATAGTCCGCCGCAGCGTCGCGCGCTCCTCGAACTCGCGCACGACACGGTGCCAGAATTCACTCCCAACATTGTCACGCCTCACATCACACGCTGGTCGCGCAGAACGTAGATCCCGCAAGAAAAGTGCGCCGGTCGGCACGAGAGACGAGGAGAGATCGTGAGGCCGTCGGGAGGTGGGTCATCGCTCTCATTCCTCGCCTTTTATCCCTTTCTTTTCCGGCCCTTCCGCCGCTTCGGCCTTCTGCGCTTCCTCCGCGGCACGTTTCTCTTCCGCCTCTGTCTTGATCTCCCCCGCCTTTTCCTCAACCTCGGTGGCAAGCTCCTGAAGCTCCGCATCCGTTCTCGGAGGCGTCACGACGGCGACCACTTCCTCCAAATCCTGAAGAATCTCTACACCCGACGACACGGCAACATCTCGGACATGCAACCGACTCTCGAACGTCACCAGTCGGGAAATATCCACCACGAGATGTTCAGGAAGGTCTTGCGGGAGCGCCTGTACCTCCACGTCGTCAATATTCTTGAGGAGCGTCCCGCCGTGTTCCTTCACCGCCGGCGAAATGCCTTCGAACACGAGGGGGACATGCGCGCGAATCTTCTCCGTGAGGATGACAGCGTAGAAATCCGCGTGAATTGGCCTCCCAGTCAGGGGGTGCCGTTGGACAGCATGGACAAGCACGCGTCGCGCTTCTCCTCCATCGGCCGTTGTCAGTGTCATCAGCGTGCTCGACGATAACGCGGGGAGGAGTTTCTCAAAGATCCGCGTCTCCACGGCAATGTTCATGTTTGCCACTCCGTGGCCATACAGAACAGCCGGGATATACCCGGCCCTCCGTACTTGCTCCGGGGTGCGTCCGACCGCTTCTCGGCGCACCGCGGCTAATCGCAGTTCGTCAGCTTTCATCTTCACCGCTCATCAATGCGCGGACAACAGTCCGATCTTGACGCTGCAACAGCTGAATCATCTCCAGAAGTTCATTCCCGCTCATGCTCGGCGCGGCGCGGAAGCGTTCGACATCTTCTCGCGTCATGTCCGTGACCATCCCGAGCGACACCATCCCCATGCCGCTCATGGCCACCACCGCGACAATGGAACTCTTACAGCGTGCGCACTCAACGTAAACCATAGACGAATCTTCGTTCGTTTCCACCACCTGCGCATCCTCCATGCGGTAGGACGCGTTACAGAGAGGACAGCGTGAGACAATATGGCCTGCTTCTTCAAACATCGTTGTATGCTCCTTCAGAGTCTAGCGTATGAGAGGAAAAGCGCGTTGTCAAATAGCGCTTGGGTACCTGCTCACGGACGGGAACGTTCACGATGAGGGAATTATGCATACCGCGTCATTCCCGCGCAAGCGGGAATCCGAGGCCGTCGAAAAACTCCCCGGTCACGAGGGAATTTCTCAACCAAAGACGTGTTTCATGAGAGAGGTATCGAGTTTTTGACGGTCTTAATCCCTCCCCACGACGAGCGTGCGGGCCCCCACTTGCGCGGGGGCGACAACTCTTGAGGCTTTCCTGTCCAGTGAGCAGTGACGAGCTTGAAGATACCTCGGCACGGAAAAAAGAACGCTCACGAGAAACGTCGTTGTTGCGCGCCGCACCAGACGACCGTGAGAGGAGAGCGACGTCCCTCACCCTTTGTTCCCATCCCCTCACCCCTCGTTCCTCTCGCCTCGGGAGAAGAAAGTTCACGGACCGAGAAATGCCATCCCCATTGAGGGATCACGATCCTCACCAGTCTCCCACGTCTCTCCATGGATGATGACGCTCTCCACGAGCCCAAGAAGCAAGTACATGGTCAAGAGACTGCTCCCGCCGTAGGAGACCAGGGGGAGAGGGACGCCAGTAACCGGCAGTAACCCTACGTTCATGCCCGCATTCACCATCATCCCGATAAGAAACGTGAGGAATGTCCCAACGGCCAGCGCGCGTCCAAAGGGATCCGAGGTGCGTTCTGCCGCGCGGAGAATCCGCCGGAGAATAATGGAGTACAACACGAGCATACCCGCGACACCGACGAGGCCGAGTTCCTCACCAACACGCGCAAAGATGAAGTCGGTGTGGTGTTCTGGAAGAAACTTGAGCCGGCTTTGCGGTCCGTAGCCGAGACCGCGACCAAAGAGCCCGCCCGAGCCAAATGCGGTCACAGACTGGAGGATGGTATACCCCGAACCTAACGGGTCGCGCTGGGGATTCAGGAACACGCGCATACGTTCCCGTTGATAGTCCTGAAGCAGGAACGACCATCCGAGGATGGCACCAAGAACAGCCGCGGCGCTGAGCGCAAGCGCATGCCTGCGCGTGAGTCCCGCAACAATGACCATACCTGCCCAGAGAAAAACTAGGAGCGCCGCGGTGCCAAAATCCGGCTGTGCGAGGATGAACGCGATAGGAATTCCCATCGTGATCATGGTGAACAAAAGAGACCGCGTGCGGAAACGCCCTTCTTGCCTCTCCGAAAGCACTTTCGCTAAGACCACGACGAGAATAACTTTCGCGATCTCTCCGGGCTGAAGATGCACTATCCCCAGAGAGAACCAGGATGCTGCTCCACGGACCACGCGTCCGTAGAAAACCAGGAGGACAAGGAGCAGGAGGAGTACACCGTATGCTCCCCCCGCTAGGGAACGGGCAAGAGAGTAGTGCACACGAGCGACGAAACCGCACACAACGAGAGCAAGACTCAAAAAGACAGATTGCCGGAGAAAGAAACTTCCCGAGAAGCCGCCATCTGGTCCCGTCCACAGGAGCACAAGGCTGAGCGCGGAAAGAAGGAACGCCGACCCGAGGAGAACAGGATCGCTCCGGCCAAGGACTTCGCGCAACGTCACGTGCGGTTCCCTTTCGGTAAGCTCTGTCTACGGCGCCGCGGGTGGGAGAGGAGCATTGGGGAGATCGCGGGTCTCCAGCCCCCCTTCGCGCGGCTGCACGGCTCCCAGCAGGAATATGTTCACGTCCGGGTACACTTCAATGGTCACGCCTTGATCCTCGGCTACCACCGGCCACTGCGCGGTAAACTCCCGACGCTCCAATGCTTGAAACGAGCCGAGGAAGGTATGGCTGATCCCAATGACTTGCCTCTGCGTATCGAATCCCACGGTCGTCACTTCCACATGTTGGTAGTCCACGTTGCCTTCGTTGGCAAGCAGTCCCTTCACTTCCGTAAGAGCCGGGTTGCCGGGCTTCATCCGCGTTGTCCAATTCACCGGCACGAGCGGCGGGGGTGCGAAGCCCTCACCAACAAAGGTCCACTCCGGTACGGTAACCTCCATGGTGACGGTGACATTGCCTGCGGGGATTTCTTCGTGAAATGCCGCCACGTACTTCTGCCGCCCTGGGAGGAGAAACGTCCGCCCGCTCACGGTCTTCCTGATCGCCCCATCGGACCGCACTTGAAATTCGTAGTCCACGCGGGCGGCACCCGCGTCCGGGTTCGGATTGCGCAGGAGGCCGATGAGATCGGCGCGGTCCGGCGCGGTGGGCAAAGGCTTTACCGACACAACTTCGATGGGACGGCCTTGGCGCGGCGAGGGCGTCGGACGGGGAGGCGGCTCACGACGGAGAAATGCCACAAGGCTCCCAAGGCTGATCCAAAACCCGAAGAAGATGGTCGCGATGATGATCTGCTTCTTTGTGCGATGACGCATAGCGTACAGGGTACAGTCGATAGACGGGAGACGGAAGACGCACGGCGGCCAGGGGGAGTACCATCAGCACTCGTCTCCCTCGTCCTTCATGCTAACGTGGGGTACCGTAGAACTCACGCCATGCCGGAATTCACGCATCTCCACGTCCACTCGCACTACTCTCTCCTCGACGGGCTGGGAAAAATTCCCGACCTCCTTGATTGCGCCCAGGAGCTCGGGATGCGTCACCTGGCGATCACGGACCACGGCGCGCTGTACGGTCTCGTGGAATTCTGGCAAGAAGCGAAGGAACGAAACATCCATCCCATCCTAGGGATTGAAGCGTACCTCGCCCCCGAAGGGCGGACGAACAAACGCGCGCGGATTGACGACAAGCCGCGACACCTCACGTTGCTCGCGCGAAACATCCAGGGATACCAGAACCTCCTGAAGTTGAGCACTGCCGCGTACCTCGAAGGTTTCTACTACAAACCTCGCATAGACTACGACATTCTCCGCCAGTTCTCTGAGGGGTTGATCGTTCTCTCCGGCTGCCTGAATGGAGACATCCCCCAAGCGATTCAGGCCGGCCAGCGAGAGCGCGCGGAGGAGCGTATCCGGTGGCACCTCGAGACCTTCGGCCGGGAACGGTTCTTCCTTGAACTCCAGCACCACCCCACGCTGTCCGAGCAGCGGGTGGTCAACGAAGCGCTGCTCCGCTACGCGCGACAGTACGGCGTGCCGGTTGTCGCCACCGGCGACGTGCACTACGTCCATGAGCGCGACGCGGAGGCGCAGGACGTTCTCGTCTGCGTCCAGACCGGGAATGTCGTGACGGACAAGGACCGCCTCTGCATGCTCGGGGAGAACTACGCGCTCCAACCCGCCGTGCAACTCGCGGAACAGTTCCGCGACCACCCGGAGGCCATCGAAAACAGCATGCGCATTGCGGAGATGTGTTCTGTGGACCTGCCACTCGGGACCACGGTGCTCCCACGCTTTCCGCTGCCGGAGGGTCAGTCCGCCGAGCAGGCCCTGCGGGAACTCTCCGAGCATGGGTTGTCCCGCCGGTACCACACCCAGGTACCGGAGACCGTGCGGGAGCGACTGGCGTACGAGCTCTCCGTGATTGAGAAAACGGGCTTTGCGTCGTACTTCCTCATTGTCCAGGATTTCGTGAACTGGGCGAAACACCAGGGGATTCTCGTCGGCCCCGGCCGCGGGTCGGCCGCCGGGAGCATTGTCTCCTACCTTCTCAATATCACCGACATGGACCCCGTGCGGTACGACCTCATGTTCGAACGATTCTTGAACCCCGCGCGCGTGACGATGCCGGATATTGACCTAGACTTCGCCGACGACCGGCGCGATGAAGTCATCGCCTATGTCCGGGAAAAGTATGGCCGGGATCATGTGGCACAGATCATCACCTTCGGAACCATGGCGGCGCGCGCCTCGATCCGTGACGCCGGACGGGCGCTCGGCTTCCCCTACACGTTCTGCGACAAAGTTGCCAAGCTCATTCCCTTGCACGCGACACTCGAGGACGCCGCGAAGACGGTGCCGGAGTTGCAGGAGCTCATCCGCGCCGATCCCCAAGCGCAGCGACTCCTGGACACGGCGAAGAGACTCGAAGGCGTAGCGCGTCACGCTTCCACGCACGCTGCCGGCGTCGTGATCACGGATGCGCCTCTGACCGAGTATGTCCCCCTCCAGCGAGCAAGCGCTGACGACTCCACCATGATGACCCAGTATGCCATGACGGATATCGAGGCGCTCGGACTCCTGAAAATTGATTTTCTCGGCCTTAAAAACCTCACGATTCTCCAGAATTGCCTGCGGAGTATCCGCGAGCGGCAAGGAGTAACCATGGATCTCGCGCAGATGCCGCTCGACGACGCCGCGACGTATGTGCTGCTCCAGAAAGCAAACACGACGGGGGTATTCCAACTGGAAAGCAGTGGGATAAAACGAGTGCTGCGAGAGCTCAAACCCACCGAGTTCGAAGACATCATTGCCATTGTTGCGCTGTACCGTCCCGGGCCCATGGATCTCATTCCGGAGTACATTGCCGGAAAGCACGGGCGGAAGTCTCCGACCTACGTCCACCCCACCTTGGAGCCGATCCTCCGAAAGACGCATGGGATCGCGGTCTACCAGGAACAGATCATGCAAATCGCGCGCGACCTCGCCGGATTCTCACTCGGTGAAGCGGACCTTCTGCGGAAGGCGATGGGGAAGAAAATCCCCAAGCTGCTCATGGAACAAAAGACAAAGTTCATTGAGGGAGCCGTGCGTAACGGCGTCACCCAGGTAACGGCGGAACACGTGTTCGCATTCATTGAACCATTTGCCGGCTACGGATTCAACCGTGCCCACGCTGCCTGCTACGCACTCATTGCGTACCAGACAGCCTACTTGAAAACACACCAGCCCGCGGCGTTCATGGCGGCGCTGCTCACCTCGGACGAAAGCGACACGGATCGGATTGCGATCGAGGTTGCCGAGTGCCAAGCCATGGGTCTGCCCGTGCTGCCACCGGACGTCAATCAAAGCGACGAGCACTTCACGGTGGTACGGGGAATCGAAGACCACGCTCCGAAGCGCGGCGGGTCCGTCCATCCCGCCGAGGGAATGCGTGGCGACGACATAGAACCGCACGCCATCCGCTTCGGACTTCGGGCGATCAAGAACGTCGGAAATAATGTCGTGGATGTCATTCTTGCCGCCCGCCGCTCCGGCGGACCTTTCGCGGACCTCGTGAGTTTCTTCACTCGCGTCCAGACGAAAGATCTCAACAAGAAATCCGTGGAGAGTCTCGCAAAAGCCGGCGCGTTTGACTCGCTCGCGGAACGGAACCTCATCCTGGAAAATCTCGACACCCTCCTCGCGAGTAACCGCGACGCGGTTAAACGCGCGCAGAGTAACCAGGCAGATCTCTTTGGTGGATCCGCGCAGCACGAAGTCCTTCGGCCCGCGCTGCGTCTGAAGCATGTCGAGCCGGCGCCTTCCCGCCAGAAGCTTCGCTGGGAAAAAGAACTTCTCGGTCTGTTTGTATCCGGACACCCTCTTGCAGAAATCGCGGAAATCCTCGCTCGGAGTGTCACTCCGGCTATCGAGATCACCACGAACCTCGGGAACGTGTCCGTGCGCGTGGGGGGGATGATTACACGCATCCAACGCATCATGACGCGGAGTCAAAAGGCGATGGCCTTTGTGACACTCGAGGATCGCTCGGGGTCGCTCGAGATCCTCGTGTTCCCGAAGATCCTTGAGGCGACAGCGGACCTGTGGGTGGAAGACCGCGTCGTGATCGTGGAAGGTCGGGTGAGCGACAAGGACGGCACGCCGAAGATCCTCGCGGATCGGGCCGCGGAATTCAACCCGTTGGAGCCACCGCCGCCACTCTCCTTGGATGCGCGTCTCCACGCATCCCCACCCGCGCGCGTTGTCGTCCGTGTCCCACGCTCCGCGCCACGACGCGTGTTTGGGACCTTGAAGACGATCTTTACGTCCGCGGAGAAGGGTCCGACGAGCATTCTCCTGAAAATCCCCCGAGAGGACGGCGCGTTCGATCTCTTGAAGACGTCATACGCGATTATCATTTCCCCGGGTATCCGCGGACGGATCGAAAGCCTCCTTGGCCCCGGCACGGTCACGAACGGGGACCAGGACAGAGAAGCGCAAACCGTGGTCGCAAGCACGGGGAACCGCGAGACAGCAGATGGGAATACCCCGGCTCACAAGTCCGCGTGACATCGCGGCCAAGCAGCTCGTGGGAGAGATCGAGAAAGGATCGGAGATCCGGAATGGGGTTTTGAGAATGCGGTCTCGGGACCTCTCCCGCTCCGGAACTTGGTTGTGACACATGGACGCGACACGCCGCTTCCTATAGTGTAGAACATGATGAAAACAAGAGCGTCAAGGAACGATCCGCCACCGCTCGAACACGTCCGCCACTCCCTCGCCCACGTGCTCGCCGCCGCGGTTCTCGAACGCTTCCCGGGCGCAAAGCTCGGCATCGGTCCGCCGATTGCGGACGGATTTTATTATGACATCCAGTTCCCCCGGACAGTGACCGACGCCGATCTCCGCGCGCTCGAGACGCGCATGCGCGAGTTTATTGCCGCGAATCTCCGCTTTCGCCAGTCGCGCTGGACAAAAGTAAAAGCGCGACGATTTTTCGCGTCGCAACCATTCAAGCTCGACCTCATCAAGCAACTCTCGGGAACCACCGTCGGTATTTCTCAATTCGGGACGTTTACGGACCTCTGCCGCGGCGGTCATGTCGCAAGCACGGGGGATATTCACCCGGATGCATTCGCGCTGCAATCCATGGCTGGCGCCTACTGGCGCGGCAATGAGCGGAACCCGATGCTCACGCGTATCTACGGACTCGCCTTCGCATCAACAACGGAACTTGCGGAGCACCGGGTACTCCTGGAGGAGGCGAAGCGCCGAGATCACAAAATCCTTGGACAAAAACTTGGCTTGTTCTTGTTCCACGAAACCGCCCCGGGAATGCCCTACTGGCTCCCGAAAGGAGTCGCGCTGCTCACAGAGCTCGTCCGTTTCTGGCGTGAGGAGCACGCGCAGCGCGGCTACCAGGAAATCATGAGCCCGCTCATCAACAAGAAAGAGCTCTGGGAAATCTCCGGCCACTGGGCGCACTTCAAGAAGGACATGTTCATCGCCGACATGGGGCCGAACGAGGTCTATGGCATCAAGCCGATGAATTGCCCGAACGCGATGATTATCTTCGGCGCGGCGCTCCGCAGTTACCGCGATCTGCCTCTCCGATTCTCGGACACGGACATCCTCCACCGCTACGAGCGGTCTGGAACGCTCCAAGGCCTCTTCCGCGCGCGCGCCTTCCGGCAGGATGATGCGCACATCTTCATTCGAGAGGACCAGGTTGCGGAAGAATACGGGAACATTTTCGATCTCGTCGAGCGGTTGTATGGAATCTTCGGTCTCGCGTACCAGTTGCGTCTGGGCACGCGCCCGGCGAAGTATCTGGGAGACCGGAAGACGTGGGACCGTGCGGAAGCCGCGCTCACCGGTATTCTCGACGCGAAGATGGGGAAAAAAACCTATGCGATCGCTGCGGGCGATGGCGCGTTCTACGGACCGAAAATTGACATTCTGATGAAGGATTCACTCGGCCGCGACTGGCAGATGGGCACCATCCAACTCGACTTCCAGCTCCCCCGGCGTTTTCAACTTTCTTACATTGATGCGGAGGGAAAGAAACAGACTCCCGTTGCGGTGCACCGCGTGATCTACGGGTCGCTGGAACGCTTTGTGGGGATTCTCCTGGAGCACTTTTACGGCGTCTTCCCCTTGTGGCTGGCTCCTGTACAGGTTCTCGTCCTCCCCATCACCGAGGATGTTCGGCCGTACGCGGAGACGCTCACGCGGAACTTCCGCGCCATGGCGATCCGCGCGGAGACGGACGCGCGAAATGAGACCATAGGGAAAAAAATACGGGAGGGAGAGCTCCAGAAAATTCCGATCCTCGCAATCGTCGGGAAGCGGGAAGCGGAACAAGGCACGGTGACGTTCCGCCTCCATGGCGGGAAAGACGCTGGGGTCCGCGCGCAAGCCGAGGCCCGGCAGTGGATTCTCGATGCCATTCGACAGAGCCGAGAGCCGCGACGGCATCAGACGAGTGACACCGCGCTGTAGCACCGTTTCAGCGTCGTTCTTCGTCTTTGCGCGGGAGGACGTCCCGGAGCGCGTCGAGCGTCCGCTGCGTCGCCCCGACCGCGTTCGTGATATTGTTCGCGGTCTGCTGCGTGTTCACGAGCACGGTGCGGAGACGATCCACGGCGACACGGGTATCCCGAAGCAGCGCTGCCGCTCGCTGTGGAACAGCGCGGAGCTTCTCTCCCGCGCGTTGCCCCATCAGGATGCGTTCGAGATCTTCCACGGCAATATCCACCCCGCGCATTGCGCGGTCAATAACGTCCGCGCCAACATGGGTCCGGGCCACCTGCTCCACGGAGAACAACACGACCTGCGCACGGTCGAGAGCACGATGGGTCAGTTCGCTCTCGGAGAACGGACGAATCGTCCGGCTTGTCCACGCATCCATGGCCTGAAGAGACGCGATCACTCGCGCGCGACAAACGCCGGAGGACATCTGCCAGCGCCCACAGAAGTCTGGCGCCACACGGACGAGGAAAGGTACCCCCCACAGGAGAAACGCATACGCGAGGATATTGAGGACAAGCGCGTACAGGACATATCGTGGTCGCAGTCGCATGGAATGCCTACAGCATACCAGACGGATACCTCGGCAATGCGATACGGATGGAAAGAGGGGTGGGAGGAAAGGGCGACGATCCGACCCCCGTATCCTCCCCCCGACCGCCTTTTCGGTTTAGGCTGGAACCGTGGTACACGAACCTGACCCGCGACGCCGTGTCGCGAACGTGCCGATGACGCGACGTCTCCTCGCCCTGCTCGGACAGACGGCATCCGGGAAGACGGCGCTGGCGCTCGACATCGCGCGAGAAACCGCCGGGGCGATCATCAGCGCGGACTCCCGACAGATCTACCTGGGGATGACCATCGGCACGGCCAAACCCGGCGAACGGCATGGAGCACTCGACCCGCGCCGTCCAGTGCTCGTTCAGGACATCCCCCATTACCTCCTGGACATCTTGACGCCGGACCAATCCTATTCGGTCTCCAACTTCTGCCGTGACGCGACAGCCGTCATCGGTGATCTCTCCAAGGACAAACAGTTGCCAATCGTGGTCGGGGGAACCGGCCAGTATGTCCGAGCGCTCCTTGAAGGACTCCCGACGCAAGCCGTCCCGCCGGACCCGGTATTCCGAAGATGGGCGGCTACGCAGTCCTTGACAACACTTTCCGCGGAGCTTATCCGCATGGCACCGGACATCGCGCGCACCCTCGACCTCCGGAATCCTCGACGCGTTACGCGCGCCCTGGAGGTCATGCGCGGGCGCGGCGCCTCTGGCGCGGATTCTGCTCACGCAGAACGCCGCGCACCCGCCATCGCCGATGACATCCTCAAGCTCGCTCTCGTGGTTGAACCGACGGCGCTCAAGAAACGGATCACCGAGAGGGTCAAGGCGCAACTTGCCGCGGGGTTGATTGACGAGGTGCGGCGGCTCGTGGCGCGGTATGGGAGAGAGGCGCCCGGACTCCAAGCCATTGCCTACCGCGAGGTGTTCCCACATCTCCGCGGCGAACGGTCGCCAGAGGACACGCGCGAAGCGATCATCCGCGCGAACTGGCAGTACGCAAGACGCCAAATGACGTGGCTCAAGCGTGAGCCGCGGCTCACGTGGGTACCGTCACCCGCGGTGGCGCTGGCGCGGGTTAAGAAATGGCTGGCCCGTAATCCGTAAACGCCGCGTATCCAGGAAAAAGAGCGGAGGTGTTGAGAACTCCGCTCTGTTCCGCATCCAACACGAGGTGTCGATTCCGATCATACCCGGACACCAAAGAGCTTTCGGATCCCAAAGAGCGCTGCAAGAACGGCCTCGCCGAGCTCATGGGCATGCGGGCCGCCTCCATCCCGACGACGCTTCCGTTCGAACCGCGACGCCGAGACGAGAATCTCGAGCGATGTGGCGAGAGTGTGGAGCCGTCGCGGCAGCGCTGCGTCAGCGGCGGCGCACCCAGAGCACACGGTCACCGGCGCAAGCGTGGCCGAGCAGCGACCTAACGCCGCGTGCTCGAGCCACGAGCTCACGTCATCGAGCTCGTGCTTCACGTACGGACGAAGATGGTCCGGGACACGCGCATCCATGCTCTCTCCACCATTTCCTGACTCCTGCGGCTTCAGGAGAAGCGAAACGATGATGGGGATGTCGGACGAAACAGGGCATGGCATGTGGCATTCTCCTTTGTGAGAATGTGAAAGGAAAGAACAGTGCGTACCAAGAGCATCGCCCGCCGCCGCGCTTTGGTCAACGCCACGGCGCGCCATCATGTCAACGTCCATTGACACTGACCCTTCCCCAGTTTTCTTCGCTTCCGTTCGCATAAAAAAGCATTGTTTGTT
>CAYJQK010000012.1:0-19996 GCA_964372305.1 uncultured Candidatus Saccharibacteria bacterium | reverse complement strand
ATTCGGGGCGCACTGAACACCCAGCGTGCGATACGAAATCTGGGATTCTGGGGGAAGATCGTACCCTTCTGGCGTGTGAAGACCCCGTTGATGGACACGGTCTCTGTCCGGACTGTTCCCGCCGTCTCGTGGGGCGTGCAACACCCAAGCGGCGTGGCAGAGAGGATACTGCGTACTGTTCTTGATTGCTGACCCGAGCATGTCTGAAAACTGCTCTTCTTTCTCGGTGCTGGTACTCTCCGCATCGTCGAGTGCCGAGACGAGAATACTCACCATGCGGCTGCGACGTCAGTTCAAGCAGAATCGGTCCGGGGTTACGGTGACTCATAACGCCGTGCCTTGGTCTGTATCATGTCTGACTTTCCTGGCCCGCAGCCTCGTGGCGGGTAAGGGAAAACATGCCGGTGATCTCTCTGATCATCGGCTTTTTTTGCGGTCGGAGTTTTACCCGCATACCAGGGTGTCCGTTCGCATGTGCGCAGACAATTTTCCCGCGTGTCCGCTGGAGTGGCGTGTTCACGAGTTCGTACTTCCATTCTGATGGGAGTCGGGATTGTTGCCATGTCAGCTCCATCATTTCGGCCTCGGTTGTCGGCATCTGCTCCGGGGCAGCCCACCCCTCCTTGAAGGGGAGCTCTGCAGTCGTGCAGAGAACCTCGCGACGTTCTTTCACGGGATCGAGTGGACGGGCGCCACCCAAGAGGGAGACTTTCCAGACGCGCTGGAATGTGATCTGGGGCGCCATAACGGCGAGGTAGTGCACACGGCTCACCACACGCGGTCGCAGCGCACCGAGGAGGAGCACGCCTTCGTAGATGACGGGACTTCCCTCCGCTCAAGGATACGCCGGCGGGAACTCGACGAATGGCGGCACCTCATCAATGCAGTCGAGTTCGCGCAACAGCGCGAGATCGTCTTCCTTCGGCAGCTCCCCAGAAATCTGGTACCGGAGGTATCCCTCCTTGAACCACTTCTGCTGGAGCGTATCGTTGAGCTTCTGGGGTGATACATCGTCCGGCACGTCGATGCCATACTTTCGACAGAGAGCAAGCAACGGTGAAACCGGTTGGCCGTGGATTAGGCGCATGGGAAACCCTCCGTACACGAGGAAACAGGATTTTCAGTGAACAACTCCCGGGACGTCCGGAAGTCTGCAAACCTCGCCTGTGCGGTACTGTATGTCAAGAAAAAGCCGAGACAGAAGTCTCGGCGTAGGGGGAATGGGTATCCGTGACAGGCGCTAGCGCTCGAGCCAGACGACGGCGAAGTTCCGTCCGTCCACCTCCTGCTGTTTCGCCTTGTGGCGGGTGTGCGACCAGTAGAGCGGTTCACCGCGCTCCATTGCGCAGCACGTACACGTCGTGTCCCAGCTCATGTTCTTCACGGGAACGCCGACATGGAGGAGAAGTTCACGCGCCAGGGCGTAGAGGTCCACGGAGACATGGCCGGGACCCGCAGGGCTCCGCGTCGTTCTCCCGAGACACCGGGCGAGCAGTTCCGGATGCCGGCTGCGCTTTGGGTTGAGAATCTCCGGCTTATCGTCGTACTCGGGAAGCCAGCAGCAGGGGCCAATGCCGCCAAAGATGAAGGCCTCGACGCGTGTCGGATCGAAGTGTCGGATGCCCACCTCCACGATTCCCTCCTCCTCGGGATTTGTCCGCATGAGGCAGCGGTAGCCGAGGTGCAGGAGGGAGAGTCGCTCCTCTTGTTTCAGGCAGAGGATCGGGCAGTCCCCGTTGAAGATGGCGATTGGCATTTCCGGACCGGCGTTGATGATGAGTCCACCATCCGTGGGGTGTTTTGTCCGGAGGAAGCCCGGCGCCCAGATGTCGTTGTCCTCATGGGGTTCCACGATCCGGGTTGTGAAGCCGACGGCGGGAGCAAAGATCCAGGAGAAACTCCTGGGCAGATGTACGGCCTTTGCCTCTTCCACCTTCACGAGAAACTCCTCGCGTGGCTGCTGGGTGGGGTGGAAGTTCCCAAAGCGCATGCCGATCAACCTTCGTTGCAATGTCCGTGCCATAACACTCTCCTTATTCTATGGGAAGGAACGGGAAAAACAACCGAAAGAGGAGGATAGACAATTTTCCTCTTCTTGTCCAGAATCACGGAGTCACCCGTCTTTTCCGGCGCCCCTGGCGGAGCCTGTGGGTCTCCACCTCCTCTCGCCGCTGGATGCTTGGGTAACGCGGAGGCAAGACAAAAATACGAGCGCTGGTTTCCCAGCGCTCGGAGGTGCGATGTCTCTTTGGCCTGCTTCACCTATAGGCATCTCGTCGGCGCCGCAGGAAGAAACGGATAACCTGTTGTCCTTCATCAATGTCGAGGAAGGCGCGGAACCTTGCGATATGCTTGATCTTCCACCCACGAGGTTCAAGGTCGGCAAGCTTGTGCAGTTGCTGGCGTTGCTGAACGGTCATCCGCGTGACCTGCTGGAGTTTCTTCATGAGGAGCTCCACGGGCACCAGACAGTGAATCTCTGCGAGGTGACACGCAAGCTCGCGGCGCAGACTCCCTGGGTCTCTTGGGAGCGGATAATTTCGAGTTTGCCCCTCGTTCGTGAGCACAAACCGCCATGAGTGGTTCTCCTTGACATGTTCTTCCTCACCATCCATCGGTGCAATGTCGGACACGCTCTCGCCGCGGGACGTTGCATCCGGCTGTACCGTTCGCGATGCCGTCGTGCGCACGTCGGGGGAATCCATCAGTGGATCCATGGCATCCTCGTTCGGATGTTGCGCGGTATATTGCAGGACGATCGTCTGCCGTCGTTCGGGAAACCGTGCGAGAAACCACGAGAGCGTTTTGGCGCTTGCGGTGATCCATGCCCGTTCCTCTTTCTGGATGTTCTGCAGAGCTGTTTCGCATTGCCCGAGTGTGTGGCGAAGATTTTTTTTACGCGCGCGATGCTGGCTCTCGAGCGTCGCGATTTCCTTGGTTCGTTCGGTGATTTCCTGCTGACACCAATGGACGAGTGCTTCCAGCGGTTCGGACACCGTTGCATATTCCGCGGCTATCCGTCGCTGAATTTCTATGCGCGAGCCGAGCGCGAGCGTGGTGAGGGATTTCGCAATACGTTTTCTTTTATCCTCGACAAATTTCTCGATGTCTTCTCGCGAGATTCCTGGATTCCTCCACACGGCCCCAGAGAATCGCCGCATATCTCGAAACTCTTCGCCGAGCTCTCGAAGTTTCTTGATTTCCCGCGCGAGCTGGGATTTATCCCGGAAATACTTTTGGGTCTCCGCAGTCTCCAAGAGGTTCGCGAGACTCATCCGCAGCGCTTTGATGCGCCGCTCTTGATCCTCTCGTTGTCTCTGGAACTCGTTCCACGTTTCCTCTTCTGTCCGGTGCTGCTGTTCGGCAGAATGCTCGAGTGCCATCGTATACCTCCTTTGGGAAAAGAACCGCACACATCGACGGGAACACCCCGTACGGATACGGAATGTACGCGACAAACGTTGTGGTGTCAATGGTTCTTGCCCGCGGACTCTCCGCGAGCGAGAAACACGGGGTTACGGCGCGACCGCCGCGATCCCGAGGGTGTCGCCCGTGCCAAGGGTCACTTTTTTTAATTCTCCAAGCGTCACGAATCCGTGCATCGTGAGGTCGGCGGTTACCGGATCGTAGAGGTCATCCAGCCCGAACCAGTGCCCGAATTCGTGCGTCGCCACGGCCTGGAGATCGTAGGCCTTTGGGTCGCCGCCGCAGTCCCCGGCATCCGGGTTGTTGATCGCCCACGGCAGCCGTTCGTTGAATACCATGTCCGCGTCCAACACCTCTCCGGTTTCTGGGAGATACCAGATGTAGGCAACCGCAACGGTGCGTCGCGGTAGAAGCTTCCAGAGGATGACGTTCCGTCCGTCGTACCGCGGGCGGGCGATCTTTGTGCTGCCGCCGTCCGTGAGCGCTTTGTCGGGGTCGGCGTTCGTCCAGGACTCTTGTGCGCGCCGGAGTGGGTCGGTTACGACTGCGCGGAATGCACGCGGCGCTCTGGATGCGTTCACGAGGTAGGTCATGCCTCCGTCCGGGAGGTGCCATCCCGTGAAGCTATAGACATCGTTCGTATCGTTATTGGTTGGTTCGCACGTGGGCGCGCTCACGCGGTGCGCTGGGCGGTCCTCGTGCACAAACACGCGCAGCCGGGCCTTGCTCTCTGGCGGAAGGATACGCCCCTCGAGTGTCGTGATGCGAATGGATACCGAGGTCGAGCCTTCGGTGACGTCGGCGGCGCTCGCCAGGGGTACGAACACGAGGGAAAAGCACCACGCGAGGATACGGCATCGGCTCAAGAGTGTGCGCATCGGTATCGGTAGTATTCCTCGGGAATGGGCGGTAGGCAAGAGGTTGTGGAGACGGGGGCCAAGGCGGGAGAAGCAAGGGCGGGGGAGGTGTTATCCTCCCGACATCCGCGTAGCGCATCCCTCTCGCCTACCGCCCCATGCCGATCGTCTATACTATGCAGGTGCCGATGCCTGACGTCCTCAAGGAGAATCCCGGGAAGAACCTCGTTCGTGAAGTCCGCGGACAGCCGATCGCGCGCTATCCCGTGCGCACCCATGTGATCAATGAAAGAGACCGCGTCGAGGACATTGTTCGTACGTACGCCTTTCCGCATCTTCGTCGGGGAGATCTTCTCGCAGTTTCTGAACGCATCGTCTCGATTTGCCAAGGCCGGGCGTACCCGATCAGCAGCATCCACCCGCGGTGGCTGGCTCGGCGACTCTCTCACTGGGTCTTCAAACCCTCATGGGGTATTGGTATCGGGAGTCCGTGGACCATGGAACTCGCGTTGCGGGAGGCCGGCGTTCCGCGCGTTCTTCTCGCCGCCGTGGTGTCTGCGTGCACGAAGCCGTTCGGCGTCCGGGGGATGTTCTACCACGTTGTGGGAAACAATATCGCGGCGATTGATGGTCCGACGGCGTACACAATGCCGCCCTATGATACGTATGCGAAACTTCCTCCCCGAAACCCTGCGGGCGTTGCCCGCGCGATCTCTCGTCTCACGGGAGTTCCCGTGGCGATTCTTGATGCCAACGACATTGGCGTTGCCGTGCTTGGCGCCAGCGACAACGTAGACGACGAACTCGTCTGCGAAATCTTTCGTGATAATCCGCTGGGCCAGTCACGCGAGCAGACGCCGCTCTGCATTGTCCGCGGACTTTCTTTGGGGAGCGAGCCGCGCAGCGACGGGTTGACAGAGAATGTGAGGTAACTGGTGCGGTGTCCGCTGTGTGGGACAGACGAAACGAAGGTTGTGGACTCGCGGTCTGTTGAAAACGGCGCGGCGATCCGAAGGCGCCGGGAATGTCCCGAGTGTACGCACCGATTTTCCACTCTCGAGCAGATTGAACTGTTGCAGCTCATGGTGGTGAAGAAAGACGGACGGCGCGAGCCGTACCATCGGGAGAAGCTCGAGGGCGGGATTCGGAAGGCGTTGGAGAAACGTCCCGTGCCGGAAGCGCGCGTGCGGGAACTTCTCACGGCCATCGAACGAGACCTCCAAACGGAGAGCGAGGAAGAAATCACGAGCCGCGCCATCGGAGCGGTGGTCATGCGGAACTTGAAGCAACTCGATGAGGTTGCGTACATCCGTTTTGCGTCCGTGTATAAATCGTTCCGTGATGCGGAAACATTCGGCGTGGAACTCAAGCGGCTGAAGAAGAGCGTCCGGCGGAAGCGTGACGGACCGTTCACCCGGGGAGAGCCTCGCCGGTCCGGCCGCGGGCGAGGCGCGAGAGGGTAGGGACGAAACAACGGGTGATCGCGGGAGGACATGACGACTCTCCCGTCTGTTTTCTGTTGCGTGGGCGCGGGAGAGGGGCGGGAGTGATGCCGTAAGGGTGCGGAGGTGGAAGGAAATCTCTCCTGTGCTCCCGCGGTACCGACTGGAAGGAAATGAAACCGTCGAAACACTCCTCGGTCACGAGGGAATTTCTCAACCAAAGACGTCTTTCATGAGGGAGATGTCGAATGGTATGAGCGGTCTCGGAAATCCGGGTTGAAGAAGGGACGAAAGTGGGATATAATGGCGTTAGGTGGATAAATGTGGGGAAAAGTGGGTCTCTCGGTGGATAACGACCCGCGCGTACCACTTCCTCAACGATTCACTGCGCCCTTCATGAACGCTTCCTCCATGCTCATCGGTGAATACCACTACTCGGTTGACGATAAAGGACGGCTTTCGCTTCCGACGAAGTTCCGGAATGTTCTTTCGCAGGGCGTCGTCGTCACCCGCGGGGTTGACCGATGCCTCTTTGTCTACCCCAAAGCAACATGGGAACAGTTCGCGGCCCGCATGGCCACACTGCCCATGAACCAGAAGAACACCCGCGCGTTCGCGCGGCTCATGCTGGCAGGTGCCATGGACGCGTCGCCGGATCGTCAGGGGCGCGTGATCCTCCCCGATTACCTCCGCGCCTACGCCGGGGTGAAGAAAAATGTTGTTGTTGCGGGCGTCTACGACCGGTTGGAGGTGTGGGATTCGGCGCTCTGGCAGTCGTACACAAAAAACGCCGAAAAGCACAGTGTAGACATTGCGGAAGACATTGGTTCTTTCACAGCAGGGTCGCCCGCGTAGGGACCGCATGCGGTCGGAGACCCGCGGAGGCGAGGCTCGTCCCGGATGGACGGCCCGTCAAGCGGAGATCTCCGTTCCCCCTGCACCGCGTGAGCATGTCCCCGTGCTCATCGAGGAGGTTGTTTCCTTCTTAGCGCGGCCGAATGCCGTTCTCGTCGATGGGACTCTCGGCGATGGGGGACACGCTCGCGCCCTCCTCGACGTTTCCCCGGGCGAAAGTCGTCTCCTTGGTCTGGACCTCGACCAAGACGCGCTCGCCTACGCGCGTTCTCGACTCGCACCATGCGGTGATCGCGTGCAGCTGGTCCACGAGACGTTCGCGCACGTTGCGAAGGTGGCGACGCGAGAGGGGTTACCGCCAGCAACGGGGATTCTCTTCGATCTCGGGATGTCCACTCGTCATCTCGGTGTCGAACGGGGGTTCTCTTTCCACAATCTCGGTACACTCGATATGCGCTTCGATGCCTCGGGAACCATCCCGCTCCCCGAACCGGAGCATCCCGGACTTCGTGTTCTCGCCCGCCGAAACCCCGCGTATACGGCGGCGGATGTGCTTGCCGGTCTTCGCGCCGAGGAGCTCGCCGAGCTCTTCCGGACGTACGGCGGCGAACATCATGCTCTGCGGATTGGCGCCGCGATCGTCCGCGCCCGCTCGCGCGCAGTGGTGCGCACCGTGCCAGAGCTTGTCCACGTGATTGTCCGTGCGTTGCCGCCGCCAGCGCGTCATGGCCGAATCCATGCCGCGACGCGCGTGTTCCAAGCGCTCCGGATTGCCGTCAACCGGGAGCAAGAAACGCTTCGGGAAGGACTCGCGGGCGCGCTTTCGCTCCTTGCGCCCGGCGGCCGTCTGGCGGTGATCAGCTTTCACTCCGGGGAAGACCGTCTCGTGAAGCAGTGGTTTCGTGACGCCGCGCATACCACACGCGCCCGACTTCTCACGAAACACCCCATCCGGCCGACGCCGGACGAGATTCAGCGCAACCCCTGGAGTCGGAGCGCGAAACTTCGAGTGCTCGAGCGTTGTTCATGATTTATCTTCTTGTCTTGAGGGCACCTCCATGTCTTCGGTGACCACACGATATGTATTCGGCCTTCCCGCGATGATCTCGCAGACACATCGCGAGTTCCGTCGTGAACGAGGACAGCAGCAGAGAACTTCGATGGTATCCACAGCATCGGCGCGTGGGGCAGGATGGGGGCTCTTTCTCTCCGGCGTGGCGTTGCTCATCATGTTTGTTCTCGCTGGCTTCTTCTACATTCGTCAGATTACGGCATCGTCTGTGGGGGGGTATGACGTCGTGTCCCTGGAGCGTCGGGTGAATGAGTTGAAAGATAAAGAACAAGTTCTCGAACTGCAGACCGCCGAACTTCAGTCCCTCAAACGTATTGAGGAAAACGTTCAGCGCTTGAACCTCTCACGGACTGAGAACGTGGCCTTCACGTCGCCCCTAGTGCGGGGTCCTGTGGCCTTCACGGGGTTTCCTGACGAGCTCTAACGTGGCGTCCATCGTGATTGAGAATGTTGCGTGGCGTCTCTTTCGACGGCACCAGGCAATGGGGAAATGATATGAGGAGAACGATTCGGAATTCCGCGTCGCCAATACGCCCTGGTTCTCCTGCGCGGTTTCACGCATTGACACTCATGGTCATGGCGGTATTCGCGGGCCTCGCGGCGCGGCTCGCGTATCTCCAGATCTTTCAAGAGGCGAAGTACGCCGCGCTCGCCGAGAACCAACATACGCGAACGGCTGATCTCCTCCCAAGACGGGGGATTATTGCGCTCCAAGAACGCGGGACGGATCGTCTGTTTCCCATCGCGACAACACGGAAACGCGATGTCGCCTTCGCGGTTCCTCGCGAGATCAAGGATCTTGACGAGGTCGTCGCGCGGCTCGTGGATGTTCTTCTCCGTTTTGAGGAACGCGACGCGGCACGCCGTGAAGAACTTTTTAGGATGTCCGGACAGATCACCGAGAAAGAAGCTGATGCTGCGCGCGCGGCGCGCGAACGTGTTGCTCCGAAAGAGCGGGAGAAACTCGCGGCACAGCGCCGCTTGGATCTCGCGAATGACCTCAAAAGGCGGCTGGGGAATCCCCTGGATCCCTATGAACCGCTGACGCCCTCATTTCTCACGCTCGATACGCAAGCGGTGGGTGAGCTGAAATCTCTGGATGTGCCGGGGATTGCTTTTCAAGAAACGCCGGAACGGTTTTACCCCGAAGGGACTCTCGCGGCGCACGTGCTTGGGTTCGTCCGCGGCACCGGCATGGACATGACGGGGGAGTACGGCATGGAAGGGAAGCTCAATGAAGCGCTGAAGGGGCGCGCGGGATACCTGCTCTCCGAGCGCGATGTCGTGGGACGGTGGATTTCCGTTGGCGGCGCCGACCTGCGGCTCGCGGAGGATGGCGCGGATATTGTCCTCACGATTGATCGTGTCGTGCAGACCGCCGCGGAGGCGATCGCAAAAGATGGTCGGGAGCGCTTTCGCGCGGACCGCGCGTCCGTGACCATCATGGATCCGAATACAGGGGATATTCTCGCGATGGCAAACTTCCCGACGTTCGATCCGAACTTCGTCGGTGATCTTCGTTCTGTGGATGTTCTTCGGAACACAACGATCTCGGATCTCTTCGAGCCGGGATCAATCTTCAAGCCTCTCGTGATGGCAACGGCGTTGGATTTGAACCTCGTGACGCCGCAGACAACGATGGAAGATCGCGGGCGGCTCTTCATTAGCGGGTACACGATTGACACGTACGACGGGAAACACCATGGGACCGTCACCATGACGAACATTCTTGAGCAATCGAATAACATTGGCATGGTCTGGGTTGCGCAGAGGATTGGCGTAGAACGCCTGTACACGGGACTCCGCCGGTTTGGGATCGGCGATCGCACGGGAATACCGCTCTCCGGCGAAGCCGCGCAGGCCCTTCCCTTGCCGGAGACATGGAACGTCAGCCGTCTCGCAACACTAGGGTTTGGGCAGGGGGTCACGGTGACACCCCTGCAGATTCTCGTCGCGAATGCGGCGCTGGTGAACGGCGGAAAACTTTTCGAACCGCACCTGGTGAAAGAACTTCGGTATCCGGATGGCCGCGTGGAACGCACATCGCCGAACACTGTCCGAGAGGTCATTCGTCCCGAGACCGCATCAAAAATCTCGGCCATGCTGACGTCAGTAGTCGAGAAAGGCGTCGCCCAGCTGGCAAAAGTCAAAGGGTACTACGTCGGGGGAAAGACCGGCACGGCGCAGGTTGTGGATCCCACAACAGGACGATATGCGACGGACAAAAAGATTATCTCCTTTATTGGCTTCGCTCCCGCCGAGAAGCCCGCATTCATTGCGCTCGTGACGCTCCACAACCCCGAAGGCCTGAGTTTTGCTTCGGGGACAGCCGCACCGATGTTCCGTTCCCTCGCCGAGCGGCTGCTGGACTACTACCGTATTCCTCCTTCCCGTGAAGGCACCGCCGATCCGCTGCGGGCAACGAAAAAATCTCTGCGGCGAGAGGCAGTGGGTGAGACACGGTAGGGTAGCGACGTCTCCTGCCGCACCCCGATTGTCTTGTCTAGCCCTTTTCCTGCTGCGCATTTTCACGTAGGCTACTGCCTACCACCTCACCCCATTGTTCTTTCCCTCGTCGGTCGTATCAATTCAGCCAGCTCTTTCCTCTGCCGCCATCGTCTAGAGGCCTAGGACGCCAGGTTCTCAGCCTGGTAACGCGGGTTCAAATCCCGCTGGCGGTACCAGAAAGCGTTGGCTGCGTGACGCCACACAGCGGTGATCGCAGGGACAACGCAGTACCCCGATGAGTTCTCAATGAACGAAAACGCGGTATACTGCGAGCAGTGTACACAAACATGCGTGCGCCTTCCGAGGTACCATCTCCTGAGCCGAATGTTCCGCAGAGATCTCGGAGGGATTCGGCACTGTGGGCGATCATCGTTATCACCGTCGTCGCCCTCGCCGTCATCATCTCCCCGCTCGTGAGTGATAAGCTTGCGACGCGGCTCATTCTTCCGGAACAAGAAGTCCCCCGTCGCGATATGGAGATTCTCGGTGATGTCGAGTACGTACGGGTGACGTTGAATCCCCACGTGGCATCATCCGTCTCGACCATCATCATCTCCAACACAGAGCTTTCCAACGACGCGTTGTTCGCCACGCCATTCCCGGATGTCCTGACGGTGAGCGTGCGCCCCTCGACGCGCCTCGCCGGCGACAATGGTGTGCCAATGACGCTCTCGGATATTGACGAGGGCATGCGTGTGCGGGTCGTCGGGCAGTACCTTCCCGCGCAACGTCGCGTTGTGCACACCAAAAGCGTGACGTTTGTCTCGAGAACGCGTTAATCTCCTGAGGTATGGATTTCCACTCTCTCCGCACGCGGTTTCTTCTCCTCCTCGTGGTTTTCGTGAGCGTGACGCTCGCGGCGCTGGTTGTCGTTCGTCAGCGTCAGGTTTTGGAGACATCGGAGAAGCTTCGCGTCGCCGCAAGTTTTTACCCGCTCGGCGAATTCGCGCGCGTCATCGGTGGTGAACGGGTCTTGGTCACAACCATTGTTCCCACTGGCGCAGAATCTCACGAATACGAACCGACGCCAAAGGATGTGGCGGCGGTCCGTTCCGCCACGCTCTTTCTGCTCCAAGGAGGAGGGTATGACCCTTGGGCGGAACGGGTGGCCGCGGATCTTCCAGCCGAGCGCACCCGCGTCGTGAACATGATGGCGTCCTTGACGATCCTTGGGCTGACTGGCGAGCAGCCTGCAAGCTCCATTGATGGTACGGCGATCGTGGCGGATCCGCACGTGTGGCTTGATCCTCTACTTGCGGCGAAAGAAATCGAAGGTATTCGGGATGCGTTGATCACCGTGGACCCGGCGGGAGCGACCGTGTACGCCGCGAACGCGGCGGCATACCTCCGTGAGCTGGACGCGCTTCATGACGCGTTCAAGGCGGGGCTCACTCGGTGCGCGAAGCGTACGGTGATTACGGCGCACGCAGCGTTCGGGTATCTCGCGAAACGGTATGGGTTCGTCCAAGAAGCTATCGTGGGTCTATCATCCGAAGAAGAACCCACGCCGCGCCGGATCGCCGAGGTCATTGCCCTTGCTCGTCGGGATGGCATCGCGTACATTCTGTACGATCCCCTTGCCGGACCGCGGCTCGCAGAAACCGTCGCACGGGAAATTGGCGCACGCACGGCGCTGCTTGATCCTCTGGAAGGATTGAACGACGCGAGAGCGCAAGCGGGAGAGACGTACCTCACCGTGATGCGCGAGAATCTCACCACGTTACGCACTGCACTCGCATGCCCGTAGGGAACACGACACCGCTTATTGACGTCCGGAACCTCGGTTTTCGGTACGGGGCGATCCCCGTCCTGGAGGACATCACGTTCACCGTGTCCGCGGGGGAGTACCTGGGCGTGATCGGGCCGAACGGGGGCGGCAAGACCACGCTCATTAAAATCCTCCTCGGGCTGTTGCCTCCCACATCGGGAAGCGTCAAGATCTTTGGGACGGATGTCAGGGAATTTCGGGAGCGGTACACCATCGGTTATGTTCCCCAGCAGCTCGCGCACGCGGAGTTCCAGTTTCCCGCGACGGTTCGGGAGGTCGTCGCGAGCGGCCGCGTGCCGCGTGTCGGGATGCTGCGGAGTTTTGATCGCGCCGACCGCGACGCGATCGCGCGCGTCATGGGGGTTGCGGAAGTCCGGCACTTGAGCGATCGGCGTATTGGGGATCTCTCTGGCGGTGAGCGGCAGAAGGTATTCATCGCCCGCGCGCTCGCTGGGGAACCGACAGTGCTCATTTTGGACGAGCCGACCGTCGGCGTGGATGTCGCGGCCCAGGGGAAGTTCTATGCCTTCCTTGCCGACCTCAACGAGAACCACGGGATCACGATCATCTTCGTGACGCATGACATTGATGTCATCGCTCGGGAAGCGCGCTCCGTCCTCTGCTTGAACCATGGACTGATCTGCCACGGCTCACCGAAGGATTTTATCAAGGAAGAATTCATGGAACGGTTGTACGGGAGGAAGATGCAATTTATCCATCACGGGCATTGAGCGCGATGTGGGACATGTTCCAACAGGACTTCATGGTGCGATCGTTTCTTGCCGGAGGCGCGATTGCGGTTGCCGCCCCGCTCATCGGGATGTTCCTCGTCGTCCGGCGGTACTCGCTTCTCGCGGATACGCTCGCGCACGTCTCGCTCGTCGGGGTGGCGCTTGGACTGATCCTGAACACGCAGCCAGTGTTGACTGCCGTCGCGACCTCTGTTCTCGCCGCCCTCGGCATCGAGAGACTGCGGCGGACGCGCCACCTCGTCGGGGATTCGGTGCTCGCGCTCTTCCTCTCGGGAAGTCTCGCGATCGCCTCGGTGCTCTTAAGCATCGCGCACGGGTTCAATGTGAGTCTTTTGAGCTTCCTCTTCGGCAGCATCACGACAGTGCAACGCGCCGACGTCTTCATCATTATGACACTGGCGCTCCTCGTTGTCGTGACCATCCTGGCTTTCTCCAAGGAGTTCTTCGCGATCTCGTTGAATGAGGAGCTCGCGCAGACGAGCGGGATCCCGGCGAAAGCGCTTGGTCTGCTCCTCGTGATCCTTGCCGCAGTGACCGTCTCGCTCGCGATGCGGATTGTCGGCGCGCTTCTTATCGGCGCGCTCATGGTCATCCCCGTGGTCACGGCGATGCAGCTTGGACGAAGTTTCCGGGAAACCATGGTGTTGTCGGTGGTCATTTCCCTCATCGCGGTGTTTCTGGGGCTGATGGTTTCCTCTACGCTTGGTCTTCCAAGCGGAGGGACGATCGTTGTCGTGGCGCTTGCCATGTTCGGCATGAGCATCCTGCTCAAGCCGAAAACCGCGTGAGCCGATTTACTCCGTTTGTGATAACACGACGAATCATTCTGGGGATCCTCGCGGGACTGGCGCTCCTACCGCGCGTGGCGTTCGCGGCGCCTGGTTTAGGAACAGAGCTTGTGGCGGACCGCGGTTCCGTGGAACGGACGCTTGGACAACCGCTGACGCTTACGGTGCACGACAAACAGTGGGCAATTCCTCCGGGGATTCTGCGGACGTGGATTCGGACGCGCCAAGAAGGAGATACCACCTTCGTTCGTCTCCACCCCGGGAGGATCTACGATTACCTCAACCGGATCATTTCTCCCGCAGTCAACGACACGGGAGAGAACGCGCGGATCGTATTCCGCGATGGCAAGTCGGAACTCAAAGCGGCCGGTCGGAAGGGGAGCATTGTTGACGGCGTGAAGACCTCACTCGCGATCCGCAACGCGGCGCTGGTCGGTGGTCATGTCGCCGCCGTGGCCATGAAGCCCTACGCGCCGCCGGTCCTCGGGGTGAAGGACTTCGAGCGGCTCGGGATCCGCGATCTCCTCGCACGCGGGGAGACGGATTTTCGAGGGAGTCCAGCGAATCGGAAGAAGAACATTGCGGTGGGGCGGCTCCGTTTTCAAGGAATCCTCGTGGCGCCGGACGAAGAGTTCTCTTTTCAGAAGTTCCTTGGTCCGGTGACGAAGGATACGGGGTATCTCCCGGAACTCGTCATTAAAGAGCACGTGACGACACCGGAGTTCGGCGGCGGGCTCTGCCAGGTCTCGACGACCGTCTTCCGCGCGGCCGTCCGCGCCGGCATGGATATCACGCTGCGTCGTGCCCACGCGTACCCCGTGAAGTACTACGGGACGCCCGGCTTCGACGCGACAATCTATCCCCCATTTCCTGATCTCCGTTTCCGGAACACCACGGGGCAGTGGGTGCTGCTGCAGACAGCGCTGGAAGGAACAAAACTCATCGTGCTCGTCTATGGAAAGTCCGATGGCCGAACGGTATCCGTTGATGGACCGCACACAATCGAGAAACGCCCCGACGGGAGTGTGCGCACGCTGCTTCGGCAAACGGTGAAAGACAAGAACGGCACGGTGATCCACGACGAACTCTTTCCGAGCACGTATAAGTCTCCCGATCTCTTCCCAACGGTGCGGAAGGAAAACGGGGAACTCTAGGGCCCGCTCTGTCCGCCCGCGGGACAACGCAGGATCCGAGCTCTCTGGTACACTGGCCGAATGCTGGACCAAGGCATTCTCGCCTACTACGAGGGCATCGCGCTGAAGATCCTCCCATTTCTCCAGGGTCGCTTCGTCGCGATCCGCCATCATTTTCCCGATGGCGTGGTATTTCGGCGTCATCGGCAAGAAGAAAAACGGAAGTCGTGGATCACCATTAATACGAAGACGGAGCTTCTGGCCATCGTCCACCAGCACGGATACGAGTTCTTCCCGCATCTGGAGGGCGAAAGAGATTATTGGTTCGCCCTCGATATTGATCTCCGCGCCGTGCCGCTTGCTTTAGGGAAACTTGTGGTTCGCGAAACGCTCGTCATTCTCGACGAGCGGGGGGTGCAGTACCTCCTCACGTACTCTGGCAGTCATGGCTTCCATATCCGCTGGTCGTTTCCCCGCAACAAGCTTCCGCGGGATCCGTGGCTATTCCTGCGGACGATCGTCCGCAGGCTCCAAGCTGAAACAGAAAAGCGGCTTCAGCGGTCCGTGCACCGAGAAGCCTTCGCCGCGCACATTCCCGCCGCAGACCCGATCACGGAACTGAACGCCATGGACAAACGCGCCCAGCGCTCCGTGCTCTTCGACGAACTCATCTTGAAACCGCTAGCCACCATTCGCGCGCCTTTCTCATTGCACATGGAGAAACGTCTCGTCGCTGTGCCCATTGATCCCGCGCGTCTGTCCAACTTTTTACCGGAGCGGGACGCCACGCCGGACGCGGCGCGCGGTATGACGACCCCGCGTCTCCCAAGAAATCCTGTGGCCCGCTTTCTGGTACCCCCATGGTGCTAGGGATCATTATTGCCGGAATTGTCGGCCTTCTTATTGGCGCCGCACTCGCGTTTCTCCCGCGCATTCTTGGTTCGCGGCGGGACGCTCGTGGCGATGAGCTGCTTGCGCGGTTCGATCGATTCCAGCAAGGCGTGGAGACCCGTCTCGACACATCGAAACAGTTCCTTGCCGAGCGGGTGAGCGCGACGGAACGCGTCGCGCGGGAACTCGCGCAGTCCTTCGGGCATCTCCGGGAGGCCTCGCGGACGATCCTCGAGACGAATACGGAGATTCTCGATTTTCAGAAGATGCTGTCGGCGCCGTCGGCGCGGGGAGGATTCGGGGAGATGCTTCTGGAATCGCTTCTCCGGGACATTCTCCCGGCGGATCGCTATGAACTCCAGTGCACGCTCCAGTCGGGCGCGCGCGCGGATGCGGTCTTGAAACTTCAGGATGGGCACGTCGTTGCGGTGGACGCAAAGTTTCCGCTCGCGGGATACGAGCCGCTGGTGCGCGCGCGAACGAATGACGAGCGCGCGACGGCGTACCGTTCCTTCGCTGCCGACGTGAAGCGGCATGCCAAGGACATCGCGGAGAAGTACATTTCCGTTCCGGATCAAACGCTCTCCTTCGCCTTCATGTACATCCCAACGGAGGGCGTGTACTACGAAATCGTCCGCAGTCCCGAGCTCTGGAACGCGGTGACCGCGCTCCGCGTATACCCCGTCTCGCCAAATTCCTTTGTCCCATACATGTACACGGTGCTCATCGGGCTCAAGGGCATGCAGATCGAGCAGGAAGCGCGGCAGATCATTGAGCTTCTGGGGAAGATGCTCAAGGAGTTTGATCGCGTGGACACGGAGTTTGGGAAGGTCGGCGCGCACCTTGAACAGGCGCTGCACCGGTACGAAGATGCTTCGCAAGTGTTCAATCGTCTCCGCGGCCGCGTGCAAACCCTGGGGTCGGGGGCCACGGGCGCACTCGTGGAAGAGACGACAATGGAAAAGCAGTCAACGGCCACATTGTGACCCCTCTCTAACGTGGACTCTTGACCGTCCCCGTCTCCTCTCCTACGGTGAGGAATCGTATGCGACTCCCACCGCGAGTTCAGGAAGTGGTCGAGCGTCTCGACGAGACCAGGGGGTTGTACTACAACCTCGCGCGTCCCGCAGCGGAGCTTCTCTATCTCCTCGTCTGTCTCACGCGCCCGCGGGAGATTCTGGAAATAGGGACGGCGAATGGGTACGCCGCGATTATTCTCGGGGCGGCCGCGCAGGAGATTGGCGCGCGGGTGATCACCGTGGAGCGGAACGGGCAGCTCGTGCAAGAGGCGCGGCAGCATATTGTCGAGGCGGGGCTCCAAGATGTCGTCACCGTCGCGCCCGGGAGCGCGTACAAGGTGATCAAGCGTCTCTGCGGACCCTTTGCCTTCGTTTTCCTCGATGCGACGAAACAGGAATACGTCGGGTATCTTGAGCGAATCCGGCCTAAACTCGCGCCACAGGCCGTGCTCGCCGCGGATAACGTCCTCTCCCATGCGGAAGAACTCGCGTCGTTTGTGGCCATGGTGCGAGAGGATCCCGCGTTCATGACCACCGTGGTTCCCCATGATGTGGGTCTCCTTGTTGCCGTGTTTGATGCATGTGCCACTGCCCCGCGGAAGCAGCCGAGCACATCCATTGGCGAACTCGTCGCGAGCGCGGCGCCGCGGATCTTTCGGGGAACGGCTGCGGACGTGCGCAATGGACAGATCTTTACTCCCGTGCCGCCGCATCTTGCGTCCGCGCCGGAGAACGGTCAGACACGCGATGGCTACGAAGAGTCCCTCGCAGCGGAAGCGCTCCGGCTCCCGTCAGAATGATCGTTGGCCTCCGAGGATGGTGGGAACCGACGCCTCGGCGGAGACGGTCGCGGAAATCGCCCGGAACACCATGGCCACATCGAGCGCGTGGAGCGAAGGATCCGGAGTCTTGTGGCGCGAGAGCAGACGGAGCCGGGCGACGTCGTACGTTGGCTTCGTTCCTGCGGCGCGGATAACGTGGGCGTTGGGGCCCCAGGGCGCCGTCCGCCGTTCGTCTGTTGGCCCGAAGAGGCCAAACGTTCGGACGTTCTGGGAGACGGCCACGTGCATGAGTCCGGAGTCGTTACTGACGAAGAAGAGGCAGTGCCGCATGAGCGCGGCGGTGGAACGCAGCGGGAGCTCCACATCCACGGCGTGTGTGCGCAGGCGCGCGCGGATGTTCTCCTTGAGCGCGCGTTCGCCAAGTCCGCCGAAGAGCAGGATGGTTGCGTCAAAGTATTCCGAGAGTTGGTCGGCAAGCGTCGCCCAACGGTCTTCCGGCCAGCGTTTGTATCCCATGTCCCGGTGGGCGCCCGGGTGGAGGCCGATGAATCGTGTTGCCCCGCGGCCATGGGTATCGAGGAAATTCTTTGCCAGCGCCATGTCCTCTTCGCCAATCGGGAAGACATACCGGACCCCAAGTTCCTCCACCGGAATCCCCAAGGGGACGAGGAGCCGGAGATTCTGCGCAACGTCATGCATGGGGGCAACGGAAACCGGGTGGGTGAGGAAAAGTCCCGATCGTTTCTGTCCGGCCAGGAGATAGCGGTGCCCGATGCGGCAACGCACGTTGCCAAAGAACAGGATGGAGCTGCTGGTGATCCGCTGGCCGGGAAACATGACGAACCCGATGTCGAATCGTCTCTGTTGGATCGTGCGGACCATCCCGGCCCATCCGCGGAGGGATGGTTTCGGATTCCCTTCGAAGATTGCGGTGATATCCGTGTTCCGTTCCAGAACCGCCGCGGTGCCCCGCGGCGCGACCATGATCGTGATGTCCGCTGATGGATTTGCTTGTTTGAGACAGGTCCAAACCGGCGACTGCATCAGAAGATTCCCGATACCGGATAACGCAATGATGAGCACGCGAGGGTGATCGAGCTCGGAGAAGGGAGGGGAGGGTTTGCGCATACGTGAGGAGAGGCAGTGCCGACGGGAGGTTTTCTACAGCGTTCTCCGTTTCGTGTTCTTTCTTTTCAAGAGATCTTCGTACAGGGCATGGAGCTTACCGACACTCTTCTCCCACGCAAATTCTCGCCGCGCGCGCCAAAAACCTTCGCGGCCCAAGCGCACGGCGAGTTCGTGATCGCGGAGGAGAGTCAGGATCTGCTTCGTGAGATCTCCGACGTCTTCCGGCGTGAAGAGGAGTCCGGTCACGCCATCCTTCACCACGAAGGGAATTGCGGTAGCGCGGGTCGCGACGACTGGACACCCCATCGCGCTTGCCTCCAACGCAACGATACCAAAGGCCTCATAGCGACTCGGGAAGGCGAACAGCGCGGCGTGTCGGTACGCCCCGAGGAGTTCTCGCCGCGACGCACGGCCGGTCCACGTGATGGCCTCGCTGACGCCAAGCTTTTCGGCCAGGAGTGCGCACTCCTGCTGGTATCCGAAATCCTCGCCAATGACGACAAGACGCGTTGCGTCACGTTCTCCGCGGACCGCGGCGAACGCACGGATGAGGAGGTCGAGCCCTTTGCTTTGCGCAATCCTCCCGACAAAGAGCAGCACGTCGCCTGCTGGGACATTCCACGCCGGGAAGGGATTCAGCGCGAGGGCATCCAGTTCTTTTTGGTCCACTCCGGGCGGAATAAGCTCCACGCGTGGGAGCAGGAAACGGTCGCTCTTCAAGAGTGCATGTTCAAACGGGGAGATGACGACAATCGCGTCCGCCGCGGCGACTGTCGCCCGCCCATACAAGATGCGGTAGAGCTGCCACTTCACCGTCCGGCGGTTCCCCGTGTTCGCGTAGTATGGATTGAGGACGAAAGGGATACCCCGTTTTTTCGCCACGCGCGCGGCGATGTCTGCTGGCGCGTACCAAAAGGCGTGGGCGTGAAGGATGTCCATGGGGAGGGAGGAGAGTTCTTCCCGGAGTCCTTGCGGAATCGGGTACCCGATAGCGTCGAACGTCTGTGCCGCGTGTCTGTGGACATACGGCGGGTCCGTGGTCACTGGCGGGAGCACGGACGGAGGGTGGTGCGTCTTCAGGGTTGTCGTTTCAACGGTGACGTCTTCACCATAACCCCGTAGCCGCTCGACGAGTTCCCGCGTGTACTCTTCCACGCCGCCGGTGGCGGGAGGATAGCGAAGGAGGGTATGGACGATCTTCATGCGGAGTTTGGATTTTGGAGTTGGGAGTTGGGGCGGCGCATGCTCCGGAGTAATCCATTGAGGAGCTTATGAACTGTCACCGTCTGCTCGGAGATCTTGTGAAATTCTTCTAAGCTCAAGAATCTGACATCTCGCGCGATCAGTAACTGGTTCTGAAGCTCTGTGAGCGATCCGCGCGCAATCGCGTAAAACTGCGTTTTCTCTTTTCTGGTTTGTCGCCCGAATCCTTCGGCAATGTTCGAAGTGATGGATATTGCAGCTCGGCGCATTTGACTTGTGAGCCCAAAGAGCTCTTCTCTTGGGAAACTTCTCGTGAATGTATACACCATCAACACGAGCCGATGACCCTCACGCCATACGGAAAGATCGGAG
>CAYJQK010000011.1:0-20485 GCA_964372305.1 uncultured Candidatus Saccharibacteria bacterium | reverse complement strand
AGGACGCCACGCTCCACCCACGCCGAGCCAACTTTGGTAAGGAGTTCCCCGATGTCCGTGAGCGTCGTGCCAATTTGTTCCGCGTTCGGCCGGGAGTAGATGTTCTCCACGGACACGCAGACCCCCGCCGCGAGCGCATCCTCGAGGACCGCCCGGACGGTTGCCACGGTCGCCTGGAAGGATTCACGCCAGCCCGTGCCGCGCTCCCGCTGCCCGCAGTGGAGGACGTAGAGGAGTGGGTTTTGAAGAGCGAGTTCCTGCCGGAGGCGCGCGAGAAGCCGCATTTCTTGCTTGATTCGCGCCACGACATGCCGCTGCGACCGCGGGTCGGCGGGGTTCATGTAGAAGCGGCTCAAGAGAAACCCCTGCCCCGCATACCCGGCATGGACCACACGAAGATCTTCCATCCCATAGAACTTTCGTAGGAAGTGAAACTGCTGGAGGGCGATCCGTCGGATTCCTCCCTGTTCGTCAAACCAGTTGTAGAACGGGAGAAAAACTTCGATGTGCTTCCCGACAATTTTAAGAAACTCCCGCGCTTCCCGCCTTCGGTAGAAGACCCCCACCGTGCGGAGGAACGCCGCGAGAAAGGAGGGGATACATATCGCGTACGGGCGCTCCGAAAGCACTCCGGGCAGAAGCATCCCGTCACGCGCGTTCACGAAAACTCTCACTTAGCCGACCGCCGCACGCGTCCGTGCGGATGCCGGCGACAACGTATTCACAAGCTCCACCGGCTTTGACGCGGAGAGCTCCCGGAGAAAGTTATCATGCATGCTCCGGCGGTATTCGTACTCCGTGAGCGTCATCACCGTGTACTTTATTTCCGTTCCCAGCTCCTCCTCAATCTCATGGATCATCGCGGTCAACAACGCCTCGCGGACATCCCCAACGATCAGTAAATCCGTCGGCGCCTTCGCGCTCTGCGTGAAGAATCCCGAGAGGAGCGCGAGCTTTACGGACCCCACGCGCCGGATGCCCTCAAACAACCGATCCTCGAGCGGCTTCCCCGTTTTCACCGTGAGACGCGCGAGTTCGTCGAGAAGCGAGAACTTCGGGTTCACGACGTAGTATTTCTTCCCTTTCCGGACGTGGGTGGTCAAAAGCCCGATCTGCCGGAGATTCTCCACCTCGCGCCGAATGGAATTCACCCGCTCTTTCGTGAGGCGCGTGAGCTCCCGCACGTAATACGGCCGTTTCACGCCATTCGTGAAGAGGGTGACAAGTTTCACGCGTGTTCGTGAGCCAAAGAGACGTTCAAGGAGTGTTGCCATGGAAGAACTCTGGTACGCAGTGTAGGAACCTGGCTCCGCGAAGTAAAGAGTAGGGAGATGCGGGCCAGGATTACCAAGAATATCCCGTGCGTCGGCAAGGGTGTCCACGAACGAAAATAACGCGTTATACTGGAGGTATGACAGCGAGCGATTCGCGACGGTACACGCACGAAAGGCCACATCCTCATACCGACAATGAGAGGACTCAAACCACAACGACCCCCGCTTCCGAGCGAGAAAGTAAGCGTGGTGCGCTGATGTCGGGGTTACCCAGACCGCGTGTCCAGAGAGACGCACCGGTGGAAGAGAAACGCGCCGCGCTACCGCCGAAACCGACGCGGAAGCTGGCAGCCGCGGCGGCAGAGTTTACCGTGAACCGAGCAGATATGAGCAGTGTTCTCTGCGAGACGTTCATCTTCGACCCCGACCGTTTGGAGGAACCTCTCGGATCGCTGTACATGGTGCTGGAAACCGTGAACCTTTCATCGAAGACCCTCACGGTCCTTGAGTCGATCGCCACGGCGATCCGACGAGAATACTATCGCGAACCAGAACGCGACATGCTCACGAGTTTCGAGTCCGCCCTCGCGCAGGCGAATCACGTCATCGGCGAGCTTGCCGAACAGGGTGAGAGTGACTGGGCAGATCACTTCCATGCCGCCGTTGTCGTGTTCCACGAGCAGACGCTCCACGTCACGCGCTCGGGGTCCGCCGAGCTTCTCCTCGTCCGCTCCCGACACCTTTCAGACATTGGCGAGGGCCTCTCTGATGCCATGCACCGCCGTCCGCTCCACCCTTTTGCACATGTCGCGAGCGGCACCGTCGCCGAACACGATGAACTTCTCCTTGCCACGCCGCAACTCTTCCATCTCCTGCCCCGCGACCGTTTGCTCCAATTCGTCCAGGGGAAAAACCCCGCACAGACGGTCGCGTTGCTCCGTTCGCTGTTGGAGGATTCTCGCGAGAGCGCGGACTTTTCTCTCCTCGTCCTGCAATTTTCTCGCGCGCCGGAGCGGCTCCCGGCACCCGAGGTGCCACGGACGATTCCCCCACGCACGGCAGCAACGCTGCGCGCCGATGATTCTCGGCGGCCCACGATCCGGCCTCGGCATCCCATCCCCGTGCGAACATCTCTCATTCGGCGCATAGGACGGATCACCGTCTACAGCATCGCGCGGTTCTGGCAGTGGGCGCGCCGTCGGGCATTCCCCGTCATTCGCGCCGGTGCGCGACGCTCTGCACATGCCGGATCTGCCGTTGCGCGCAAGGCAGGACACACCGTCCGCGGGACCATCACCTCCTGGCGAACAACACCGGGAAACAAGGCAACGTCTCCTTCGCGGATTGACCACCCTGCCCTCCTCCGCGGCTACACGGCTCCCGAGACGCTGTCAAGAGTCACCCGGCTTCAGTCGCGACTCCGCGCGCTGCCGCGCGCCGGCGCCGCGTGGGCACTGCGGACGGTTCGCGGCATGCCGAAGAGCGCGAAGATTTTCTCTCTCCTGACCATCATCCTTGCGGTTCTGTTTGTGGGGAGTCTCGTTGCCCTCTCGCGAAAGCGGCAAGAAGACACCGCAGTCCGGGCCGCGCTAGAACTCCTTCAGGAAGCGCGCGCAAAGAAAGAAGGTGCAGACGCCGCGCTCATCTATGAAAACTTCGATCAGGCACGACAGTTGCTCCGTGAGTCGCGCGCGGCCGCGCAGGATGTGGAAAAAACGCCCTACTACCACGACGAGTCCGCAGCGCTCCTGGGAGGACTTCAAGAGACGGAGGACCGGATCGAGAAAGTCACCCGCGTGTCGGATCCGAAAATCATCGGGGACTTCGCGAGCGTTGCGCCGTCGCTCCGCTCTCCTGGCATGGCCACGGTCGGGAACGGCATCTTCACCTTTAGCCAAGAGAATAACGCGATCTACCGGATAAATACCGACACCGGGGAGGCCACCGTGGTTTCCCAGACATCCCAAGGGGTCGGCTACTTCCGCGCCGCCCACGCCTTCCCCGCTGAAAAAACGATTCTCTTCTCCACCGACTCCCCGGGCCTTGCTTTGTTTGACACGGAACGCGGCGACGTGCTCAAAAGAGAAATCAAACTGCCGGAGGGCGTGAAGACGATCAGCGCCATCGGCACGTTTGGGAGTCGGCTGTACCTCCTGGCGCCAGAGCAGCGCATGGTCTACGGCTACGCGAAAACGCTTGCGGGCTACGAGGGAGGAACTCCGTGGCTCAAGGACGCGGCGGTTCCCATTGACCGCGCGGTGGCCATGGGCATTGACGGCTACATGTATCTGCTCCTCCGCGACGGGAGTATCGTGAAGCTCCTCAAGGGGGTTCCCGTCGAGTTCAAACAGGCGCCGCTCACAACCCCAGTTTTAAATCCCACGCGCCTCATCATCACGGAAGAACTGAAGCACCTCTATGTTCTCGACCCCGAGCAGAAACGTGTTCTCGTGTACGACACCGTGGGAAACCTCACGCGACAACTCGTGTTGCCAAACGCGAAGGACCTCCGCGATATCGCCGTGAAGGGGAAAGAGGAAGCGCTCTACATCCTTGACGAAACCCGCGTGGCGCTCGTCCCGCTGAAGTGAGAGTATCACGACGGAAACCAGAAGCAGGAGACTGGACGCCGGACGAAGCGTTCGGCCACTCCCGGTACCGAAGACCGGAATGACGACGCCGTCGGTCTCTGATTTCTGGTTTCCTGTTTCCGGTCTCTGATTTCTGGTACGCTCCCCGCATGACAGGCGGAACCGAAGGCCGAACACGACGTTGGACGCTCAATGTTGTGACCGTCGCGTTCGCCATCGCCCTGGCGCTCCTGTTTGTGCTCGTCCTACGAAGCATTGCCGTGCAGATCGTTCCGCCTCCGAAACCCATCGCGGAACCCTACCCGGACGTCAGTACACGAGAGAAATGTGACACGGCGGGAGGACGCTGGGTTGAGCAACCCGTGCGGGAGCAGGTCTCTGCGCCGCAGACTCCCGTTCTGGGAGGAGAAAAATTCCAACCAACGTGTCAAGGACCTCTCGCCTTCGAGCGCGAACGGGAAGCACAAACGGAACAGAGCCAGCAAGTGTCGTTATTTGTGTTTGCCATTGGCGGCGGACTGGCGGTCGCGAGCAGCATCCTCCTCCTCGCGCTCCGGCCCGTCGCGCCCGGACTGATGCTCGGCGGCATCGCCTCCTTCTTCATTGCCGGCATCCACATTTGGATGTTGGCGCCAGGTCTGGGGCGGCTCATCACGATCGTGGTGATCTTCCTTGTCCTTGTGGGGACGGGAATGTTCGCTCTGCGTGAACGACCCGCCGCCGATCAGGAAAACCTTCCGCGTTGAACGTCGCACGCATCGATGGCCAGGTACAGAAACTCAAAAAGACGGAACGGGCTGTTCGGCAATCATTAGCCTGAACGTCTGGAGGATCTCTGAATGAAAAGCGATCGTGAATTGCCTCCGCAACTCTACGCAGTTGCGCGAGAGAACGGCACAGAGGAGCCCTTTAGCGGAGCGTACTGGAACAGCCACGAACGCGGGATGTATGTGTGCGCCATTTGTGGTACAGCGTTGTTTTCTTCCGACACAAAGTTCGACTCTGGCACAGGCTGGCCAAGCTTTACGAACCCTGCGCATGATGAGCGTATTCTGTTGCGCGAAGACACGCGTCACGGGATGCGCAGAACAGAAGTCGCGTGCAAAACATGCGGCGCGCATCTTGGTCATGTCTTTGACGATGGCCCACGAGAAAAAGGCGGCAAACGGTACTGTGTAAACTCCGTGTGCCTCGCCTTAAAAAAGAGCGCGTGACGGGGATACTTCCCCGCCCACTTCGTGCCGGTCGTCTCGTCCCGAAGTTTTCGGCTCTCCTTTAATACGTGTGATGGATAACTGCTGGTATGTCGGCGACGCCAATGCGCGGAGGAATGTCATTTTTTTCGCTAGCGACAGGGCAGGTTCATGATTTTCCATCACCCTCTTTGGGTAAGATCCCGAAGTCTTGACACCACGTGCTCCGCCATCCTACACTACCGAAAGTAGCGAGGGGGAAGAGTGTTCACCCATCAGCACATACCCATGCAACACGCACCACATTCACTCGTTACGCGCGCAGCGGTCGCCGCGGCGGTGGCTGCGGGTGTTGGTATTCCGCTTCTCGGTCTCGCCGGGCGAGCCTCCATACATTCGCGAACCGTCATCAATCACTCGGCGGAGGCGTCTCCCGCCGCATCGCCAACCACCTCGCCACGCCCCTCACCCAAGCAACGACCGGCCATTGATCTCGTGTGCATGCAAGCAGCAACGGAGAAACGAGACAACGCGATCATCGCGGCCGTGGACACACACCACGCTGCCATCCGCACGGCACTCGAGACACGTCGGAACGCGCTGAAGAACGCGTGGGCAATCACGGACAAGAAGCAGCGGCGCGCTGCGCTTGTGAGCGCCTGGCAAGTCTACCGAAAAAGCCAGCGCGAGGCTGCCCAGGCATTCCGAAAATCTCGGCAGACAGTCTGGGGACAATTCCGGAAGGACCGGAAGAGTTGCGGGAAGGGCACCGGGGTTGAAGATCACGGAAACGAAGCCGCCGAGATCGGGATCTCCGGAGGATAACGAGGATCTCTGAACGCCATCCGCCGGACACGTGTCCGGCGGATGTTCGTTGCGTGGGGGACCCGTACCCTGTTTCTTGGGTTTGTCCCGCCCTTCAAGAGGGCCCCGGCGTGCTCTGCGTCACTTCACGGCGACCTGTGCCCCTGCAGCTTCGAGTTTCTTCTTTACCTCCTCGGCTTCCGCCTTGGCAATTCCTTCCTTCACCACTTTTGGTGCGCCATCAACGAGATCCTTTGCTTCTTTCAGACCCTTTCCGGTAATCTCCCGCACAACCTTGATCACGTTGATCTTATTCCCCCCAACGGCAATGAGTTCAATAGTGAACTCTGTTTTTTCCTCCGCGGCTGACGCGCCGACGTCCGCCACGGGCAGGGCGGCAATGGCGAGGGGTGCCGCGGCACTCACGCCAAATTTTTGTTCCAGAACCTTCACAAGATCCGCGAGATCGAGCACGGAGAGTTTTTCAATTTTTTCCACGAGATCCCGGAACTTCTCCGGCACTTCGTTCGTTCCCCCCTGATTTTGAACTTCGTCGGTCATATGTTTTCCCTGAATAAGGAGTAAAGACTATGCGGACGGCGCGGCGTTCCGCTGTTTAGCAAGGGCCTGCAAGACACCCGGCAATCCCCGGAGGGTGGCAGACAACACACCCGCCATTCCCCGGAGCGGCGCCGCGAGTGTTCCCACAAACCGACCGCGGAGTTCGGCGGGGCTCGGCAAGAGGGCTAACTGCTCGACCTGCCGGTGGGTGAGAAACGCGCCGTTGAGCATGCCGCCCGCGAGCGTTGCATCTCCATGCTCTTTCACGTAGCCGTGAACGATCTTTGCCGGAGCGATGATGTCCGCGCTCCAGGCCACGGCCAGCGATCCCGCAATGTCGAAGGCGTCCACCGGAAGACCCAATGTTTCCGCCACGCGACGGAACAAGCGTTTCTTCACGACGACCATCCGCCCCTTGCTCTTGCGGAGTTCCCGACGGAGCACCCCACTCTCTTTTACCGTCATCTTCTGAAACGCAAATACCGCCCATGCTGGGTGCTCACGGAGCTTTCCCGTGATTTCTTCCACACGTTGTTCCTTTTCAGTTCGCGAAAGCGCCATAGGAAAGACGCGGATCAAAAAATGAGAGCACACCGTTGTCCGAAGAAGATCCCGGGATCACCGCCTAAGAAAAGCACGAAAGACCTGCTTTACCCGCGCGTCGGCGATCTCACGCTCTGGTCGTTCGCTTTCATTGAACTCCCTCGCCTGGCCTTATCCCATCCTTGGGCACCAGAGGTCTTCGGAAGCGTGTGCGAAGACCATAGCACGAGGTTGTGGAAATACGCAAGGTGATCCTGCGTCGGGCGACGCCCCCGTTGTCTCTTCCCATCCTTCACTCTTGCGGAGATGACGGAAGGGTTTCGCTCCACACCTTCGGCACGGCATCTCAACATACCACGGACGTCCTCCTCCACGGAGGTTCTGCTGAGAACGCATTGCAAAACCTGCTTTCGAGCCGAGAGGGACGATGTCAGAGGCGAGACGTGGAGCTGAAGGACGAGAAATACTGCTGGTATTCCGAGTCCGAAGCTCCTGGTCGAGAGCCCAACATCGTCCCTGGGAGAGCCGGAATGAGGTTTGGAAATGTGTTCTAGGCCGGTAAGCCCGTGGAGCTTCACCGCAAATACTGTCGTACCGCCGCGTTATGCTCCTCGAGTGTTTTTGAGAACACCGTTCGCCCGTCTGGCGCCGACAGGTAGTAGAAATAGTCGGACTCTTTGGAATCTAAAGCCGCGCGGAGACTCTCGGTTCCGGGAGCACTGATCGGTCCCGGAGGAAGACCTCGATACCGGCGCGTGTTGTACGGCGAATCAATCTGTAAGTCGCTCAAGGTCAGCGGCCGATCCCATGCGTCCAGCACATACCGGACCGTGGCGTCCGCTTGCAGCGCGACCCCCTGCCGCAAACGACTCCACAGGATCCCCGTGACGAGACGCCGGTCTTCGACCGAGCGCACCTCGCGCTCCACGATACTCGCCATCGTGACAACTTCCCGCGCGGCATGCCCGTGAAGCCCGCCGACGTCATTCACCGCCTGCTTGAACTGCCGATCAAACTCTCCAAGCATGCGTCGGATGACCACGGACGGATCCGTCGCCGGGAAAAAACGGTACGTTTCCGGAAAGAGGTACCCTTCGAGCGCGCCGTCGGGAAGGGAGCGGAGGAAGGAGAAATCGTTCCGGAACTTTTCGACGCGCGCGGCCGCGAGGAAGGCACTCGCGTCGGCAATGCCGGATGATGCAAACCGCGCTGCGATCTCCCGTAACGTGAACCCTTCCGGAATCGTCACCGCGATATCGTCGGGCAAGGCGTCGCCCGCGACGAGCCGCCGCAGAATCTCTCCGCCGGATTCCGCGCGCGTGAAACGGTACCGCCCCGCTTTGAGTTTTCCCCGTTCGCCTTGGAGCGCCACGCGGAGAAGAAATCCCGTCCGGCTCCGAAGCAGTCCGGTCTCGGCAAGACGCCGCGCGATGTCCTTTGTTCCTGCCCCCCGTGCAACAGTGACCTCGACAGACGTTGTGTTCTTCGGATCCCTCGGGGCGTTCGCGAGATGCCGCGCGCTAAGAAGGACGGTACTACCCGCGAGAACGACGATGAGAAACACAGGAACGCGGCGCATGGAGAACGTCTCTTAGAGGAACCGCTTCCCGCGTTTCCGGAGTTCTTCCACAAGTTTCTTGACGTCCTGCACATGATGTTTGTCACACACGAGGATCGCGTCCGGTGTCGACACCACGATACAGTTTTTCACGCCCGCCAGGCCGATCGCGGCCTCCGCATCGCTGTAAACAAAGTTCCCTTCTCCATGGACCTGCGCCACAACGCCGCGTTTCACCTCTAGGCCTTCCCGACCGCCGAGGAGCTCCTGGATCGCTGCCCAGTGACCGACGTCGCTCCAGCCGTAGGCGCCAGGGGCCACAAAGATGGCCGAGGGGTCTTGGCGTTCGGTGATCGCAAAATCGAGGGAGATGCTCGGCATCGTCGAGTAGACGCGCGCGATGTGGTCCCCCCGCGCGCCATGTTGGAAGAGGGACGTGAGAGTATCAACCTTTGACGCAATGGCCGGCGCATGACGATGCAAGAGGTTGAGGAGTGTCTGCACGCGCCACCCGTAGATGCCCATGTTCCAGACAAACCGGCGCGAGGCAACATACCGCTTCGCGAGCGGCAATAACGGTTTCTCTCGGAACCGCCGGACAGACCGAAACACCATGGTTTCCCCGCGGATGCGGCGCGTGCCAAGCTCGACGTAACCGAGACCCGTCTCCGGATACGTCGGCCAGCTCCCGAGCAGCACGGTGATACCCTCTCGGACACGGAGCAGGGATTCTCCGGCGTGGAGCGCGCGCGCAAACAGCGCTTCCTGCTCCAGATGGTGATCGGAGGGCAGCATGAAAAGCGACACATCGTGCGCGCCTCGCGCGGCGAAGAACGCCGCCGCCATGCCGATGGATGGCGCGGTGTCTCGCTTCACCGGCTCAACGAGGATATGCTCCCGCGGGATCCGCGGCAGCTGGCGCTGGACCTCTCGGGCATATTCCCGGCGCGTGGTCACGACGATCTTCAGCGGACGCCGCACAATCGCCAGCGCGCGATCGAAGGTGTGCTGCAGCAACGTCCGTTTTCCGAAGAGCTGGGTAAATTGTTTGGGAAAGCGCTCGCGCGACACCGGCCAGAGTCGCGTGCCCCCTCCACCAGCCATGATGACAATATACGTCGCCGCTTGAGGGTCTCGGGTCATTCAGGTACATTCTTCGGCGTTTCGCCGCTTTCTACAAGGGGGACAAACACGAACCCGGGAATGCCTTCCGCGCGGACGGCTCCGGACGCATCCTTCCGCAAGACGCGCAGTCCCGCGCCGGAAATTGGCTGGAGGAGACGACCGCCGTTCGCCAGCTCCTCAAGAAATACCGCGGGAACGCGCGCGCTTTCCGCGGCGACGGCAATCACGTCATACGGCGCGTGTTCCGGAAGTCCGCGCGTGGCGTCCCCAAGCAAGACGTCCACGTTCGCGTGCCCAAGACGGGCAAGACGCTCTCGCGCCTCTTGTGCGAGGAACGGGAGACGCTCAACAGAGTACACCCGCCCCTCCGGCCCAACGAGGTGTCCGAGGAGCGCGGCCTGCCACCCGGACCCGGTGCCGACATCAAGGACGCGTTCCCCGCGACGCGGCTTAAGAAGTTCCAGCATGATGGCAACGGTCGTTGGCTGGGAGACCGTTTGCCCTTCCCCGATAGGGAGCGCGGCGTCCAGCGACGCCGCACCTTTTTGGCTGCCCGCCGGGACAAACTGGTACCGCGGGACTTTTTGGAACGCGTCAATGATCCGTGGCGTTCGGAGCGTGCGGGTCGCGACAAGGGAGGTCACGAGCGCGCGCCACGCTTCCTCAAACACTATTGCAGAGTCACGCTGCTCCATGGAAAGGAGTGTAACAAAACGCGATCCAGAAACCAGGCACCAGAACAACACCATGGTCCGGTTTCTGGTCTCCGGTTTCTGGTTTCTGGTGTATGATACCGACCATGGCCGTTTCGGCGCTCCGACAGGTGTGCATCGGTTCGTACTGCACGGTCATTCCCCACCAGCGAAACTCCTACCGTCCGTACGCCCTTCGGCACCCCGTGCTCGCCTTTTGCAGCACGTTCCTCATCGTGACAAAAATCGCGACGGTAGGAATTTTCCTCCTCACTCCGAACGTCGCCTCGCTCGCGACGATCACATCAACATTTCTCGTCGAAAAAACTAACGAAGCGCGCCGCGCCGCGGGAGTGCCGCCACTCACCGTGCACCCGCTGCTTGCCGCATCCGCCCGACTCAAGGCCGAGGACATGCTGCGGGCGGACTATTTCGAACACACGAGTCCGACGGGCGTCACCCCGTGGCAGTGGTTTGATCGCGCCGGATACGCCTATGTGTACGCCGGAGAGAACCTCGCGATTGACTTCACCACTGGTGAAGCAACCCAGGCGGCATGGATGAACAGTTCCGGTCACCGGCGGAATATTCTTGGTTCGTCCTACGCGAATATTGGCATTGCCGTCGTCACCGGCGAATTCGAGGGACGGACGACAACGGTCGTTGTCCAGCACTTCGGCGCGCTCTCGAATGTGCAACGGGGAGCGCCGATGTCAACGACGACATCGCCGACACCATCGACAACACCGTTGGAACGGAGCACACGACCGACGGCCCTCCCCGCTCTGGCGCCGCCAACGATTCTCGAACCGTCCGAAGGAAAAATTCTTCCCAGCGGGGCGTCAACCGTCCGCGGGAATGCCGCCGCCGGGAGCGTGGTTCAGGTGACGCTTGACGGAACATCGCTGGGGAAATTCGCGGCCCCCAATGGAGCCTTTCAGGGATCGTTTGAACCCCCGGCGGGAGAAGAACGCGACGCGATCCTCACAGCAACGACCACCCTCGGGAATCGCCGCAGTCCCCCATCACAACCACGGCACGTGCGTCTCGACACGCGCCCGCCGCTTATTGCCGAAGACCGTGCTCTGCTCCTTCCGCCACGGGCACCAGGGGAAGAGAGTGCCACGCTACTTCTGCCCTTGCCTGCGGACGCGCGAAAGGCCCTTGTCGTCGTCAACGGCAAGACGATCCCCTTAGAACTCCGAGGACGGGTCGCCCACGCAGCCGTGGACATGCAAGATGCGTGGTCGCCGATCGTCATCAAAGCAGCGGATGCTTATGGAAATACGCGCACGGTGACCGTACAGCCGCTCCACCAGTTCCTCACCATCCCGCTTTTGTCTGGCGAAGCGGACACGCGCGCGAGGCTTCTCGACGCGGCACGCGGGCTTCGGGAATTCTCGGCCATCCTCTTGGTGATCCTCGCCGCCCTCTGCGCCCTGAATATCCTTATCCACGTCCGCATCCAGCACGCGGATCTCATCATGCACACGTTCTTTGTCCTTGGTCTCGGAGCGCTCCTTCTCGTCTCCTGAAGCACGCGCTTACCGTCCGAAACGACGCTCTCGTCGGGCGTACTTCGCAAGCGCGTCGTCGAAATCGTCGGTGCTGAAATCCGGCCAGTACTTCTCCGTGAAGTATAACTGCGCGTCTGCCATGTCCCACATCATGAACCCCGCGGAGAGATGCGGCTCGCCGCCGGTACGAATAAGCAGATCCACTGGCGGAAGATCGCGCGTAAAGAGGTGCTTCTTGATGAGCTCGGGGGTAATGGTCAACCGCGATGCTTTTCTCGCCTCGGACGCAATGCGCCGAACAGCCTCGAGCATCTCATCCGTCCCGCTGTAGGCAAGGAAAATATTGAGGAAGAGATTCCCGTAATCTTTCGTCGCATCCATCGCCCGCTCGACCGCGCGCCGCACCGGAAAGGGAAACTTTTCTCGCCACCGGCCAAGGACGTTGACGCGGACTCCACGCTCGTGAATATCCGCATCCTCCGCCAGCGAACGAAACTGGGCGCGGAAGAGTTGGAGCAACCCGGCAACCTCCCGCAGGTCCCGACGCACGAAGTTGTCCAACGACATTCCCCAGATAGACACGTGCCGCACGCCACGCTTTGACGCGTGGCGGATCATCTCCTTGAACACATCCGCGCCCCGCTCGTGGCCGGCCAGAGGCTGGAGGCCCTTGCCCCGCGCCCACCGCCGGTTTCCGTCGGGGGTAATCGCGACATGCGTCGGCGTCGAAACACGCGTGTCCGGAGACTCGACGGCAACGCTGCTGCCCGGAAGGTTCCCAAGCACGCGCCGAGCCTGGACTCCAGGATACTCAAGAGTCTCAATGCCAATAACCTTTGACACGTTATGGGGTACTCTACTCCACATGGCAGGGGAAGCGCAAACCGTGATACCGTGTGGCAATGAAGTTCTCCACCATTCCTGTGGGTTCTGGCGCAACTGGCGAGATCAACGGACAGCCCGTCGCGGTCTATAACGACGGCGGGGTCCCGGTTGTGCTCGATAACACCTGCACGCACCTTGAGTGTCAGACGGAATGGAACGAAAACGAGAAATCCTGGGATTGCCCGTGCCACGGCGCGCGATTCGCCAACACGGGGGCGGTCAGAGAGGGTCCAGCGATAGAACCGCTGCGACCGCTCTCGGCACGGCTCGTCGGGGACGACATCGCGCTTTCTTAAGGACACGTGGGAGACGACACCCGCGATTTCGTCCTCGTGGGCGGCGGCGTGACGTCGGCCGCCGCTCTCGAGGCTCTTCTACGAGAGGGGATCGCGGGGTCGCGGATCACGCTCATCGCGTCCGAGCCGTGGCTTCCCTACCACCGCCCTCCCCTCTCCAAGACCTACCTCCTCGGCACGAAGCCGCGTGAGCGTCTCTTCGTAAAACCGGAGGCCTTTTATGGCGACCACGGCGTGAACGTGATGCTTGGCGTTCTGGTGACAGGCATGAACACGCCCACGCGATGCCTTACGCTCTCGAGTGGACAATCCCTCACCTACCGCACACTCCTCCTTGCCACCGGCTGCCTGCCCCATACGCTTTCCGTTCCGGGAAACGACCTCCCGGGTGTCTTCACGCTCCGGACGCTCGATGATGCCGACCGTATCCGGGCGTGGCTGCCACGGACGCGCCATGCCGCAGTGATCGGCGGCGGGTTCATCGGCATGGAACTTGCTTCCGTGTTTGCACAGCGTGGCCTGGACACAACAATCCTCCACCGCGGCCATGCCCTCTTCGATAAACTCGGGGTTCCGGAGGCGTCGCGTTTCTTCGAGCAATACTACCGGGACCGCGGCGTGGCGATCCGGTTTCAGGACGAAGTGGTTGCGCTTGAGGGTCAAGACGCCGTCGCCACGCTCCGCACGGCAACAGGCGCGGTCCTCCCCGCCGAACTCGTGGCGGTCGGCATTGGCGCGATCCCGGACATCTCCTTCCTCAAAGGGTCCGGGATCGCGCTCGGCAATGGCGTGACCGTCAATGAGTACCTGGAGACGTCCCTCCCGGATGTCTATGCCGCCGGCGACATCGCGGATTTCTTCGATCCGCTCTACGGAAGACACCGCCGCATCGAGCACTGGGACACCGCCCGGCGCCACGGGACGATTGCTGGGCAGAACATGGCGGGACGGCGCACCGCGGTCGCCGGGGTTTCCACGTTCTTTTCCGACATTTTCGATCTTTCGTTCGAGTATTTTGGTGATGCCACGGGAACGGACATGATTGTGACGCGGGGCTCCTTCGTCGAAAAATCCGTGAGTGTCTTTTTTCTCATGAAGAACAGTGTCCGTGCCGCGTTCACCATGGGTCGGCCGCGAGAACGCACGCGGGTCCTCGCGCTCATCGAACAACAGATTCGTCTTCCCACGCCCACCATCCTCGCCGACATACGTCAACCCCTCCTCCCTGGATCTTGAGTGTCAAGCACGGGTGGACAACCTCTGCGATTGGGTATAAGAGAAACACAGAGGATCATGTCTTCAGAGCACAGTGAGCATTCGCTCTTTTACAACTCGTGAGGTGTTCCCATGTACCCCATGGACCAGCTTCAGTGGCAATTCTCCACAATCACAGAAGGACTCCGCCTGTTTGATGAGCGCGCCTGCGACTTCTTCACTCCCCACGGGTACGACCTGCGCGACCTCCGACGGTTGCAACTCGCGTACGAAGAGGCGATCGTCAATGCCGTGCGACACGGGAACCAGGATGATCCGGAGAAGAGCGTCACGGTTTCTCTCACCTGCACGGCCGCACACGTTCGGATCCTCGTGGAAGACCAGGGACGAGGTTTTGACCTCGCCGCAGTTCCCGACCCCTGCGCACCGGAGAATCTGGAATCTCCGACGGGCCGCGGGTTGCTCATCATGCGGAGCCTCATGTCGAACATGACGACGCAGCAAACCAGAAACGGCATGCGCGTGACCTTACACTACGCGAAAGACGGATAACGATGTCGCGGAGCGTCGGCGCCCACCATTGTACGCTGAACTTTTCTCTCCGTAAGTTCAGCGTTTTTTCGTTGCAGCAACCGCGACGTTTCCTAACGTCGGCACTCGATCTATACTCAAAAGAACCGAGATGTTCCTACGACGCCGCTCGCTCCTCGTCCTCGCTCTCGTCGCGCTTGCGCTCGGCATAACGGCTGTCCGCTTGGGGCGGGGCGTCTGGCCAGCGGTCCTGCCGCCGCCGGTGCCCATCACGGCGATCTTCCCTTCCGCGCCCGCATTGCAAGAGCTCGCCACGCCGGGGAAGTCCCCCAAGCCGCCGTCACCGCTCACCATCGCGCCGGGGTTTGAGATGACTCTCTACGCGTCCGGCCTCAAGAAACCGCGTGTGCTGGCGCTGGATTCTCGCAGCACGCCGCTTGTGAGCGATCCGGAAGCGGGCATGGTCTTCCTCCTCCCGGATGACAATGACGACGGCGTCGCCGATGCCGTCACCCCGCTGCTCCAGAACCTCAAGCGTCCCCACGGACTCGCCTTCCGCGGCGACGAGCTCTTCGTGGCGACGGAAGACCGCGTCCTCCGCTACCCATACGATCCCGGAAAGCGAACGGTGGGATCACCGCGGAAGGTTCTCGATCTCCCGAGTGGAGGAAGCCACTGGACACGGACCATCGTCTTCGGACCGGATGGCATGTTGTACGTCGCAATCGGTTCATCCTGCAACGTCTGCCAAGAGAACGACGAACGTCGCGCGGCGATTCTCCGCGTAAACCTAGAGACAGGAAAGACGGAACGCTGGGCGTGGGGCCTCCGGAACACGGTGTTCTTCACGTTCCACCCGCAGACAGGAAAGATGGTGGGCAACGACATGGGGCGGGATTTCCTCGGCGATGACCTCCCGCCGGATGAACTGAACAGCATCACGGGCGGCGACCACGGGTGGCCGTTCTGCTATGGAAAGCAAACCCCGGATCCCTTCGGGAAACATCCCCAGGGGTGTGCGGCGACACGCCCTTCCCTCTTCGACTACCCCGCGCACGTCGCGCCGCTCGGCCTCCGCTTTATCCCGTCGTCCTTTGCGCCCCGGTACGCGGGTGACCTCCTTGTCTCACTCCACGGATCGTGGAACCGATCCGCGCCAGTCGGCTACAAGATCGTCCGTCTCGTCATGGATGGCGATCGCGTTGTCGCCATGAAGGATTTCCTCACGGGCTTCCTCGATCGCTCCGCCAATCGCGCGATCGGGCGGCCGGTGGATCTCCTCTTTACCCCCGACGACTCCCTTCTCGTTTCTGACGACCACGCGGGCGCCGTGTATCGGGTGATGCCGACCCCTCCCTAGAAAACCCCGAAGGTCCGCAGAGCCTCGACACACGCGCCGACTGCAAGCGCGCCCCCGAGCAATACCGGACCAAGCGCTGGACCCGCGTGCCGCCTTGCGGCATACGCCATGGCAAACACAAGGATACCCTCGAGGCCAATGAAGACCGCGCCCGTCACCGAGAGCACGCGCACGAACGCGTGCACGCCGAGGGCGTAGAGAAAGAATGGCACGAGCATAACGAGGACACGCGCAAGCGGTTGCGGCACGCGGAGGTCGAGGGTCAGCGTTTCCGCGAGTGTCCGCGAGAGCGCGATGAAGGAATCGAATGTCGTGAGAAACCCAAAGAGCGCGCCGATGAGGAGCACGCCGCTGCCGACGAACGGCACGAGACCGGAAAACGCGTCCTCGGATGTTTTCACGCCGCTCACGCCGGCCACGACGATCGCGAACACCAGGTACGTCACGGCAGCCGTGACGAAGCCCCACCCGAGGACGGCACGGAGGCGAGACTTGTCGCGCTCAACAAGTTCGGCGAGGGCTGGCACCAGAGAGAGACCCCAGAACGAGAAGAGGAAGACGCCGTATGGGAGAAACAGCTGCCGTGGTGCGCCGAGAAGCGTGAAGGACTCCAAGGTGATCTGTGGCCCCGTGCTCACCGCAAGAGCAACGAGCGTGATCCCGAAGAGCCCGAGAATGACCGTTTGGAAAAACGACAACTGCCGGACATTCATGAGCACAAAGACTGAACCGAGCGCGATGTATACGGTCACGGCAACAACATCCGGCAGGATCCCCAGCGGCCGGACGAGAAGCGCCAAGAACGTGCCACCGGCGAGGACATAGGCAAGGAGCGCACCGGAGAGTCCGGGGAGGTTTCCGAGGAGCGCGAGCGCCTTCCCCCACGATCCGAGAGATGCGCCCGCGTACCCCGGGAGCCGCCGGCGCTCCTTGGTCGCGAGAACGATGTCGGCGAAGAGCACGTGCGCGTACCAGACGAGGGCGAGGACAGCAACGCCAAACCCGAGCGTTGCCAAGAGGCCCGCTCGGGAGAGGACGTAGGGCAGTCCAAAAAACCCCACCCCGATCATCCCGCCGGTAAAGAGGACATAGGCGCGGAACGATGTGGTCATGGGTGGGAGGTTCACGAACGTAGTGTACCGCAGGTGAGTATGGCATGACCCGCACCACCGAGGAGAAACAGGAGTTTTCGTACTGGCAGGCGAGGAGGGGCTCGAACCCTCAGTCCCGCTTTTGGAGAGCGGTGGTTTGCCAATTAACCGACTCGCCTACGACCTTTGCTATTTCGCTTCTTTATGCGGCGTGTGTTTCCGGCAGAACTTGCAGAACTTGTTCGTCTCGATCTTCTCCTGCTGTACTCCTTTCTTGCGCGGACGCATGCGCGTGTACGTGCCGCGTTTACAGCTCGTGCAGGAAAATTTTCGGAAATCTGTGCTCGCCATTCGGTAATCCTTTCATTACGGATGAACGTCCTCCGTCACTTCCTTTCGCACCCACTGCTCGATCTCCGGCTCATATTCAACGAGGAGAACGGGTCGCGGGTCAGCAAGCGTCTCGCCCTGCGCGAGCACCCACTCCCCGTTGGCGGGAGTGAAAATCCCGACGACACGGTGCGCAGAGGGACGTCCCCCGGGAGCATCTACCTGGACAAGACGCCGCCAGAGAATTGTCCCCACCCGATAGTCCACAAACACGGCGCCAGGAACGCTGGTAAACCAGACGCGCTCTGCCATAACGAACTCCGGAGGGGGCGCACTCGTGATCTCACGAATGTGCTCCGTAACATACCTGACGACGTCCTCCGGCGCAACACCCTCGCTATTCCGCGCGCCCGCGTTGAGCGCGGGCGCGGAGTCGCCGGTGCGCAGGTATTGCTGGAGCACGTACTCTGAAGGAACGGTCATTTTCGGCGTGGCCGAAGAAGCGGGAGTTCGTTCGGCAGACGGAATCCTCAGGCGCGAGACCTCTGTCCACGATGCAGTGTCGAGAACGACAAGCGCGGGGCGTCCGTCGGCATCCACAAGATGCGCAAGACGCGTCCCATCGCTGGAAAGCGCGAAGGACCGCGCGTCCCCGGCCATGCTGTGCGGCACCTGGCTCCCGCGCCGAAGCTCCCAGAGCGTGACACCATCTCCTCGAGCAGCAAGGAGCAGTGCGCCCGATGACGTCCACCCAAGAAACGTCACATCCGTCTCACGAAGGGTGAGGATATCCCGCTCATAACCTTCAGGAAGCTCCCACATGCGGATAAGAGTTTCACGTTCTCCGCCAGTGTGTATCCGACCCACGACGGCAATAACCTGCTCTCCCGTGGGTGAGGGAATGATGGTCCGGCCGGGGAGAAGATCGCGCCAGTCGCGCGAAAGGGGGATGAGGTCAACCCCGGTGCGATGGGGGGATCCACGGACCAGGCGATTGCCATCGAGAAGAAGGAAACCACCGGCGGGGTCCCAGAACGGCCCGCGGGTGTTTTGTCCAAGGCGCTCCACGGCAACTTGCTTCTCGCCGTTCTCGGGGTTCACCGTCCAAAGCTCCGTGAAGCGCGAGCGGAGATTATCCAGAAAGAACGCGATGACATTGCCGCGCGGCGCGGCGAAGATGTTCCGCGGGGACACAAGCGGCGTGGACCCGGAAATAAGCGTCTCCCTTCCGGAGACGAGATCAATGGACACCACCGTGACGCCCCCTTTCTTTCCCAGGGGATCACCCACGAAAACAGCGATCTGTTTCTCACCCATGACGGGAATGACGGTCCGGACGACACCCCGTGGCTGCGGGACAGAGCGGAACGTGCCGTGCTCACCGACGAGGACCTCGTCCCACGCTCCGTCGCCGTCCGCGTCATGGGTAAGGAGAAACTGTTCACGGGCGGTTTCCCGCGGCGGTGTCTTGGTTGGCCTTGGAGAAGACGCGGACGGCGACGCGATCTGATGACCCTCGCTCGCCGGGGGGTTCCCTTGCATGTGGAGAAGCACAAAGAGTACGGCACTCGCCGCGATAAAACCGGAGAGAATACCGAAGAGAATTCCTTTTCCACTCACTAGACGATCATACCAAAATACGACATGCTTGCCCCGCGCATATTTTTACACCCTCGAGGAACGGAGATTCAAGCGACGCGCCCACGTAGCTCAGTCGGCAGAGCATTTCCATGGTAAGGAAAAGGTCCCCGGTTCGAATCCGGGCGTGGGCTCCACGAACAAACGTGTTTCTTTTTTTCCCGACGAACCGACGGACGGCGGCGACGGCCCCCCAGTGCGTTTTGAACGGGATTTGGGTTCCGCTCGTCCCGACAAATCGGGACTCGCGGTTTTACAAAATGAGGCTTACCGTTCGTATTTGTCCCCCAAAAATCCTTTGTGCATCATGCCAGAGACATCCTGGACTCCATGCAGCACACAACGGAAGAAAGGAGCACACGCTGATGCAGGTCCTTCGTCTCTCATACGGGGTGCGGGGCTTCGTGCGTCTGAACGCGTCTGCCGTACGCTGGGCGCATATGATTGCCAAAACAGCCAAAGATCGAGCCAGAATCCTTGCCTTCTGGGAGAAGCATGGCCTCGAAGCCGCAAGGGAAGCATTCGGGGCGAAGCGCTCCACGCTCTACGCGTGGAAGCAGAAGCTCCAGAAAGAAAGAGTGTGTGGACTTCCATGCCGGAGAGCTGCTCGATGTCCGTCAGTTCAACGAGAAACTCCTGGGTCATCTCCTCTGGCACAACGGGGAACGACCGCATCACGCGCTGAGGCTGCAATCTCCCGTCCAATTCCTTGTGGAGAACTCACCCCACGTGTCCAGGAAGTGGTGGCAGGATACAGGGCTTTCATTTGTGAGGAATTTTTGATACAGTGGATTCGACAAGCTCACCATACATAGGTTCGAGCGCAGTCGTACAGATACTCCTGTCGACTTCGTCCGATGAAACTCTCTGTCGCCACGACAACGCCAGACCTGATACAGTATAGTTTTCCGGCTCCTTGAGCAAGGATACGGAACCTGGCATAGTACGAAGCGCCGAGTATCAGGGCAGGTACCGAAGCGGTCAAACGGGCCAGACTGTAAATCTGGTGGCATTCGCCTTCGGGGGTTCGAATCCCTCCCTGCCCACCAATACAGAACGAAGCGGCTTTTTCAAAGCCAGAAGGTGGGACGCGCGAAGCGCGTCCCACCAAAAAGTTGGTCTTTTGTCTGAAAGTCTGATTCTGGAGTGTCTTTACGACTTCACTCGAACCTACTTTATCAAAAATTCGTAATGATGGCTAAGGACCCTCTGAAAAACCCTCCATATGTCGCTCAAACCGCGGTACCATAGACAGTGAAGACCCTTCACCTTCATCGCCAT
>CAYJQK010000010.1:10284-20677 GCA_964372305.1 uncultured Candidatus Saccharibacteria bacterium | reverse complement strand
TAACGGCAGTATACCGAGAAATGGGAAACGAGGAACGGCGACAAGAGGAAAGAATGACGCGCGGAGGCTCGCGAGACAGGTGCAGCCCTACGGCTACCAAAGTTGTGGTCTCGGCAAAGAAAAAAACTTGTGGCACAAGGGGCCACAAGGAGAGAACACGGTCTTGTGTGATGTCCGCGCGCGATCCTTTATGCCGCGTTACCGTCACTGGAGCGAATCTCCATGATCACCGGCCGCGCATCAAGCAGAATGACAAGTCGACCGTCTGGAGCACGATGCCACGTACAGGGACGGTGCGCCGGAACCGTCATGGAAATACGCAGAGGCGCTTCTTCCTCCCTTTGAACATCCGCCGGGATGTCCGGGGCGGACCAAAACACCGGCCAGATGAACGCTCCGTCGCGGACATGCGTACAGAGGAGAAACCAAGAAACAACCGCCGGCGGAATCAGGAGAGCGCCGAGACCCACCGCGAGAAGTGCATACCCGCACTTCCGGAAAATAGATCGAACCATCGTCCACCCTTTCTTTGTAAAGAACACGAGGAGTCTGCCACACGAGGATACCGCCTCGACCGGGAGCGCTCACAAGCGCTTCGTCGAATGAGGTCAGGGACGTCGCGCGCGTTGCGCGAGCCAGGTCTCAAGAATGAGTCGAGCCGCTTCTGCGTCAGCGCGCGTATCACCTTTTAGGCGCGCGAGCGCCATGCCGCCGCTGGACGTAAAGCGCTCGTCAATGAATTCCACGGGACGCGCGCACTGCGTCACGAGCTCATCCGCAAACACGCGAGTTTTTCGCGCCTGTTCCCCTTCTGTGCCATCGAGGAGCAGCGGCAAGCCAACGACGATACGCTCGACAACTTCCGTGTCCACGAGCTCCCGGAGGCGCGTGAACAGCATCTCCCGCGGCGTTGCCTCAAGAATGCTATGCGCGAGTACATGCCGCTGATCACGATCCGTGATCGCGAGCCCGATCCGGACATCGCCATAATCTATGCCCAGGATTACCCCTTCCATACGCCTGCCTTCGTCGTGGTGAGAACGTGCGCGCCATCCGCGTTCACCACGACCGTTACTTCCTCGTGCGCGGCGAGGGTCCCGTCACGAGAGCGTACCGTCCATCCATCCGGCGCAATCTCGATGTGATGTTTTCCTGCGATGACCATCGGCTCAATGGCAATCACCATTCCCGCGGGGAGCGCGACACCCGTCCCGGGCTTCCCGAAATTCGGTATGCTTGGTTCCTCATGGACATCATACCCCACGCCGTGACCCACGAGATCACGCACCACCGCGAACCCCGCTTGCTCCACCGTTCGCTGAACCACCGCGCCAATATCTCCCGTTCGCACACCCGCCCGGACGATCGCAAGAGCCGCCGCGAGCGCCCCTCGCGTCATCGCAATAAGCCGCGCGGCCTCCGGCCCAATATTCCCCACGGGCACGGTCGTCGCCGTATCCGTGTACAGTCCTTCATAGCGGCAGCCGAGGTCCAGTCCCACAATGTCGCCATCACGGAGTGGAGTTCTCGTCGGAATGCCATGGACCACCGCGCTGTTGACGGACACGCAAAGCGCGCTCGGAAACGCGTCCTCGAGACGTCCCGTCGGACTATACCCCTTAAACGACGGCTCCGCGCCCTGGGAGCGCAGACGCCGTTCAGCTTCCGTGGCAAGGTCCGCGCCGGTCATGCCCGGCCGAACAAGACCCACAAGATCTTCGAGGACGCGACGGAGGATGACGCCGCCACGCGCAAGCCGTTCGATTTCTTCCGGCGTTTTCACCCGAGCCAATGTTTGTTTCATGCAGCCAACTGCTCTGCCACCGCGCGTTGGACGCTCGTCCACACGTCTGGAATCGGACGAGCACCATCCACGTGAATGGTGAGTCCTTTGCGCCCGAAGAAGTGAATCACGGGAAGCGTGCGGAACACGTACTCTTCCCAACGGCGCTCCATAACCTCCGCGGTGTCATCATCCCGCCGCTGTAACGTGCCGCCGCACGCAAGACACGCGGTAACCGTTGCCGCTCCCCCGGCGTTTGGGTGACGACAGTTGACGCACACAAAGCGCCGCAGCACTCTGTGCACCGTTTCCGGCTTCGGCACATCGAGGACCAAGACAATCACCCGGCTCCGCCCGTCCGCACCGAGCGCCGCGAGAAGCCGTTCCGCCTCATAGAGCGTCCGTGGAGATCCGTCGAAGATGACGCCCTTTCCTTGAGCACGCCATGTCTCCATTTCGCGGATGACAAGGTCAGCAACGAGCGGGGGAGGCGCAAGAAACCCGCGATCGATGTACTGCCGGAGGGTTTGTCCAAGATGCGAGGCGTCACTCCGCATGCTGCGCAGGAGGGCGCCGGTCTCAATGCGCTCCAGATGCCACTCTCGCTGGATCTCGTGGGCCTGCGTTCCCTTTCCCGATCCCGGCGGGCCCATGAGCATGATGATCGGCAGTGAGGAGTGTGATGTGCGCGTCATGGGTTCCAAGAAGAGAGTGCCGACAAGAGCACGACATTGTCAATCGCCATGAAGAGCACAATCAAACAGCGTGTCGGAAAACCGGCACGCTGCTCTCGAGAATCTCTCCGGCGTTACTTCGCCGCGCCAATGCTTCGAATCTTCCACGCACCATCTTCCACGGCCTGAGCAAGGTATGCTTCGTGCGTCTTCCCCAAGGCGAGAAGCATAAAGAAGTTCTCGACCGCGGCTTCGGGCGACCCGCTGGCCGCTTCCCCTGATGCCACCGGGGATGCCGACACCACGTTGCTTCCGTTCCTTGTCATGGGTTCTCCACTATGCTGGGGAATTGCTGGCGCTCGCGCCCGTCGAAGAAACACGTCACCCCGGACTCCCACGACAATGACCACGGTACCCGTGGGAAGTTTCCATTGCCTCCGTGTGTGTTGAGGAATACAAACGTGTCCCTATCATGCGTTCCTATCCCGAATGTCAATGTGTCGAACACGGAACTCTTCGCTCACGATGTGGAGCTTCCGGCGGAAGGAGATGACCGCTCGCTCTTACGTTGTTTCGTACTCCCGCATCGTGATTTGCGCATCAATCTGCTTCATGGTCTCGAGAATGACGGAGACAACAATGAGGAGACCAGTCCCGCCGATCGTGAGCGCTTGCGTGTGCGTGACGCTCTGCATGAGGAGTGGAAGGATGGCGATGACCCCGAGGAAGAGCGCGCCCGCGAGCGTGATGCGGTTCACGACGTGCTTCAAGTAGCGCGCGGTCATCGGCCCAGGCCGAATGCCGGGAATGAACCCGCCTTGTTTCTGAAGGTGTTCGGCGATCCGCTTCGGATCGAACGTCACCGCCGTGTAGAAGTAGGTGAACAGCACGACGAGAAAGAAGTAGAAGAGTCCGTAGAAGAGGCCGCTATTGAAGAGTGCCACAACCCGCTCTGCGACCGCCGCGACCGTGGCGTTCTTCGCGGCGGTGAGGAACTGGGCGATGATTCCCGGGAAGAGGAGAATAGAGAGGGCAAAGATAATCGGGATCACGCCGGCTTGGTTCACCCGGAGCGGGAGGTGCGTCGAAACTCCACCGAGGAGCCGTCCGCCACGCACGCGCTTCGCGTAGCTTACGGGGATATTCCGCTGAGCTTCCGTGATAAAGACGACGCCTGCGGTGACGATAATCCCGACCGCGAGGAAGCCGAGGTAGAGGGGGATGTTCGTCGGATCCCAGAGCGACACAACTTGCTGGACGACCTGCGGCGCGCGCGAGACGATCCCCATGAAGATAATGAGCGAGGCGCCGTTCCCAAGCCCGCGCTCGCTGATGAGCTCCCCGAGCCACATGAGAAACACGGAACCAGCAGTGACCGTGAGGATCGTCATGAGAAGATGCGCCGGCGTGAAGGAAATGGCTGTGCCGACACCAGCCGTCCCCCGCTGGAGAAGCGTGAGGAACCCAAACGCTTGAATCGCGGCGAGGGGAACCGAGAGGAGACGCGTGTACATCTGGATCCGCTGCCGGCCAGCTTCACCTTCCTCGCGCTGCAACTCCTCGAGACGGGGGATAATCATCGTGAGGAGTTGGAGCACAATCGAGGCGGTAATGTACGGACCGACCCCGAGCATGGCGATCGAGAGGTTCGAGAGACCGCCACCAGAGAAGATATCCAAAATCCCAAAGAGCTGGTTCTGCGAAAAAAACTTCCGGAGATTTTCCTCCTCGATTCCGGGAACGGGGATATGCGAGGTGACACGGAAAACGATAAGAAAAAAGATGATCCAGAGAACCCGCCGCCGGAGGTCCGGCGCTTTCCAAAGGGCGAAGAACCGCGTGAAATTGATCATGCTGCTGCGCGGACGCGCCGAGATAAACTCCGCATAATCATCCTAGGCCTTTGTTCCCTCGAACTGGCACGGTCTCGACAGTCCCCCCCGCGTGCTCAATTTTCTCTCGCGCCTTTGCCGAAACTGGTAACGCCACCGTGAGCGATTTCGTGAGCGCGCCGTCCCCGAGAATTTTCGCCAGCCGAACGTCCGCAGAGACGAGTCCTGCCGCGAGAAGCGCGCGGAGATCTACGTGGGCGCCTGAAGGAAACACGCGTTCCAACCGACCGACGTTCACGGCGAATGTTCGTTCGGACAAGGACCGGAAGCCGCGGCGCTTCGGAAGCCGCTGGAAAATCCGGGTTTGCCCGCCCTCGAACCCCGGGCGGATCCGCGCGCCAGCACGAGCGTGCTGGCCCTTGATCCCGTGGCCGCTGTACGTTCCGTGACCGGACGCGTTCCCGCGACCGAGCCGTTTCTTTCGACGCCGGCGCTGCACCGGGAGATCATGAAGACGCATGGAAGTTCTCCAGAGATTGCGGCGTCGCCTTCGCGACGCGAGACATCTTGAGATGAGAGAGCGCAAGAAGCGTCGCGCGTGTAATATTGAGAGGATTATGCGATCCCATCATCTTGCTCGAGATGTTCAGAATACCCGCGAGGAGCGCAACAGAACGAACGGGACCTCCAGCGATAATCCCTGAACCCTCTGGGGCGGGCTTCAGTAAGATCGTCGCACCGCGAAACCGCCGCTGGATCGCGTGGGGAATTGTCCCTTTCACGATCGTGAAGTGGAGCAGATTTTTCTTTGCCGCGTTCTGCGCTTTCTCGACGGATTGCTGCACATCCTTGCCTTTGGCAATACCGAGTCCGATGGACCCTCGCTTGTCGCCGATGAGTACCGTCGCGCGAAACCGAAACCGCCGCCCGCCCTTCATGACACGCGTGACACGCCGCAAATCAATGACGCGGTGCTCCCATGCTTTCTCCTCTTGTACTGGTTGAAATGTCATGAGTGCCATGGTGTCCTCATTATAAAGCTAATCCTTGAGCGCGAGCACCCTCCGCGACCGCCTTCACCCGCCCGTGATACGCATATCCACCCCGATCAAACACCGCGCGCTGAATGCCCACGGCGCGCGCCCGCTCCGCCAGGAGACGCCCAACTTCATGGGCAAGCGCCACGCCCTTCAAGACGAATTCCGCATCCGCGCCCGCCGCTGGCGTCACCAGACGGTCGTGCACCTGCACAAGTGTCCGCTGCAGATCGTCATCAATGAGTTGCGCAACAATGTGCCGCGCACTGCGAAAGACGGACAGCCGAGGACGTTCCGCGATTCCTCGCACACGCGCCCGGATACGGACACGACGCATCTGACGCCGGAGGGTTTTTTGGAGTGCGGGGGAATGGCGCATGGTCAGGGCGTTATGAACTCGCTCCCGTGGTCCCGACAACCTTCCCCGCTTTCCGCCGTACGTACTCTCCAACATACCGGATTCCTTTTCCCTGATACGGCTCTGGCGGGCGAACGCGACGAATCTGCGCGGCAACTTCCCCGACGAGGTGCTTATCGATCCCATCAACGGTCATCACGTTCTTCGCGACGCTAAAGGTTATGCCCTCTGGAGGCTTGATCTCGACAAGATGGGAGAAGCCAACAGAAAGGACGAGGGTTGTCCCCTTCACTTCGGCCCGGTACCCCACACCCTGAAGCTCGAGTTTCTTTTGAAAACCATGAATCACCCCCGTCACGAGATTCGCAACGAGCGCTCGGGTAAGACCCCAGAGCGCATTCGCGCCTCGCACACGCTCGCGACCCTCTACCGGCGCGACGACGATCACTTGCTCCGTTTGACGCACCGTGATGAGCGGGTGCACACGAAGCTTGAGCGTTCCCTTCGGGCCTGTCGCGGAGACGCTTTGCCCGTCGAGAGACACCACGACGCCGCTCGGAATGGGGATGGGTTGACGACCAACGCGACTCATGAGTCCTCCTTACCAAACACGACAAATGATTTCCCCGCCGACACCCTGCTTCCGCGCTTCCCCATCCGTCAGAAGCCCGCGCGAGGTCGAGAGAATCGCCGCCCCGAGACCGGAAAGCACGTGTGGGATTTCGTCTTTCCGGACATACCAGCGCCGCGACGGCGTGCTCACCCGTTCGATACCCCGAATCTGCGACGCTCCGTCGGCATAGAGAAGCATGATTTCCAAAACCTTCTGCGGACCGTCATCAGTAACAGTCACCGGGCCGACGTACCCCGCGCGACGCAACACCTCAACGATGCGGTGTTTTAGCTGAGAATACGGGACCCGCGTCGTCGCCTTCTTCGCGAGGGACGCGTTACGAATACTCGTGAGCATGTTCGCGATCGGATCCATGAACGTGGGATAATGATGATAGTCTTCTTCTTGGCTTTCGTCTACCGTTTCGGATTACCAACTCGCTTTCCTCACCCCGGGGATCTCTCCGCGAGTCGCGAGTTCTCGAAAGCAGATCCGACAACACCCAAAATCTCGGATGTACCCTCGACGACGACCGCACCGGAAACAGCGTCGGATAACCCTCGTAGAGAACTTCGGTCGTTTCAGTGCGCGAGCGATCTGGGAAACTTTGGCCATGGCAGTATCAGGAATTCCGGAACGTCCGTACCCGCTTCTTCCGCGGACCCGTGGACCCCACGCGTTCCGGAGCGTGCTCGGTCAACGGGAACCCGAGACTTTCAAAAAGCGTGCGTGCTTCTTCTCGCGACCGGGTCGTGGTAATGAGCGAAACCTGGATTCCAAAGATCGTCTCGATACTCTGCGGCTCGACTTCGGGAAATGCGTGAGTTTCCCGAATGCCAATGGTCAGATTGCCGTTCGCGTCAATGCTCCCAGCGGAGATGCCGCGAAAGTCGCGCACGCGCGGGAGGACGACGTGGATGAGGCGGTGAAGGAATTCCTCCATGCGCGCTCCCCGGAGTGTCACCATAAATCCGGCGACCTGTCCCTCACGAAGCTTGAACCCCGCGACGGACTTTCGCGCAAGGGTCTGAACGGGTTTCTGGCCCGTGAGGAGCGTGAGTCCCTTCTCAACATTCTCCAGGAACTTTCCCTCTTTCGCGTGCTTTCCTACACCAGACGCAACCACAACATGATCCACGCGCGGCAGCGACAAGACGTTCGTCCGTCCGAGCTTTTCCCGGAGAAACGGAATGGCGACTTTCTCATAATACTCCCGGAAGGAGATGGCCGCTTCTCCCCGACCAGCAGGCGATGCGGCTCCCTCTTTCTCGTTCTCGGAGACACGGGCGAAGTGCTTCATGAGTTCTTGAGGAAATTAGGGAATCACCGCAGAACATTTCTTACAGATGCGCTCGCGGCGCGCGTGTCCACCTTCCTTCACCGCAACCCGCCGAATTCCGACGCGCGTTGCTTTTCCGCAGGATGGACACACGAGCATCACCCGTGCCACGGGCATCGGCGCGGGTACTTCCACGCGCTGTCCCTTCTCGTTCGACCGCCGCGGCCGGACATGTTTTTTTATGATGTTCAAACCTTCGACAACAAGTCGGCCAGCGCGCGGAATCATCACGAGCACCTTCCCGGTCTTTCCCCGGTCTTTGCCAACCTGAATAAGGACGGTGTCTCCCTTCTTCACCCTCCAGGCGTGATGGAGTGGAAAAACCTGCCGCATCACCAAACCTCCGGAGCCAGAGAGATAATCTTCTGAAATCCATGATCACGCACCTCCCGCGCGATGGGACCGAAGACGCGCGAACCAAGCGGTTCCACGGAATCCTTCTGTAAAACGACCGCGGCGTTTTCATCAAAACGGATCCGGGAACCGTCTTTGCGCGATGCCGCCCATCGCTGACGCACGAGGACCGCGCGGACGACTTCCCCTTTCTTCACGAGGCTTCGCGGCTGGGCAACCTTTACGGAACACACCACGGTATTCCCCACGTACGCGTACCGCCGTCGTGTGCTGCCGAGGACCTTAATGCACTGGAGCAACTGTGCTCCGGAATTGTCCGCGACCTTTAGCATCGTGCGCATTTGGATCATCCGGCCTCCTCGGAGACACCCGGCGCGCGTCGCCCCGGGAGCGGAAGCCGTTCTACGAGCCGGAAGCTCTTCCGCAAAGAACGCGGCCTCGTCTGTTCAATGACGACGGCGTCCCCGACGCGGGCTTCCTCGCGCTCGTCATGGACAAGAAGCGTTTTCGTCTTCCGGAACTGCTTCCGAAGTTTCCGGTGCCACACGCGGCGTTCGACCGATACCGTGATGGTCTTCGCCATCTTCTGCGCGCCCACAACAACCCCGCGCAGCCTCTGGGGGCGAGAGGGAAACGAGTCCTGAGACACAAGGGGATCCAGCGTCATGGAAGGGGTGATAGCGGAGAAGGTTTTTTCTCACGTTCGGAGATGATCGTCAAGACGCACGCGAGTTCATGCCGTACATGACGGCGCTTCTTAACATTCTTTTCCTTCCCCTGGAACTCTGCGTACGCGCCGTGAATGACCTCAACGCGAAGTTCCGTGGCTTTTGCGCGGAGAGCGTTCGGGGAAAGTTGGCGGAGTTCCTGGGCGTTCATGAGTGCCTTCCCTGCGTTATAAGGATGAATCTTTCCTCACGAAGACCGTCCTGATGGGAAGCTTGTCCGACGCTAAACGGAGCGCCTGCTTCGCCGCGCTTTCGACAACGCCGTCCATCTCAAAGAGAATGCGGCCGCGACGGACCACGGAGACGAAATGGTCTACGGCACCCTTTCCGGACCCCATAGGCACCTCGGACCCTTTCTTGGTCACCGGTTTGTCCGGAAACACCCGAATCCATATTTTCCCAGACCGCTGGACGAAGCGCGTCATGGCCCGCCGCGCGGACTCAATCTGCCGCGCCGTCACCCACCGGCTCTCCAGAGCGCGGAGCCCGTAGGCGCCGAAGGCAAGTTCCGTCCCCGCCGTCGCCACCCCGCGGACAGCGCCTTTCTGGTGCTTCCGATGCTTCACTTTCCTTGGTGCCATGAGCGCCATCTTACTTCTCCTCTCCGGTATCGCTGTAATGAACCCACACTTTCACGCCAATCGTGCCGTACGTGGTATAGGCCGTGGCCTCGCCGTAGGTGATCGCCGCGCGGAAGGTGTGGAGCGGGAGACTCCCCTCGCCTACCCACTCCGTCCGAGCAATTTCGTTGCCGTTCAACCGCCCCTTGATCATGATGCGCGCCCCTCGGACGCCCGTCTGCATAATTCGGTTGAGCGTCTGTTTAAGGACACGGCGGAAAGGCATCCGGCGTTCCAGTTGGTCTGCAATCGAGAGCGCGACTGTCTCCGCATCGCGGTCTGGACGCTTAATTTCCTGGACATTCACCCGCACATCCTTTCCCGAACCAATGCGGCGACGGAGATCCTTCCGCAGATCCTCAATGCCGCTGCCGCCACGGCCGATGACCACGGCAGGACGCGCTGTCCGGATATTGAACGTCATGGCGTGCGGTGTCCGCTCAATGCCCACGTGCTGCACAAGCCCCGTACGCAGGCGTTTTCGAATGAGCGCCCGCAGCTCCGTGTCCTCCCGCAGTTGCTCACGGAACTCCTTCGGCCGATCGGTAAACCACGTAGAGACCCAGGTGGCCATCCCAAGGCGAAGACTGCGCGGGTGAGAACGGTGACTCATCGTGCGCACATGTTACGCGTCGCCTCCCCGGCGACTGAAGGGCTGACGCGCACTCTTCGCAGGTGTCGCGGGACGAACTGCTCGCGCGACATCTGTCGCCCCGGTCTTGCCCGCACGTTCTTTTGGCGAGCCAGAAAGTTCTTCCATGGAAAGCTCGTCCACCTTCTTCGTGACAAGATCTGCACGCTTTCCTTCCCGCAACGCACTCGGTTCCCGCTCGGTGAGGATGAGATCAATGTGCGATGTCTTCTTCTCAATACGGTAGGCGCTTCCCCGCGCGCGCGGCATCACGCGCTTGAGGGTCACCCCACTCCCGACCGTCACCGTGCGCACCACAAGATTTTTGGAGTCCAGCTGGAAATTCTCTTTTGCATTCGCGACCGCCGACCGCAGAAGATCGGAAGAGCACAGTCTGAACTCCAGTCACTTGTATCAGGATCTC
>CAYJQK010000010.1:0-10274 GCA_964372305.1 uncultured Candidatus Saccharibacteria bacterium | reverse complement strand
AGGCAAGCCGCGTCTCCGCGACGGACACCGGCAGCCCGGGACGGAGTCGCGCTACGAGACGGACCTTGCGGGGAGCAATGCGTGCAAAGCGCAAGCGGGCGCGGACATCCATGTTACTTCTTCTCCCCTTCCTTCATGGCTGTCGCCGCTGCTGTGGCGGCCGCAGCGGCTTTCATTTCCTCATCTTTTGCCATCCGCCCGCCATGGCGGATGAACTTCCGCGTGATCGAAAATTCGCCAAGCTTATGCCCCACCATGTCTTCCGACACAGACACGGTGATGAAATCTTTCCCGTTATGGACCTGGAAGATCACTCCGACCATCTCGGGTGTTATTGTGCAGGCGCGCGACCACGTCTTGATGGGCGTCCGATCGCCCCGCTTGTGATTACGGACCTTTTTCACGACGCGTTCGTCAACATACGGACCTTTTTTCAGACTGCGTGGCATAGCGCGTTACTTCTTCTTTCTTCGCTCGAGGATTAACCGGCTCGACGGCTTGCCTTTTCGCCGTGTCTTCACGCCGAGCGCGTGCTTGCCCCACGGCGTCTTGGGGTACTTCAACCCGATCGAGGTGTGCCCACCGCCACCACCCTGTCCGTGGGGGTGATCCACAGGATTCATCGCTTTCCCGCGGACAGACGGACGAATACCCATGCGACGCGCGCGGCCGGCAGAGCCGATGCGCTCCGTCCGGTGATCGGCGTTACTGACCTTCCCCATCGTTGCCCAGGACATCGCGGGGACAAGCCGAATCTCCCCGGACGGAAACTTGAGATGCGCGTGCGGACCTTTGACATCCTGAAGAATCGCTGCGCTCCCCGCGCTGCGAACGATCTGTCCCCCCTTCCCGGGTTGCAACTCAATATTGAAGATTTCGCTCCCGACCGGAATCACGCGGAGCGGCAGCCGATTCCCCGCGGTGGGTTCCGCCTTCTCACTTGTCACCACCTGTTGGCCGACGGCCACACCTTCCCACGCGAGGACATACCGTTGATCGCCATCGCGGTACACCACGCGCGCGAGAAATGCCGAACGATTAGGATCATACTCCACGGAGCGGACGGTCGCCGGGATATCTTTCTTTCCCTGTCGGAAGTCCACCACGCGGTACAGCCGGCGCGTTTCCCCGCCGCGGTGGCGTACCGTCATGCGGCCTTGGTTATTGCGCCCGCCTGTTGCCCGCCAGGAACGTCGGAGGAGCTTCGGCGGACGCGCGCCTTTCGTGAGCACGCGGTAATCCACAACGCTCTGCTTACGTCGCGCGGGTGTGAGAGGGTGGTAAATGCGAACCGGCATAGGATCGAAGTCTAGTGAAGATCGTGCGTGAGATCAATGCCCTCGCCCTCTTTGATCGTGACGACCGCTTTCCGGTAACCAGGAACTTGTCCTTCAATACGTCCGCGACGACGAACTTTTGCATGGACGTTCAGAACATTGACCCGCGTAACGTGGACGCGGAATAGTCGCTCGATCGCGCGTCGGACGCCTTGTTTCGTGGCCCCCGGCGCAACGCGGAACGTATACTGACCAAGATTTGAAAGCGCCGTATTTTTCTCGGTCACCACGGGACCGAGGATTGCCGCCTTAACTTCAGACGCCGCCAGCGTGTCTGCGACGGCTGTCGGCACGCTCGCGGTTGGCGTGAGTACCGCCGCGCCCGCCACATCGGCCGGCGCTTCTTTGGCCCGCTTCTTCCGGAAGAACGAGAGGATCCCCATGGGCGTTACGCGCGAATGCGCTCCTCAAGGACCCCGAGACCCTCCGGCGTGGTCACCACGGACGAACACTGGAGGAGATCGGCGACATTCACCGTCATGGGGTTCGCGACACGCACGAGTGGGAGATTATGACTCGCGCGGAGAAACGGCGTGCGCGTATCCTTCGAACCGGGAACAAGGAACAGCGTCTGTCCGCGCACGGGCATTTTTCCGAAGAGCGCCGCGAGGTCCCGGGTTTTCCCTGATCCGGCCGGCAATGTTTCGAGGAGAAAAAATTCGTTGTCGCGGACTTTCCCCACCAGGACTCCGGCAAGCGCCTTGAGGCGCATCGCCGCCGTCGTTCGCCCCGCGTACGTTCGGTCCGCGCGCGGGCCGAACGTAATCCCGCCTTTCCGCCAGAGTGGCGACCGAATGGACCCATGGCGCGCGCGTCCCGTGCCCTTCTGGCGCCAGGGCTTTCGGCCACCCCCGCGACGTTCCGCGCGATCTTTCGTATGCGCGCGGAAGACCCGGCGGTTCCTTAGCGACGCCACGGCCACCTGGTGGAGCAACACCGCTGGCATGGCGCGGGACTCCCAGGCCTGAAAAGCCGGCGTCGTGCCGACGTCCTTCCCCTCAAGATTCACGAGACGAATATCCATCGCTTATGCTCCCTGCACTTCCAGAAGCGCTCCCCGCGCCCCCGGCACAGCGCCTTTGACAACGAGGAGATGCTCCTCTGACACCACGTCAACAATAGTGAGACCCTTCACGGTAACTCTCTCCCCGCCCATCCGGCCTGCCATCCGCGTGCCTTTCCGAACGTGCTGCGGGAACCGCGACCCAATGCTCCCGGGGGCGCGGAGGTTGTGCTTATGTCCATGCGTCCGCGGGCCGCCCGCAAAGTGGTGCCGCCTCACCACCCCTTGAAACCCCCGTCCCTTGGAAACGCCGGAGACGCGAACCGTGTCGCCCACGGAAAACTCCGCAATCGTGACCGTGTCGCCCCGTGCGGGGCGGACTGCGTCCTCCGGTAACCGGAATTCCCGCAGCGTGCGGACGAGCGGCAGACCGCGGAGATGCCCGCGCTGCTGTTTCGACAGGTGTTTTTCCTTTGTGCTCCCGTAGCCGAGTTGCACGTTGATCGCCTTTACCCCCACGGGACGGACGAAGGACACGGTGCACGGACCCGCTTGAAGCACGGTCGCCGGAACCGCTGTTCCATCATCTTGAAACACGGTCGTCATGCCCAATTTTTTTGCGAGGATGACCTTCATGAAAAAATGCTCCGATAAAGAATCGCGAGTGCGCGCCGCGCACTCTCACAAAGGATCTTTCGAGAAAAGATCCTTCACGGAAGAACTCGTTTGTCACGAGCAGACCCGGGAGTTTCCGTGTTCCTTTGAGGAACCGGACTTCCACGAGATGGGAATGGGAGAGAGAACCGACGCTCTTCCTGTATACAGGAAGAGTCACCTCTGGTCAAGCAGATGTATCCTGCCACCACATGCTGGACACGTGGGGAGAGGACAACGACCCTACCACACCATGCTTCACCCTTGATCCCCGTGAGAACAGAGGAGTTCCACCCAGCGCAGACGCGCGAGGAGGTACGTGACGATAGACTCCGCGCCGCAGTTTTGGTTCACTCCATCCGCGCCAAGCCCGTCATGCACCGAGCCGTCGTCAGCAAGAAGCGGCACCCCGTGGCTGTTCCGACCTTCGTACCACCGCAGCCAGGCTTCCGCGGCAACACAATAGCTCTCCTCGCGGAAAACCGACCAGGCTTCGAGACACGCGAACACCATTGCCGCGGCATCAACGGGCTGCTGATCGAAGTGGGCCCGTGTTCCTCCCCGCGGGTACCACCCGCGATTCCCGACCGGCGCCGGCACGCCGCCGGACATCGTGACCCGCAGGAGAAAGTCTAGCGCGCCCCGCGCACCTTCCCAGGCACGCTTCGCAAAACGGTCGTCGTGGGAGACGAACACGGACCCGCCACGAAGCAGTACCAGAGGAAACGCGCCGTTCGAGTAGCGGAGATCCTCTCCGAACCAGACCCATCCCGCGGTCGTATTGTTCTCGAGTCGCGTGAGGAGGTCCGTGATGAGCGCCCTCCCCACCTCCGCCCAGTGAGCATCCCAGGACACCCCCAAGATTTCCGAGATTCCGAGGATGAGAAAGGCGTTCGTGTGCGCCGCAAACGTCGGCGCAATGTGACGCTCGGCCGCAGCGAACAGGCGCGTGGCGCGCGACCGGTGCTCGTTCGTAAGCCCGTGGGCCATCGTGTGACCAAGCGCCCACACGGTCCGACCAAAAGAGTCCTCCGAACCAACATCGTCGAGAGCCTTTCCCTGATCGTTCACAAAGTTATGGAACCGCCCGTCGGCGCGCTGGAACGTTTCGAGAAAATGGAGAGAGATCTCGGCGAGATCCACAATACTCCGCGGGTCCTCTGTTGTTCCCTGCTGGAGTGCGGGAAAGAGCCGGCCGAACTCGTTCACCACAATGAGCGCCCGCGCGACGTCATCAATGGAATAGCCCAGGCGCGTGTCGGGATCCGTCCCGACGGTGTGCTGCCAGATGCCGAGGGGTGTCGTGAGACGCCGGAGGTGACCGAGATCCGGCGGCGTGCAGAGGTCACGGAGCGGCGTCATCGGTGCCCTGCCGCATCTGGTGTTCAATGATGACCCGCCGGAAGAGGTTCGCGTACCGACTCGCGACGTTCGGCCAGGTCATCGCGCGGCTGAAGATGTAGACGGCTTCTTCCACGTCGCGTTTCGTCTGTGGCGAGGAGAGGAGCGTGGTGAGCGCTTCGGCAATTCCGCCCGGACTTTTGAACGGCACAAGCAGTCCCTGTCCGCGGCGGAGGAGGTACTGCGCGTAGCGGAACTTCGTTGCCACAATGGCTTTGCCGAATGCTGCCGCATACGCGAGTGTCCCGGAAACATACTGTTCGGGATCGAGCTGCGGCGCGATGTAAATGTTCGTCGCGCGGAGGAAGAGCGACAGTTGGTTCAGGGTGAGATACTGGTTCACAAAACGGACGTTCTCCGTGAGCCCGTACCGGCGAACGAGGCGTTGGAGTTCTTTGCGGTAGCGTTCGCCAGATTCCCGGCGCACCACCGGGTGCGTCGCTCCGACGATAAGGTAGATCACCTCGGGATGGCGGAGCGCCACCGTACGCAGCGCTTCCAAGACGTCGTGGATACCCTTCCCGGGACTCAAGAGCCCGAACGTCATGAGAATTTCCCTACCTCCAAGCCCGAGCGCGCGCTTGAAATACTCGCTTCCGTGGAACGGCACGTCGGGCGCGCCGTGATGGATGAACGCCGTTTTTTCGCGGGAAATCCCGTACACGGACTCGAGCACAACACGTGCATTCCTCGCCATAAAGACGACCCGCGCGCTCCGCTCCGCTACTTCGTAAAGCGCGCGACGCTGCGCATCGTTCGGATAACGGAGAACCGTATGGAGCGTGGTCACGACCGGCTTCCGCACGTGTCGGAGAAAATCCAGAATGTACGTTCCGTCCCCTATGCCCTTCTCTGACGCGGTGCCGAAGATTCCAAATTCGTGCTGGATACTCACGAGCGAGATGTCACTCGCGTTCACGAACTCCGCAGCCCGAATGTACGTCTCTCGATCTTCCTGCATGATGAGGAACTGCATGTCCTTCGCGTAACTCCCGCGCACGAGGTCTGGCTGGTGTACGGCAATAATCGTCGGCCGCCCAAAAACACCGAGTGTCGAGATTGCGGAAGAGAGATCCGACGTGAACGTGGCCAGACCACACTCCCGCGGAGGGTACGTGGAGAGATACGCGATCTTCTTCCCCAGCGTCGCTGGACGCGTGAGGGTAATGACGGAACCGTGACGCGCACTCATGGAAGACAAGCGCTCATCGCTCCTCCGTTGCCACGCCAGCAACCTGACCCTCACGTTGCTGCGCAGTACACAGCGCTTCTCGCGCGCGTGCCCGCACGGTGGCGATGTCCTCACCCACGAGAAGGTCCCGACGCGCAATCAGGCGGAACGTGCGCACCCCACAGGATACAACACCTCGCTGCATCCATTCATCGAACCGATCGAGCGGCCACAGCCACTGCGTCGGGAGGATCCCCGCACCGACAATGAGGACTGGTGCAGACAAGGCCGGCGTGGGGGGAGAATCCGCCCTCCCGCCGCGTACGACAAAAACACCGAGCACACTCGCCAGACGGGTCCCGACAAGGGGAAGAAGTGGATGACGCGCCACAGACGTCAGGGTAGACGAACAAGCGTAAGCCGTCGAACAGGGTCGCACAAGAGAAGCGCCATACCGTGCCTCGGGTCTACCCCGAGGACAAGAAAAAAACCCGCCAGGAATCCCTGGCGGGGAAAGAACAACGGAGAACCTTGTGGCGTTCTGTACCCTACGCCGTAGTTACGGCGCGTTCCCGAGGTTGGGAAGAAGAGAAAAATTGCACACGTTCCCACGCGGAGTCGGCCACACCCTCCCGAATCAGGCCGTTATACTGCGCGACGAGCACGGGCTTTTTCATGGCATCACGCTCAAGCGGAATCACATACCCATACATATCGTGCGTTTGTTCCCACCTGCTGATCTCGTACACCGCCCGCCGAACCTCGGCTTCGACACCCTCGACGTTGTTCGGATGACCGGACAAACACCGACGTCGGTGCTGGCAGTCCGTGTGCCCGGCGATAATGAGCTCACAGGGACCACTGGCGCAATACGTTTCCAATTGCCCTCTGAACATGTTCCGCGACACGTGAGAACCGTTCACGAGATCATAGATATCACCGAAGTACCGGAAGACATGGAAGCGTTCTGGGGTAAAACCATGGACGTCCCGAAGAAAATCGAGGAATCGGTCAAGACGATGTTCCGCACAGTACCACGCGAAAACTTTCCCGGAACGAGGCGACAGTCCTTTCGAATCATTCATGACGGCAATACTCCTTAACACATGAAAAGAACATCCTACTCCGTGAGCACCTTGCCCACTTCCCCACCGTATACGAGGACGCGAATGTTGTCAACAATGATGGACAATACGAAAGAGCACCCACCACGTTATTCTGGGACCACAATGAATACTGATCTGCTAGGCATGAGGAATCTCGTCAAACACGAGTGCTGTTCCTGATGCATTGTTTCCCAGACTGATCATAAAGAGTCGTATGCTCATTTCTGGAAACCGTGTCAAAAGTTCCTGACGCGCGGCGCGAAGATCACGAGTGTGCGCTGCGCGCTCGTCCTCCCAACTCGGAAACGCTTTCGCCCCGCCATAGGCGCCGCAATCTTCGTGGTTCATCAACAACACCTCCCGTACGCCATGGAGTTCCCGCGAGATATTGATGGCGTCAAGCAGCGACTGCTTCTGCCCACCCGTCACTGTCGGCACGAGATCTTTCGCCACCCCTTGCTGTGTTCGGAGATCCCAGGAACCGTACCCGAGGCGCGAGAGAAATGCGGCAAGCTGTGGCGGATCCGGACGGTGGATACCGCGGGCGACCGCGTAGAGCTCCTCTCCGACAATCCGGGGGTCTAAGACCGTCGAAAAACTCGGCTTCCCTCGTGGCTTCGGGAGGAGTTGCTTGCTCGTGGATCGTTCGTGAGGCATTAGAGGAACTTCTCGCAGTGGATGTCCCGCTCGGGAACGCTGCGCCCCTGGAGAGCACGACGAGTGTCGTCCACCATGGCTGGACTGCCACAGATGTAGAACGGCTTCCCCTGGAGCTCCTTTTCTGGGGTGCGGTGAATGGCCTCCGTGACGCGGCCGCGCTCACCGCGCCATTCTTCCGGAGGCTGCGTGAGTGTCGGCACGTATGAGAAACGGTGGTCACGTGCCGCGAGATCTCGGAACTCGCGGTCAAAGAGCAGGTGATCGGGAGAACGGCTTCCAAAAAGAAGACGAGCTACCGTATCCGCCCGATGTTTGAGGATGTCTTGGATCATGGAACGGATCGGCGCTATCCCCGCGCCCGTCGCCACAAACTCAATCGGGCGCCGTTCTTCTGCGGGAATCACAAATACTCCGAACGGACCACGGAAGGTGACAATATCTCCTACGCGAAGTTTCATGACATAGCGCGATCCTTCGCCTCCTGGGGAAATATCCACGCAGAAATCGATAAGCCGATCGTTCCCTGGAGGAGAACAAATCGAGTACTGGCGAAATACCCGCGGGGCGAGGATCCATTGAAGGAACTGTCCCGCACGGAACACGAAAGGAACCGTAGCGTTAAGCTCCAGCCGCACAGAGACGATCGTTGGTGAAAGAGATACCTTCGAGACAACACGACTTTCGTACAGCATCGGGGAGGCGGACGTCATGGCGCTAGAGAGTGTACCCAAAAACTCCCGGCGAGCAACGCCTGGGAATAGGTTTCCGTTTGCGGCTTCTGACTAATCCCTTACCCGCTCCACGGGCTCGGTCACCCAGCTCCAGGCAAGCGCCAGCATGAGTTTTCCGAAGAACCAGAGAATATACGGAACAAGCCAGAAGACGAGCGTCCACCGCAACACGGGTTCCAGAATATCGTCAAGATCACTAATCATCCTTGAGAAATCCCTAAACGTCTCTCCTCCTTCCCCTTCTTCCCGTGCGCTGAACCGCACGAGCACCAGGGCAAACAGGTATTCTTCGTGCCGGCATTGCTCCGGAAGAACATTGCGCTCCCAAGCAAGATGAGGATCAGCGGCCACGCGATATCCCACGCCTGATCAGAAAGCATCCCGGTATTTTTTAGTAGATACAATGCGCCGACAAGCATGAAGAGGAAAGCAAGAACCATGGTCGTGATGTGTTTACGTGTGAGTATGTGTCCCAAGAATACCGTGTGCAAGAACATGGTGTCAAGGCCACGGACGAGGCGAGAGACGCGAGGTACGAGAACGACGGTGCTTCCTCTCGTCTCCGTTCCCTCATCCCGTATCCTTGAGAAAGTGTTGGAGCGCATACGCCCATGATGCGCCAACCTTCTTGCCAGGATTGAAGATGTTGCCGGGATCGAAGATCCGCTTGGTCTCTTGGAAGAGCCGATACACCGTTTTTCCGAACTGTTCCTGGAGGTAGGGACTCCGCACGAGGCCGTCATTGTGTTCTCCCGTGATGGACCCGTCGAACTTCAGCACGAGCGCATACACCTCGCGGGAGAGTTTGGTGACGATATCTTTCGTTTTCGGATCAGCGAAATCCATCAGGGGAATGATATGGAAATTCCCATCTCCAACGTGTCCGGCCACCGTGTAGAGGGTGTCATAGCGATCGAGAATCCGGTAGAGCTTGGGCAGGAACACCGGGAGTTTGCGCGGGTCTACAACGAAGTCGTCAATGAACGGCGCGGTATGGAGACCGCGCACCTTCTGGCGGAGAAGGTTGAAGCTCTCCCTGCGGACAATCCAGTACTTCCGCATCTGTCGTTCTGTCCCGGCGATGCGTGTTTTCAGACGATACGGCGCCAGACTCTCGCGTGCCCGGCGCGCCTGCTCCTCGGCTTCCTGCGGCGTCTCCCCCGTGAACTCCGCAAGAAGCACGAGTTTGGGAACGCCGCCGGTGAGCACCGCGAAGAACTCGGGAATAAACGAGAAGGCGAGCGGGAGAAGATTTCCCTTCATCCGCCGCGCCAGGTCGGGAAGGCATTTCACCGCAACCTTGAATGTCTGGTCGTCGTAGGACTCGAAGCTCTCTGGCGCGTAGTGCAGCACGCGTTCGACGATCTCCGCGAGAAGCTCCATGCTCTGGAGAAAGATCACGAGGAGACTCGCGTGGGGCTTCGGATGGACCAAAGAAAACGTGATTTCCGTGATGAGTCCGAGCGTCCCTTGCGACCCCACGAGAACTTTCGTGGGATCAAACGTCCCAGCTTCTTCATCGAGGACATCCCAGAGCGCGTAGCCGGCGGAATTTTTTGAGACGCGCGGGCGCGCGGCCTGGAGAGCTTTTTTATGCGTGCGGACCAAGAAGTGCAGCTGACGGTAGATTGTCCCCGCGAGTGTCCGCGCGCGCTCCTGCCGACGAAGTTCCGCGAGCGAAAGCGACCGAAACCGGTGCTCTTGTCCATCGCGGAGCACGACGCGGAGTTCCTGGACGTACCGGTCGGTTTTCCCATACCGCAGGGTTTTCTCGCCGCCGGAGTTGTTCGCCACCATCCCGCCGACGGTGCAGAGTTCCCGTGAGGCCGGGTAGCTAGGAAGAAAGAGCTGCTGCTTCTTCGTTTCGCGGTCGAAGTCGCGGTAGAAAACGCCTGGCTCCGTCACGGCCCGATCGTTTCCGACGGACTTCACGCGGCCCATGTACCGCAGAAACTCCACGACGATGGACTCCGTGAGCGGCCCCCCGGTCATGTCCGTTCCTGCGGACCGCGCAGTCAGCGAGAGCGTGGGGTCGGCACGCTTCCTGCGCGCGACGTACCGCACAAGTGACCGGACGTCCCCGGCGTGCTGGGGAAAGACCACAAGGCGCGGCCGGACTTCAAAGAGACTCGCGTCCCGGCTACAAACGCCGAGCGCTTCCGCATCGTCCTCAACGTCCCCGTCAATGATTGCGGCGATGTCGTGTTTGAG
>CAYJQK010000009.1:1833-21584 GCA_964372305.1 uncultured Candidatus Saccharibacteria bacterium | reverse complement strand
AGCATTTTAAGTGCTGTGCGTCTACCATTTCGCCACCCCGGCGTTTGTTTCATCCCGAGAGGCGACGGGCGGAATCGAACCGCCGTATAGGAGTTTTGCAGACTCCTGCCTTACCACTTGGCTACGTCGCCACAGAGCGCACCGCTCATTCATACCAAAACATCTTCCTCGCGGGAAGCGTACGTCTCTAGGAAATGATGAGCGAGTGTCAGCTCGCGGGTGCGTTGGGCGCGTCCGGCGTCTTCTCGGACGCCTCGGACTTCTTCGCCGCTTCCGTTGCGGATTTCACCCCCTCCGCGGCCTCACGGCGGGCTTTCTCCACGGCGCGGCGCTGCGCGTCCTGCTCGGCGAGCGCCTGTTGGAGCACCTTCTGATCTTCGCGCGTGCGGCGCCGCACATTCGATTTCCGGAGATACGTGAGTTTTGCCCGGCGCACCTTTGTCGCACCGACAATCTCGACCTGCGTTACGCGGGGCGAGTTCATGGGGAAAATCCGTTCCACACCGATCCCACCCACAACGCGGCGGACCGTGAATGTCCGGCCAGCGCCACTACCCCGCATCGCCACAACGATCCCCTCGAACACCTGGGTACGATCCTTTTCCCCTTCTCGAATCTTCATGTGCACACGGACGTCCATCCCAGGGCGCACGGGGAACACCTCGCGTATCCTTTTCCGCTCTTCGTAGCGTCGGACAGGGTCTGTCATTGCACTCATGGGAACTGCGACACTGTAGCGAAGAGCATCCTCCAGGTCAAGGAAGAGGGAGTGTGGAAGTTCAGGGAACAGGCGCGTCGTCGCATCAGTACATGGCGTGAGGCGGTCGAGGATAGCGGATCCGGAAGCGAACATGGCGGCGAGGACTGCTGGTGCGGGTTGCCGTACGTAGCCCATCGAGAACCGACTGAAAATCCGCGGGGAGCGGGCTCTTGAATACTTGGATTTTTCCGGACGGGAGGATGATCGTGATAGAAGCAGCGTGAAGAAGCTGGCGCGTCATCGGGGGCAGGGATACATCTTTTTCCTGCTTCCCGTATAGGACGTCGCCGACCACGGGAAAACCAAGGTGTGCGAGGTGAACCCGGATTTGGTGCATACGTCCCGTGACCGGAAAAACATCGAGGAGCGTGTAGTGTGCGTAGCGTGTCCGCACGCGGAAGCCGGTCTCGGCATCTTTACCAGACTCATCACGGGCGATCGTGCGCCGGAGAGGGTTCCGCTTCGACCGCGTCAGTGGCAGCTTCACGACGCCGTCATCTTCGCCGAGGACGCCTCGAACCAACGCCATGTACTCTTTTTTCACACGGTGTTCCTTGAATTGCCACTTGAGGTGCCAGAACATTTCCTGAGTCCGCGCGACGAGAAGTACGCCAGACGTATCCTTGTCGAGCCGGTGCACGATGCCGGGGCGGAGTGGATCGTCTCCGACATGTTGGATCTCCGGGTAGCGAGCGACTAAGGCATCCACGAGTGTGGGGTGGACGTGCCGTATCCCTGCGTGGACGGGAAGGCCAGCCGGTTTTTCCACAACAAGGAGTTCAGCGTCTTCCCAAAGCATGTGAATGGGGATTGTCGGATCTGCCGTCACCGCCGGCGGCGCGGACGCGGCGAACGCGTCCGCGCGTATGCGGATCGTCTGTCCGGTGTGGAGGACTGTCCCGGGCTTCACCGCCTTCTTTTCGTTCATCCGCACCTTCTGCTCGCGGATCGCGCGTTGCACAGTTCCCCGTGTCGTGCCGGGAGGTACGGCGGTGAGGAGAAAGACGTCGAGCCGTGTTCCGTCACCGTCTGCGGGGACGATGATCGTTGTTTCGTGATCACGGAGGGGAAGCATGGCGCGTGGGCAAGGTGGACGGTATCTTGACACGGATGGCCTATCATCGCTAGGGTACCCCGTTGCCCTTTGAACGAACGGCTCTTTTGGAAAGGACGGTGTCCCATGAAAATAATCCTGCTCTATGCGGCCAGTGTCGCGCTCTTTTGGGGCCTCTACGGCCCCGCGCTCGCGCAGTCGCGGACGGCGCTCTTGAGCCCCTTCAAGCCGTACATGATGATTGGGCTCGCCTACCTCGTGTGGGGTGTCCTCGGTGGTCTCGTGGGCATGTGGTGGAAAGAGGACACTTTCGCATTCACGGGTGCGGGGACGCTCTGGGGGTTGATCGCCGGTTCTCTCGGCGCCTTTGGCGCCTTCGCGCTCACGCTCGCCATGTTCGCCGGTGGCAGTCGCATGCCGCACATTGTCATGTCCATCGTGTTCGGCGGGGCGGTGACCGTCTCCGCACTCGTGAGCGTGTGGCGCACGCGGGAGGAGGGACTGGGGAACGCGTGGCTCTGGCTCGGGATTTCCGGCATGCTTATCTCGGCGGTGCTTGTGGCATACAACACGCCGCAGGAGCACCCCAAGGCGTCGTCTCTTCCCACACCTGTGCGCGATCATTGACTGGCGGTAATATCCCGCCCCGCCTCGCTTTTCCAAGCGAGGCCTTTTTTCATCGTCCCCCGAGAGTGCGCGCGGAAGGAATCGGACCTTCGACCTCTTCCATGTCAAGGAAGCGCTCTACCACTGAGCTACGTGCGCGAACTGGAAAAACTTCCGGCACCGGAGCATAGTAAACCACGCCGTTTTCATTCCTTCAAGCGAGAGGCCCGTAGCTCAGCGGTAGAGCGCCGCGCTTATAACGCGGTGGTCGCAGGTTCGATCCCTGCCGGGCCTACCAACATGGGACAGTCACGATTGGTTCCTGCCGCATGCCGGTGAGACATGCATCCATCGTGACTGTCCCCATTATCCCACACCCCGCTCTTGTTTCTTCCGCATGGTCCCGTCGAGGATGGCTTTGCGGAGGCGGAGGTTCTTGGGGGTGATCTCAAGGAGTTCGTTGTCTTGAAGGAAATCCAGGTGTTGCTCGAGGCTCATGGTGACCGGCGGCGAGAGCTGGATCGCTTCGTCCGTGCCAGACGCGCGCATGTTCGAGAGCCTCTTTTCTTTCGTGACGTTCATCTCGATGTCTTCCTGTCGGGCGTTGAGGCCAACAATCATTCCGGCATACACGCGCGTTTGCGGGGGGATGAACGTCAGGCCGCGCCCCTGGGCATTGCTCAAGCCATTGGCGACGGCTTTGCCAGCCTCGGAGGCGATGAGTGCGCCGTTCCGAAGTTGTGGCAAGGGAGCGCCGAGCGGTTCCCTGTGGAGGAACTGCGAGTTCACGATGGCGGTGCCGTGCGAGGCGTTGAGGAGCTGGCTGCGGAGACCGAGGAGCCCGCGGGTGGTGATCTTAAAGCAGAGGCGGGTGGTGTTGTCGCTTTGCTCTTCTCGGGAGACGAGGACGCCGCGGCGGCGACCGACTTCCTGCGTCACCGCGCCGACGTACTCCGTCGCCACATCAATCGTCAGTTCTTCAACCGGCTCCATTTCTTTTCCGTCGCTCACGGTGGTGATGACGCGCGGTTTCCCCACCTGGAGTTCGTACCCCTCGCGACGCAGCGTTTCCAAAAAGACGGAGAGGTGCAGCTCGCCGCGTCCGGAGAGGAGCCAGGTGTTCCCCGCCTTTGTCTCCAAACGGAGCGAGACATTTGTTTCGAGTTCTTTCTGAATCCGCGCGAGGAGCTGTCTTCCCGTGACGAACGTCCCCTCCTTCCCGGCGAACGGAGAGGTGTTGGGACCGATCGTCATCGTCACCGTCGGCTCCGTGATGGTGATGGTTGGGAGCGCCTCGGGGTGTTGCACGTCCGCAATGGTATCGCCAATGCGGGCGTTGGAAATTCCCGTGAGCGCGACGATGTCCCCCGCCTCTGCTTCCGGGACCTCCTCACGGGCGAGTCCGCGGCTCACGTACACGCGCTCGATGCGCGCGTCATGCCGGGCGCCGTCTTTTCCCAAGAGGATGACGGCGGAGTGGGGAAGCGCTTTTCCCCGCGTGATGCGTCCGATCGAAAATTTTCCTTGATAGTCGTCCCAGTCGAGTGTCGTCACGAGAAACTGGAACGGGCCGGCGGGATCAACGCGCGGCGCCGGCACGTGCTCGATGATGCCTTCGAAAATCGGCGTGAGATCTGCCGGCGCCGTGGGATCGGCGGGACGCGTCGTCCATGCTTTGCCTTCTCGCCCAATAGCATAGAAGACGGGGAAATCGAGCTGCGACTCCTCTGTCGCAAGCTCAAGGAAGAGGTCGTGCGTCCGTGACAGAGCGAGCTCCACCTGCGCGTCGCGCTTGTCGATCTTGTTCATGATGACGAGGGGTTTCAGGCCGAGCGCGAGCGCCGTCTTCAGAACAAACTTCGTTTGCGGCATCGGGCCTTCCTGCGCGTCAATGACGAGCAACGCTCCGTCCGCCATCGTGAGCGTCCGTTCGACCTCGCCGCTGAAGTCTGCGTGTCCCGGCGTATCGATGATATTGATCTTCACGCCGTTGAAGGTAATCGCCGTGTTCTTCGCGAGGATCGTAATGCCGCGCTCGCGCTCCTGATCGTTCGAGTCGAGGATGAGCGTCTGCTGCATGACGGCCTCGTTCTCGCGGAAGGTGTGCGATTGCTTCAACAGACCATCCACAAGGGTGGTCTTCCCATGGTCCACATGGGCGATGATGGCGACGTTTCTGATGTCCATCGTGAATACGTGAAGCCGTAAGAATACGATGCCGGAGCCGAACGGTCAACCGCACTGTCCGTGTACCTCCTCATGGACGGGAAAGAACACGGGAAACGTCGTCTGGAAGAGCGCCGCCCTGCCCCAGGGAGTGGTGGAGGGCGAAGCGAAGCAACCTCAAGGTCGGCGTCGTCGTACCGACGGGGAGATTGCTTCGGCCCCAGGCCCTTGCACGCCGGGGCTGGGGCCTCGCAAAGACCATGGTGGTGGAGGACGTTCCCGTCCGTGCGGAGGTACCGCTGTCGCGGAGCTTTCTCCTTTCACCACAGAGGATCATACTCAAGACGATCCCCAAAGACGTTGGTGAACGAAGGTCAGGATACCAACAGGGTTTTTACTTCTTTGACGGAAAGGTGGTGAGGACAGTGGATGCCATGTATAGCGTTTCCTGTGACCCCACATGCGGGTTTTTGGTTCGGACGCATGACCGGGACGAGGCAGTGGATCTTGCACTCGAACACGCGACGAATAAACACGCGGAACTGAATCCGACGCGGGAAATGATGGAGGGAATGCTCAAGGAAGAGTGAACGTATTCCATGAGAGAACGAGAACATCCCACGCAAACGGGATGTTCTCGTTTCGGGGTATGACGAACCACTGTGCGGTATCGCGGCGCCGGAGGTTCGTTTTTACCCGCCGGGAAGCTCGATGACGCGCGTTTCCGCCGCTTCGTCGTCATCGGTGGTACCCGTGACACGAAAGCGAACCGGATAGCGCTCCGGATGGTCGGTGTACGACTGGAATAAGCGATCCCAGGATGACCAGATCACCCAGCGGACTCCCGTCGCGCGGAGCTCTCGTTCCGGGGGTTCGTCCTTGCGCTCGGGGAATTCGACAAGACGGTTCCCAAGAAAGTACTCGGCGGGAGGATACCGAAATCGCGCGCCGACTTTCCCCGTTTGCGAAGAGAGGAACTGGGCGGTTGCGTAGAGGAGAGCGTCGGCAACATGTTTCCTGTTCTCCCGATCGATCTTGTTCGGCAGCGTGCGCGTCATGCTCGCCAACGAGAGAGCGGGAAGAGAGAGGAGCGCAGTCACGGCGACCCAGGCCATACTGAGTGCCACGATAGTCCGCTGTGTGGGAAGAAACGCGGCGAGAATCGCGGCGAGCGCCGTTCCGGCAGCCAATCCGAAAAAGGGGATCACGGAAACGAACTGTTTTCCCGCGGGATGTACATAGACGGCAATACCAAGGAGCGTGAGTCCCGTGAGGAGTGTGATGGACACGTGTGCGGCTGTCGTTTCGGCAATGCTCCCCACACCCAAGGGACGTCGGCGGTGTCGCCAGGCGTGCTGGAGGAGAAGCAGGAAACCGACGATGATTGCGCCAATCGCCCCTGTCGCGACAGCGGTTTTCCATCGGCCTGGCGCGTGCGCTGCCGCGAACCAGAACATGGCGCTGAACGCCACAGCCGCGAGAGGAAACCCCCGTGCCAGGGACCGATGTTTCCAGCGGGGGAGGATTGTCGCGAGGATACCGAGGGCAAACGTCGGAGCCCACAACGTGACATTCAACGGCGCGAGACGTTCCCTGTCCCAGCGGAACCACCAGGCGCTGCTGACGACTGCCCAGGCTTCACGCACGTTGTCCTGGAGCTCGGGAAGTGAGCGGTAGATATTGGTCACGGGGTGGTCGAAGTACGGTGAGTAGAACGGCGTGCCATAGTTTCGGATGTTGGCGAGGAAATACGGAGACACGATGCACACGTACGGGATCATGATGGCGCAGGCCGCTCGCCATCTTCGTTCCCAGCACCAGATTCCGGCGACGAGAAGCACGACGACAAACGCGGCCAGGATTCCTTCATGACGTGTCTGGGCGGCAAGGCCGAAGAGAACACTCGCGAGCGCAATTTTCTGGGGCTGCGTTGAGGCCCAAAAGAGGACCACGAGTCCGAGGAGCAGCAGCGCCGTCACGAAGGGGTACGCCAAGGGACGAAAAGGCGTGAAGAGCATGTCGCGGTTCACGGCAGTGACGAGCACGGCGAACAGGGCCGCGCCCCGGGGGAGTCGGAGTTGACAGGCAAGCGTGCCGAGGGCGAGGAGAATCACGATGACGATGACTTGATTTGCCGTCCGGGCAAACCAGGCGATGTCTGTGGTAAAGAACGTCGCGGGAAGCAGGAGCAGGGGGTACAGTGGCAGTCGTTTTTCTTCCGCGTTGTAGAATCCATCGCCGTGACGGATGCGTTGTGTCGTGCGAAAGAAATTGTAGGCGTCGCCGCCGGACTCGGCGCGTACCTGCGGCAGCAGCGAGAGGCGCCAGACCAGGAAGAACGCGGCGAGAACGCCGAGGACAAGCGCGAGAATCGGGAGGACATGGTGTCCCAGGCGGATGGTGCCTGCGCGCTCGATCCAAAACCACAGCGCAGCGATCAACCCCGCGGCGATGAAAGCCGCACTGCCGTCGCGAGCGAGATCTGGGTGCGCCTGGAGGGAAGCCCAGAATTCCTCATAGAGATTTCCGGAGACCATGAGCCGGATTGCAAGGTCGGCATCGCGCGGCGTGTTCTGAACCGACATGTTGCCGCCAGGGACAGCGCGGGCATTCGGGTCCACGCGTGCGCCCACGCGGGCATTCGCGGGGACTGCGGGAGCGGTGAGGGACATCACGAGCGTGTGACCACGGATGCCGCGCACGGTAGGGAATGGAAAACGAACGAACGTGTCGTCCCGCGTTGCCGACGCCGCGAGGGAACTCTCGGCGAGGATGCGGCCGTCCTCTGTCGCAAGCGTGAGGGTGATCACGCCTGGTGGTGGACGATGGTCGTAAGGAACGAGGATGAGCTCGACCGCCGAGAGGCGGTCCACCGGGGTCGTGAACTGCTGTCGGATGATGCGTGAACCAAAGAGAGGTTCGTGTGTTCTATAGGAATCAACGCCCTCCCGCGTGAGTATGGGGAACGTCCGGGGTATCAGCGCGGGGAGGAGCAGGAGGAAACCCCCGACGAGGAGGACGGGGAGGACCGCAGAGCGAATACGCCGGCGTTTCATGGGAGAGAGTATGCCGAGATGAAAGCCCCCAATGGTGTGGAGTGCCACGGGCTCATCTGGGACTTTCGGGAAGCGGGTGAACGGAGCGGCTGTTACGCACCAGCCGGTGCGACCGCTGGTGTGGGTTTCGGCGTTGGCGGTTCCGCAATGACGGTTTCCGGCGTCGTCTCCGCTGTCGCGGTTGGTTCGTGCGGCGGCGTATCACTCATGAGCTTACGGAATTCCTCCTGCTCGATCGTTTCCTTTTCTATGAGCACGTGCGCAACCCGTTCCCATTTCTCGCGTTGAGATTGAATGACATCTTCCGCGCGCCGCTGCGCCTCTTCAAGAAGTCGGCGAACTTCCTTGTCAATGCGCGAGGCGGTCTCTTCGGAATAGTTTCGCTGTTCGCCAAGGTCGCGACCGAGGAAAACGAATTCTTCCCGTTCACCGAACGTCATCGGGCCGAGGGTACTCATGCCATATTGCGTCACGATGCTGCGGGCGAGTTGCGTCGCGCGCTTCAGATCATTCGATGCGCCGGTCGTGAGATCTTGGAACTTCACGTGTTCCGCGACGTACCCGCCGAGGAGCGTCGAGAGTTCCCCGAAGAACTCGGCGCGGGAGTGCAGGTGCTTGTCCGACTCCGGGAGTTTTAAGGTGTAGCCGCCGGCGCGACCGCGCGCGACGATCGAGATTTTCCGCACGGGGTCCACGTGGGGAAGGATGTGGGCGACGACCGCATGTCCCGCCTCATGGAATGCGGCGATCTCCTTCTCGTGCGGGCTGAAGACGTGCCCTTTACGTTCTGGGCCGAGGAGAACCTTCTCAATCGAGTCGAGGAGCTCCGCGAGGCCGATGAGTTTTCTCCCCCGCCGGACCGTGAGGATGGCGGCTTCGTTGACGAGGTTCGAGAGGTCCGCACCGGAGAATCCCGGTGTGCGCTCGGCGACGACGCGCAGCACAACGTTTTTTGCGAGCGGCTTCCCTTGGACATGCACTTTCAGGATTTCGTCGCGTTCGCCGATGTCTGGGATGTCGAGGGTCACGTGACGGTCGAAGCGGCCCGGGCGGAGGAGGGCAGGATCAAGGACGTCCGGGCGGTTCGTTGCAGCGACAACGATGACCCCGGCGTCGGTCTCGAAGCCGTCCATTTCGACGAGGATCTGATTCAAGGTCTGCTCGCGTTCATCATGCCCGCCGCCAAGGCCCGCGCCGCGCTGTCGGCCGACCGCATCGAGCTCATCAACGAAGACGATGGCTGGAGCGTGCTGCTTCGCCTTTTTGAAGAGGTCACGGACGCGGCTGGCGCCGACGCCGACAAACATCTCGACGAACTCCGAGCCGGACATGTGGAAAAATGGGACATTGGCTTCACCAGCGACCGCCTTCGCGAGGAGCGTTTTCCCTGTCCCCGGCGGCCCGACGAGGAGCACGCCCTTGGGGATCCGTGCCCCGATCGCGGTGAATTTCTTTGGGTGCTTGAGGAAATCCACGATTTCGAGGAGCTCCTCCTTGGCCTCCCGCGCTCCGGCAACATCCTTGAACGTTACCCGTTTCTTCGGCGGGAGTTCCCCCGTTGGCCGGCTCCGCACCTGACCGAAGGAGATCGCGCGATTGTTCGCCGCCTGGGCTGACCGAATCATGAACAGCATGAACCCCCCAAGGAGAATGAAGGGGAGAATTGCCGGGAGGAGCGTGGCGAGCCAGAAGGCGAGCCCCGAAGGTCGCTCCACGGCAACTTCCACGGCGCGCAATTGCTCCTCCGCGACGCCGAAATTCCGCAGGGTCTCCGAGAGTGACGCGTCCTGCTCGCGCGTCGCGCGCTCTTTCTTTCCGTCGGTGCGTTCCAGCAAGATTCGATCCTCCTGGATCGTGATCTTCTTCACGTTTCCTTCTTTGATCGCCGTCGCCACCTGGGATAGGGGAACGGTCGGCACGTGTTCGAGCGGCGTGTTGTACAAGGAGAAGATCGTCACGAGAACCATGAGCGCGAGGAGTGTCGCGCCAATGCTCTTGGCGTTCCATCGCGAGTCCGGAGAGCCCGGGAGACGAAGGCCGTTCATACATGTCGCAGGAGGAGTGTATCACCGGTACGACGGATGCTCAATGGTGTCGGGGAGTTGGGGAGTACGCCGTCGTCGAGTTTTCCGAGCGCCGTGAGAAGACGAGAAATCTCCGCGTCCGCGAGGTTGACGTCAGGCGCTGCCACGCGAAAGGCGTCTTGGAGGAGTCGGCGTCTTAGGGGCGGCGGGAGGGCGTGTGCGCGGCGTACGTCGAGAGAAACTTCGCCCTCACGGGCGGTCCAGTGGACGTCGGCCCGCGCGAGGTATGAGAGCTCGGTGAGGAATGAGGCGTCTTCCGCGAGGCGCGATCGGAGGCGGGTGATCGCCGTGGCGAGATCTGGGGCGACATGGTGGTGCAGAAAGGGGAGCAGGAGAAGTCTCGTCCGGCTCGGGCCGTCACGGAGCTCGAGACGGCCTACGTCTCGTTCGTACGGGATATGCTGTCGTTCGAGGAAGGCGCGACAATCCTCCCGTTGCGTGGCGGCAAGCGGGCGTACGAACGTTTCTTCCCGCGGTACTCCCGCGAGTGTGTCCGGTTCGGCGCCGGAAATGACGCGGGAGAAAAACATTTCCAGGAGGTGATCTTCCGTATCACCGAGCGCGATGCGTGTTGCTCCGATGTTCGCGCGCAGGTTCAAAAGCAGTCGAGAGAATTGATCCGTGCCTAACGGCGGCGGTTTTTGCTCGCGAATTTCGTGAACGGGGAGCGAGAGCGTGCGGCCGAGTTTCTCGACAACCCCATGCGCCTCTGGGCGGATGACGACGTGACCAAGGTGAATGGTGAGCCGCCAGGACTCCCGGAGGGCCGCGCAGAGTGTGACGAGCGCGGTCGAAGCGATGCCACCAGAGGCAGCGATGAGAAGTGTTTCCCCGCGTTGGAGAGTCCCTCGGGATTCACCACCACTCGTCATCCGTACGCAGAAGGGGTCGTGGAGGACAGGATTCGACATAAGAGCGGTAGTGTAGGGGCCTCCACAATTTTCGGCAATGGACGACACCGGACGAGGTTCTGGACAGGAAACAGCTGTATCTTGAGGAGGGGAGAGAGCAGAGCGAACGTCGTGGTAGGCACGAAACATCGTCGCCCGACACCTCCTGTTTTAGACCTGTTGTCGAGAACCCATCTCAACATCCCTTGGGCTCCCAGCGGTGAATTGCTGCTCGGCCGCCTTCTCGGGGCGCAGCGACCCCTCGAGTACCCATCGCCCCTGCGGCGGCTGCGCGACGACATGCGCTCGATTTCTCCTTCAAAGCCATTAGGGAGATGGGTGCTCTTCTCTCTCACCGATCGCCGAGAACTCCTTACTCCTTTTCCTTCTTTGTCTTTTTTTTCGCGGCTTTCTCTTTCTTTGCGCTCTCTTTTTTCAGGGAGAGACCAAGGCGGTGCTCCGCAGGCTCGATGCTGATAATCCGGAATGTTTTCCGCTCGCCCGGCTTCACGATCTCTTCGGGTTTGAGGGTTTCGTCGTCTGTAAGCTCGGATACGTGCGCGAGTCCGTGGATGTCTTCGTCAAGTTTCACGAAGGCGCCGAAGGGGGTCACTTTCAGAACTTCTCCTTCCACCGGGGTTCCCACATGATACTTTTCCCCGACCGTGAGCCACGGATCTTCACGCATCCGTTTCAACGAAAGGGAAATCCGTGTGCCGTCCACGCCAATGACCAGCGCCTGCACCGGCTGTCCCACTTTCGCGAAATCCGTTGGGCTGTCAATACGCTGCCACGCGAGTTCGGAGATATGTGTCAGACCTTCCAGCTCAATGTCTCCCCAGGTGAATTTCACGAAGACGCCAAACTCGACAACACCGCTCACCTTGCCCTCGATCGTCGTGCCTTCTTTAAGCTTTTCCAACGCTTCCTGGGTTTCAGGGGACATGGCAGCTTTCTCGGAGACAATAAGTTTCCCATCACGCCGGTCGGTTGTGATCACGCGGACGTTAAACATGTGGCCAATGTACTGCTTGAGACGGTCGAGAATCTTTTGTTTGTCTCCACCCTCCACTCGTGGGTAATGCTCTGCCGAAAGCTGCGAGACCGGAAGAAATCCCGTAATGCCGTTTACGCGGAGAATGAGCCCGCCCTTATTCGCCTCAAGAATCTGCACCGGAAAAATGTCCCCGCTCCGTTCTTTTGTCAGCAGATCATCCCAGGCGCGTTCCTCCGACGCGCTGCGGAGCGACAGCTCCACGTACCCATCGTCATTCTCCGGCTCTAACACGACGGCTTCGACCTCGTCGCCCGTACGGGCGTGACGGAAGGTTTCCTGTGCGTCGAGGAGCTCCCGTCCAAAGACAATGCCGACGCCGAGGTTTCCTAAGTCCACAAAGAGCGTGTTGGACGCGATGTCCAAGATGGCGCCTTTGACCACTTCGCCGCGGTGCGCGGTGCGGGTGGCATCGGGATGCGCAGCAAGAAGGTCGCCGAACGCTGAACGCGCCGGCGCGAGAGGAGCCGTGGTAGGAGCCTTCTTCTTTTGGTTACGAATAAGAGACACGCGGGGGAGCGTACACGAACGGATCACGTTTGGCAAGGGGATCGTTTTTCTGCTATACTCAAATATAATTTCGAAGAATGTTTTTCCGTATCCTTCGCTCTGTTTCCCCTCAAAGAGGACAAGGGATGTCTTGTCTCGTGTGAGTGTCGCGTATGCACCTTTCCTGGTTTGGCCTGTCGGCCTTCAAGATTGAGACGAAAGACGCTGTCATCGTGACCGATCCGTACAGTCCCGCCATCGCGAGGAAACCGCTCCGCGCGAAGGCGGATATTGTGACCATCAGCGCTCCCTTGAAACCGTCGCACAACCACCGCGAGGGCATGCAAGGGACGCCGTTTGTGATTGATCACCCCGGGGAGTTCGAGATCAAGGGAGTGTTTATCCAAGGGATTGCCGTTGGGAACGTGCCGGCATCCTCGACGGTCTTCACGATGGATTGCGAAGGCCTGCGGCTCGTCCATCTCGGCGACATGCGACAGGTCCCTCCGGGGGATGTCTTGGAACGGCTCAATGGCGTGGATGTGCTCTTTGTACCCACCGGCGGCGGCGTGACGCTTCATGCGGCCGACGCTGTGAAGATTGTGCACGACATCGAGCCGCGAGTGGTAATCCCCATGCACTTCGCGCATCCGCGTGCCCCGACCGAGGGCGTCCTCTCGCCGGTCTCCCTGTTCCTCAAGGAGATGGGGGTGTCGAACGTTGCGCCGGTGGATCGTCTCCTGGTGAAGAAACGCGAACTTCCGACGGAAGAGACGCGCGTCATCGTCTTCCAGCCATAGCAACCACTCCCCCGATGCACACGTACCTCCGGGAACTCCCGCGTCGCGATCTCGCGGCACGTCGCCGGTTCGTCATCGTCGCGACCGCAATCTCCTTTGGGGTGATCATCATCGTCTGGTTTATCCTTGGCGCGGTGGGCCGCTTCTTCCGCGGGACACGCGTGAGCCCCGTGCCGAGTGTGGCGGCGCCAGCGCCGGCGCGAGAGGAGCCGTCGCCCACATTGGAAGACCTCCTCGCACCGCGCTTAGACGAACCGACGCGCGCGCCGCTCCACGCGCCGAGCGCGAGTCCGGAGCCGTTCGTCGGCCTCTAATCTATGCCGGAAACGATTCTCCCTCGCGAGATCACGGACGAAGTCCGCGAGTCGTATCTTGACTACGCGATGAGCGTCATCGTCGCGCGGGCGCTCCCGGACGTCCGCGACGGGTTCAAACCTGTCCACCGGCGCATCCTCTACGCGATGCACGAACTTGGGCTGCGACCCGCCGCGCGCTTCCGGAAGTCGGCGGCGATCGTTGGTGAGTGCTTTGTGCGGGATACACTCGTCGCGACGCCGTGCGGCTTGATGCCGATTCAAGATCTGCGTGTTGGCGATGTGGTGTATACGCAGGGGAACGCGCAACGGGTGACACAGCTCTACGTCATGCCGCCGCGTCCGCTGCTCCGTCTGGTAACCTCGAGTGGACTCGAAAATACGGTCACTCCCTCTCAACCCCTGAAGGTTATGACCAATACCCTCGATTTCGTCTGGAAGACCGCGGAAGAGTTGCGGGTCGGAGACCACATTGTCTCGCGCGCGGTGTATCCCGAGGATTTGGCAGCCCTGAGTCTGCCGCCGTTCCGGGGGAGGACTGTTGTCCTCCGCGAGGATCTCGCCTATCTCCTCGGCCATTTTCTCTCGGACGGATACTCCGAGCGGGGGGGACTGCGGGGGAAAGGTCGTATTGGCTGGTCGTCCGCTGACTTCCCCATCATCCAGCGTATCCAGCGCGTCCTTCGCGAGACGTTTGACGACCATGCAACCATCGAGGTCCGTCCTTCCCGCGAAGGGTGGCGCACGGTGTTCACGGTTCGGATCAACCGCGGGGAGATCAATCGGTACCTCGAGGATGTCTTTAATCTTCGCAACGTCGAGGCAGAAACACAACGCATTCCACGGCAGATTCTCCAGTCGCCACGGGAGGTGGTGTTCGCGTTTCTCTCCGGTCTCTACGACGGGGACGGATCCGTGCACCGGTCGATTCGCCCGATCACGTATGCGACGGTTTCCGCGGAGATGGCGAACCAACTTCTCGTGCTTCTTCACCAACTCGGCTTCTCCGCGGCAAAGTACCGTCAGCAAGCGCGCCTTGAGAGGGAGAGACAAGGCCGACGGGTGGTTTCGAGACACGAGGCGAGCTACGCGATTGAGGTCGGCGGGAAATCCGCGACCGAATTTGCAAGGATGCTGCGTGTACAGAGTCCTCGGAAAGCCGAGCGGGCGGCTGCTCTGGCCGCACGAGTGACGGGCCGTTCGTGGAACACTGGAACGAGCACGGTCCCCTTTGCCGCGGAGCGCATTTTCCCTGAACTCTCTGCACGCCACCTGGGTTCTGGATGGTCCCGTGATGCGCGTGGCGAGAAATTCCGCGCCGGGATCAAGTATCCGAGTAGGGGAAAGATTCGGTACGCGTCTGGTGTGCATACCCTGCCGCTCACGAGGGAGCACATTGAAGCTTGGGGGATCCGCGCGAAGCGATCTCGCATCAAGTCTGCGCTCGCTGGACGTATCGAGGAGATCTGCGTGGATCGGCTCTCCTTCCTAGAAGTGACCGCGATCCTGCCCGCTCGAGCGGAAGAAACGTACGACGTGCAAGTCGAGGGAGACCACGAATTCATCGCCAACGGCATGCTGGCGCATAACTGCCTTGGCAAATACCATCCGCACGGGGATATCTCCGTGTACGACGCCTTGGCGCGTCTCACCCAGCCGTGGGCCATGCGGTACCCGCTCGTCACCGGGCAGGGGAACTTCGGGAGCATTGACGGCGATTCGCCGGCGGCCATGCGATACACCGAAGCACGGCTCGCGCCGATCTCCGAAGAGATGCTCCGCGACATCGAGAAGGAGACGGTCGCCTTCGTCAGCAACTACGACAACACGCGTCAGGAACCGGCCGTTCTCCCCTCTGCGATCCCGAATCTTCTCGTGAACGGGACGGTCGGCATTGCGGTCGGCATGGCCACGAACATCCCTCCCCACAATCTCGGGGAAGTTGTGGACGCCCTTGTGTATCTCTCGGAACACCCGAGCGCAACCGGCGAGGACCTGTTGGCGTATGTCAAGGGTCCGGATTTCCCGACCGGCGGATACGTGTTCGGGGCCGCGGACATCGCGCAGGCGTACGCCTCCGGGAAGGGAGCCATGGTCACGCGCGCAAAAGCCGAGATCGAGGAACAGAAAGCGAGCGAGTACCGGATCATCGTCACGGAGATTCCTTACCAAGTGAATAAGACCAGCCTCCTCGAAGAGATTGCCCATGGCGTCAAGGAGAAACGGCTCGACGGTATCCGCGACCTCCGGGACGAATCGGACAAAGATGGGATTCGCGTGGTCATCGAACTCAAACGCGATGCGTACCCGAAGAAGGTTTTGAACCAGCTCTACGCGCACACCCAGCTGCAGCGGACATTCCACTTGAACATGCTCGCGCTCGTGGACGGGATTCAACCGAAAGTCCTGACACTCAAAGGCGTCCTCGAATATTACCTGGCGCATCGGAAGACGGTCGTCACGCGCCGGAGCCAGTACGAGCTCAAGCGGGCGCGGGAACGCGCGCATATCCTCGAGGGTCTCAAGAAGGCGCTCGACCACATCAACGAGGTCATTCGCATCATCAAGGCCTCCCCAACAAAGGAAGAGGCGCACAGTCGACTCAAGACGACATTCCGTTTTTCGGACGCGCAGGCAACGGCGATTCTCGACATGCGCCTCTCCACGCTTGCCGGTCTCGAGCAGAAGAAAGTGGAGGATGAACTTCTGGAAAAACGGAAACTCATTGCTTTTCTCGAAGACTTGTTACAGTCGCCGAAGAAAGTCCTCGGCGTTGTCGTGCGCGAACTGCAGGAATTGAAGGCCAGGTACGGCGATGCACGGCGGACGGTGATGGTCCCGCAGCCGATTGGGGAATTCTCCCAGGAAGATCTTGTGCCGGACGAGGACGCCATCATCACCGTCACGAGCGCCGGTTACGTGAAGCGGATGCCGCTCGATGCCTACCATGTCCAAGGGCGTGGCGGGAAGGGCATCATTGGCATGGTAACGAAGGAAGACGATACCGTGGGCGCTCTCCTCGTGACGCGGACACACGCCGACATCCTCTTTTTCACCAACACGGGGAAGGTGTTTGCGACGAAGGCGTATGAGCTTCCCCCGGGATCGCGGACAGCGAAGGGCCAGGCGCTCCAGAATTTCCTCTCTCTCGGGTCCGTAGAAAGGGTAACGGCGGTTCTCACGCTCCCCAAGGGAGCGAAGATGCCGTACCTCATCATGACCACACGGCAGGGGACGGTGAAAAAAGTCTCTGCCGCGGAGTTCGCTCACGTGCGCCGGAGCGGCCTCATTGCGATTCGACTCGCCGACGGCGATCGGCTCGACTGGGTGCTCCCGAGTCATGGGCGGGACGGCGTGATGCTCGTCACCGCACGCGGACAGTCCATTCGTTTCCGTGAAGCCGACGTTCGGCCCATGGGTCGCGCGGCGGCAGGCGTGCGCGGGGTGCGACTTGGGCGAAACGACAAGGTCATTGGCATGGCGGTCATCCCCCAGGAGCTCAAGGACAAGGGGGCGCACGTGCTCGTGCTCACGGAACACGGGTACGGGAAGCGGACGCCACTGCTTGCCTACAAGGTCCAGCGGCGCGGCGGTTCGGGGATTAAAACTGCTTCCATGACGGAAAGGACGGGACCGGTGGTTGGGATGGCGCTTGTTCCCGCGACGTTGGAAAGGGATGCCGATGTGCTCGTGACGTCGGCGAAGGGCCAGGTTATTCGCCTGCCGCTCCAAAGTATTTCCACCCTCGGACGAGTCACCCAAGGGGTTCGCGTGATGCGCCTGGAAAGCGGTGACACCCTGGCGTCGTTCACGACGTTCACCACAGCCGGACGGTAAGACGAAGGAAGGAGTGTACGGGACATCACCCTCGTGGCTTCGGCTTTGTTCTCTCCCATAGCTCTTGCCGCTTCTGCATTCACCTGGCGTGGTATAGTGGGGAGACGATAAACACGGTCCCCCGTATGTCTCCCCACATGCTCCGTTCTGGAAACTTCATCCGTCCCCATGACGTGTTGCGGGACGTCGGTATCCGCGAAGGCATGCAGATCGTCCACTTTGGCTGCGGGCCGGGGTTTTATGTCATTCCTGCCGCGGAATTTGTTGGTCCGTCCGGCCGCGTGGTCGCGATTGACATTCGCCTGCCGGCGATCGAAGAAGTGACGCAGCGCGTGCGGTTTGCAAACCTCACGAACGTGGACATTCTGCGCTTGGATCTCACGGCCCCGCGTGGATCACAGCTCCCCGATGGCTGGGCGGACCTCGTGATTCTTGTAAACATCCTTCACCAAAGCGATTCCCGTCCCGTGCTTACCGAGGCGGCGCGCGTCGTCCGTCCAGGAGTTGGTCGCGTTCTCGTCCTCGCGTGGGAACTGGTGAACACCCCGATCGGCCCGCCGGTTGAACGCCGTGTCGCTCCTGACCAGCTCTTGGCTGGCGCGCGGAACGCGAATCTCGTGTTGCTGCGGCGGTGGAAGCCCAGTCCCTACCACTATGCGCTCCTCTTCGCGCGAGCGGCTCCGGATATGTAAGGCGCTTGAAGACCTGTGCTGACCCCCGGTATCTTCTCTGCGCTGCGGCGACACTGGCATCTCCTGCCCGCGCGAATGCTGTTTCGGTTCGGCGTCGTGCTGCTCGCCTTGATGTTCCTCGGCGCGGGGTGTAGCCGCGGGAGACTTGTTACCAACCGCGGGACGATCATCGTCTGGGGCGCGTTCGACGACCTGGAGACAATGAAGCCGCTCCTCGATATCTTCCAGAAGGAGTTTCGGGGCGTGAAAGTGGAATACAAAAAAATCAGCCCCGTGGACACGTACGAGCAGATACTCCTCCGCGCGCTGGCGGAAGGTCGGGGCCCGGATGTGTTTCTCGTGAACGCCGCGTGGCTCCCGCGGTGGCAGGGCGCGCTCTTGCCAGCGCCAGAGAAACTCCTGCCGGTCCGTGATGTCCGCGAGGAGTTTGTAGACGCGGTCGTGAAGGATGTCATCATCGGCGATCGGGTGCTCGCGCTCCCACTCTATTTGGACACGCTTGCCCTCTACTACAACAAGGATATCCTCAACACGGCAGGGTTCGCCCGCGCGCCGAAAACCTGGGACGAAGTGCAGACGGCCGTCCGCCGACTCACGATGTTCAACGCGGAGGATCCGGCGCAGATTGAGCGTCACGGGATCGCACTCGGCACAGGGAAAAACGTGAATCGCGCGTCCGACGTGCTCTCGGCCCTCATGGTCCAGAACGGTGCGCGCATGGTGAACGAGAAGGGCCAGCCGGCGTTCGGCGCGGATCCGCACGCGCTCCAGGCCCTCCAGTTTTACACGGACTTCGCGAATAGCGCGAAGGATGTCTACACGTGGAATTTAAGGAGCGACTACTCGCTCGACGCCTTCGCCGAAGGCGATGCGGCGATGATGATCAACTACTCGTACCACCGCCCGACGATTCGCCTGAAGAATCCCCGACTGAACTTCGACGTCGCGCCGCTGCCGCAGGTCGAGGCGAATAATCCGGCGAATCCCCCCACGACATACGCGAACTCCTGGGTGTTTGCGGTTTCGAAGCAGAGTGTGGTCCCAAAGGAGGCGTGGGAGTTCGTGCGCGCCATCACGCGGAAAGAACCCTCGCGCCAGTACCTCGCGGCGAGTGGCTACCCGCCGGCGCGGCGGGATCTCGTCGCCGACCTCATCAACGACACCGCGCTTGGCGTGTTCGCGCGGCAGTCGCTCCTGGCGACAACGTGGCCGCAGCCGGACAACCGTGTCGTGGATCGGGTCTTCGCGGAAGCCATGGACGCGGTCATCTCTGGTCAGGATACGGTGGAAGGGGCGCTCCGGCGCGCGGCAGAGCAAATCACCGCGGCAGCGGTGGCGCTTCCTGCAACGGATACTCGCTGATATCCTCTGAATGATGAACGCCTCCTCCTCGCGTTTCCCCGGAAGGACGGTGACGCTCCTCTATCGTGTCGGGTGTATTGTCGCATTGATCAGTATGACCGTCGGAGGGGAATCCGCGCGCGCGGAAGTTCGACCCTCCAATCTCCAGGGATATCGTGATGCGCTCGTCCTCTCCTCCGCAGAGTTTCCTACACGTCTAGGAATGCCGGCAGGAACGCCGAACCGGTATTCGGCACAAATCGCTTTTAGTCCTGCCGACATTGCTGGGCGAGAAGGCTATGTGAGCGTAAATTTCTTTGATGCGGCTGGGAACGCACTTCCAAGTAACGAATTTCAATTACTCATCGGTGGTAACAGTGTTCTAAGTGGCGGGACTCTTCTTCCGAGCGTAGTCCCGGGTGAGCGGGTGTATCCCATAACTGCATTCAATCAGCCGGTTGCTGTACGTATGCTCACAGGCGACGTGCGGGAAAATGTCCTCCTCGAGGTAATAAGGCCAGGGAATCTCCCTGGACTGTTTCCTGTTGTCCAACCGCCTGTGAATCCGCCTGTGAATCCGCCTGTGAATCCGCCTGTGAATCCGCCTG
>CAYJQK010000009.1:0-1733 GCA_964372305.1 uncultured Candidatus Saccharibacteria bacterium | reverse complement strand
CCGCCTGTGAATCCGCCTGTGAATCCGCCTGTGAATCCGCCTGTGAATCCGCCTGGTGGCGGAGGTCCCGGTGGTGGCGGCGGAGGCGGTGGAGGCGGCGGAGGCGGTGGAGGCGGCGGAGGCGGTGGAGGCGGCGGTGCCGTTGGACTCGTCCCCTGTCGCGACAAACCGTGCGAATTGAAGGATCTCTTTGTGATGGGCCGGAACATCTTCAACTTCCTTCTCTACACCGGCGCGATTGCCGCCACGCTCGCGATCGTCATCGCGGGGTTTCAGTACGTCATGTCGCAGGGCGACCCCGCACGAAACAAAGATGCGAAACAGAAGCTCACGTACGCCATCATCGGTCTCGGCGTGCTCCTCCTCGCCTACGTCATCGTGAATACGATATTGAAAGCCCTCGGGGTGGGGGAGCAATTCCAGAACTGGCAGCCGTGAAGAACGAGGACGGCTGTATGCTACACTGAACCCAGGGTAATGATGGTATGACGCGACAGCATCTTCGGCTCTTGGGCATCCTCCTCATCGTGATGGGTTTGGCGACGGCTTCCGTTGTGTTTGCGGCCCCCGGGGGGCTGGAAAACCCCTTGGGGTGCGACACGCTCGCCGCGTGCATTGGACGTGTGGTGAAGTGGGTTTTGGGCCTCGTCGCGGTCGTCGCCGTGGCCTTCATCGTGTACGGCGGGTTCCTCTACATCACGTCGGGGGGAAATGACGATCAGATCAAACAGGGGAAGCAGGCGGTGGGCGGTGCCATTATGGGCATCATCGTCGCGGGCTTGGCGTATGCCATTGTGGAATTCGTTGCGCGCGCGCTTGGCGCCGCACAGTAACGTGCCTGGAAGAAATCTTCCCTCGCGCGTCGCGGTCGCCAGTCGCCGCGCTGGTCTGCCCGTCACCCATGTCCTCGCGGGAGGATTCGGCGAGGGACTGACGTTGGCGCAAAATCAGTCCGGTCTTCAGGGGGATCTCGCCGGGCTCATCGCCACGTTCGTGCAGGGCGCGCTCGTTCTCGTCGGCGTCCTCGCCCTCGCCTTCCTCGTGTACGGCGGGTTCCTCTACATCACGTCGCGGGGCGACCCGGATCAGATAAAGAAAGCGAAGCGTGTCCTGACGTACGCAGTCGTTGGTATTGTCGTGGTCGGGCTGGCGTTCGCGGTTGTGGAGTTCGTGATCAAAACGTTCAGACCTCTTGCAGTATAACCCTCTCTGCGTCCAGCATCACTCTTCCCCCGGGGCCGTCGGGTCACGAGGCGGGCGCTCATTCAGGGAGTGTACAAGACACGCGACGGCCTTGAGATGAAACTTCGGGACGGGTGAGCTCTTGTGAAGGACGGGAAGTGCCCGCGGCCGCTTTGACAATGATGCAACCGTGAGCACTCGGTGCATGTGGATGATGAGTCTGTCTGCTTCGGAGTGCTCACCGCTGATCTCTGCTGCAGGAGGTCTATCGTTCGGCGCGTCGTGCTCGCGTATGCTACAGTGATGCCGATGCATGCGTTGCAAGAAACACTCCTGTCGCTCGGGATGGTCGCCTTCGCCCAAGAGGGCCTCGGTGCGGGTCTCCAGGTCGCGCAGGGCATCGGTCTCCGCGGCGGACTTGTGGATCTCATCGCCGGAATCATCCAATGGAGTCTTGGCCTCGTCGGCGTCCTCGCCCTCGCCTTTCTCGTCTACGGCGGGTTCCTCTACATCACCTCGCGGGGCGACAAGGATCAGGTGGGGCAGGCGAA
>CAYJQK010000008.1:0-21691 GCA_964372305.1 uncultured Candidatus Saccharibacteria bacterium | reverse complement strand
GCATTGCGGCGGTAGGCCGGAGGCACGCGGCGGTCGCAAGCGGGTTCCGTCGCCCTCTTGGCTCTTCTTCGTTCCCATCCCTTCGCCTACCGTCTTGCCTCTAGGCACCTCGCCATTCGTGTGGCATGCTAGCGGTCTTCCTATGCTGACGTTCCTCGATCGTCTGCTCGGCCGTGGCTCGGCGACGGTCGCGCGACTGAAGCGTGATGCTGACCGCGTTCTCGCGCGCGAAGCGGCTGTCCGTGCTCGGTCGGACGGTGAACTCACGCTTGAACTCCAAAATCTCCGCCAGCGTGTCACGGAAGGCACGGCGATGGCTGTTGTGCTTCCCGAGGTTTTTGCCCTTGTGCGGGAAACTGCGCGTCGCGTCTTGAGTGAACACCCCTTCCCGGTACAGATCATGGGCGGCATCGCTCTCCATGAAGGGAACATCGCGGAGATGAAAACCGGGGAAGGGAAGACGCTCGTCGCGACCATGCCGGTGGTCTTGAATGCGCTCACGGGGAAAGGCGTCCATGTGGTGACCGTCAACGAATACCTCGCGCGGCGCGATGCGGACTGGATGGGGAAGATCTACCGCGCTCTTGGCCTCACGGTCGGGGTCACCCTCCATGGACAGTCGCCGGAGGAGAAGCGCGCCGCGTACGCGGCCGACATCACGTACGGGACGAATAATGAATTTGGGTTTGACTACCTGCGGGATAACATGGCGTACCGGCTTGAACACCGCGCCCAACGCGAGCTCACGTACGCGATCGTGGATGAAGTGGACTCGATTCTCATTGATGAAGCGCGGACGCCGTTGATTATTTCCGCGCCGGACACCGAATCGAGCCGACAGTACGCGGAATTCTCTCGGCTCGTCCCCAAACTCAAGCAAGGCCAGCACTACGAGGTAGACGAGAAGCAGCGCGCGGTGTCCTTGACGGACGAGGGGATCTCGAAAATGGAGGAGTTACTGGGGATTGAAAACCTCTATGGCGCGAGTGAAATTCGGCACGTGCATCACCTGGAACAGGCCCTGCGCGCGCAGGTGCTGTACAAGCGAGACGTGGATTACGTCGTGCGGGAAGGCGACGTGATGATCGTGGACCAGTTCACGGGCCGCCTGATGCCCGGGCGGCGGTACTCCGAAGGTCTGCACCAGGCCATTGAAGCGAAGGAGGGGGTAAAAGTGCAGCAGGAGAGTCGCACGCTGGCGACGATCACGTTCCAAAATTACTTCCGTCTCTATGGGAAACTCGCGGGGATGACCGGGACGGCAGAGACATCGAAAGAGGAGTTCCAGAAGGTCTATAACCTCGATGTTATCGTGATCCCAACAAATCAGCGGATGATCCGCGCGGATCTTTCCGATCGCGTCTACGGCACCGAGCAGGGAAAGTTCCGGAACGTCGTCAAGGAGATTACGGAAAAACATGCGCACGGACAACCCGTCCTTGTGGGAACGATCGCCATCGAGAAGTCTGAACTCTTGAGCCAGATGCTCACGCGGCACGGCGTCCCGCACGAAATCCTCAATGCAAAGAACCACGAACGCGAAGCGGAGATTGTGGCGCGCGCTGGCGCCATGGGTGCCGTGACGATCTCCACGAACATGGCCGGTCGCGGCACGGACATCAAGCTTGGCGAAGGCGTCCGCGAACGTGGTGGGCTCCATGTGATTGGGACGGAACGGCACGAGGCGCGGCGCATTGACAACCAGCTCCGCGGACGCGCGGGACGTCAAGGGGATCCCGGGGGCTCGCAGTTCTTCATCTCGGCGGAGGACGACGTCATGAGAATTTTCGGCGCCGAGAGAATGAAGCGGGTTCTGGAGCGTTTCCAGGTTCCGGAAGATGAGCCCATCGAAAGTCGCCTTGTCTCGAAGGTGGTCGAGTCCGCGCAGGCGAAAGTTGAAGGGTTCTACTTCGATTCGCGGAAGCACGTTCTGGAATACGACGACGTCATGAACAAGCAGCGCGACGCGTTCTACCGGCTCCGGCGGGATATCCTTCTGACGCAGACGGCGCCCGAGAAGGTCCGCGATGTCACCCTCGGGATACTGACGGAGACCATCGGGGGGGCGGTGTCTGCCGCGGTCACGGCGCCGCCCGTCGAGGGGACCTTTGCTCCGGAACGGGAGGCGCGGGCCGCCGTGGAACGATTTGTGAATCTGACAGATGAAGAGTGGCACCGCGTACAGGAAACATTTCCCGCAGATTTTAGTGGCGGTATCCCGGAGAGAACGCACGTGACGCTCCGTGATATCCTCCGTGAGCGTGGGGTGAAACTCGCGCAGCTCGCGCCACCGGGAGTCTTTGAGGAGGTGGTGCGCGGGATCCTGCTCCGCGCGCTTGACGCGCTGTGGACGGATCACCTGGACACAATGGAATACCTTCGGACGGGGATCGGGCTCCGGGGGTACGGTCAACGGGATCCGCTCGTGGAATATCGGAGAGAGAGCCACCAGCTCTTCCAACGCGTGCTCGCAAACTTTCGGGAGGAAGTGACACTGGCCATTCTCCACCTCGCGGCGCACGAACGCGTGCCCCCGATTGTCCATGAGGAGCCGGCGCCGGCGACGCAACTTGTCCTCTCGCACCCCGCGTCACCGAGTCCGGCGGCGGATTCCGGAGTCTCGGCGCCCGCGCCGCCTCTCGAGGGCATTGGCGCAGCGCCCGCGCCACGCGCAGCCGGTTCCGCTCCCGTGTTCTTCAAGCCCGCGCGGGCCAAGGCGGCCGTGGGTCGAAATGATCCCTGTCCGTGCGGCAGCGGGAAGAAGTATAAGAAGTGCCATGGACGGTAAAGCCGCATTGAGGGAAACTCCTCACTGACGGGAACGTCCTCCCCGTCGGTACGACGTACGCCGACCTTGTTGTTGCTTCGCTTCGCCCTCCACCACTCCCTGGGGTAGGGCGGCGCTCTTACAGACGACGTTTCTCGTGTTCTTTCCCGTCCGTGAGGAGGTACGCATTGCGTGATGGCGCATTCCATGGAAGTGGCGTACACTCACGCTGTTCTTTTGTATGAAAGGAGATCTCATGTTCTTCGGTGAAAAGCTGATCATGCTCTTCCAGTGTTACCTAGCGATCCTGATTCTGACTCTCCTGTGTCTCATCATCATCGCTACGAGTGTTGTGGTGATGCCTGTCGCGGTGATCCTGCGAGTGTCTCGCGAAAAGATCCGTGACTTCGACTGGTTCATGCGCGAATCCTGGAAACTCATGGTTTCCGAGCCAGCCGCCCCGCCACCCACGGGTACCTCGACCAGCCGCCCCACATCGTGAGGCGGCTTTTTCACGGGGCTCACTCGTAGCGCAGCGCCTCAATGGGATGTTTCCGCGCGGCGTTCCGCGCCGGCGTGTACCCAAAGACAAGACCGACGCCCACCGCCATCGTGATGCCGAGAACTCCCGCCTCCATTGGTACCGTGAACTGCCAGGGAATCTGGAAATGCTCGCGGATGATCGTCGCGGCCAGCCAGGAAAGTCCAAGGGCTATCGTTGTGCCGAGGACGCCACCCGAAGCCGTGAGGAGCACGGCTTCGAGGAGAAACTGGCGGAGGATGTCCCGCGGTGTTGCGCCAACGGCCTTCCGCAGCCCGATTTCGCGGGTGCGCTCCGTTACCGATACCAGCATGATGTTCATAATTCCCACGCCGCCGACAATGAGGGAAATCCCCGCGATGGAGGAAAGGAAAATCGTGAGGACTCGCGTGATGGTCCTAATGCGCTCCAGGAGATCCTGCTGCGTGACGACAAAGAAATCGTCCTTTGCTCCGTCCGTGATGCCGTGGTTTCCGCGAAGCGTGGTGCGGATGTCGTCGGCAACTTCGTTCACGCGCGCGGGGTCATCCGCGCGGACGAGGATCTCGTTGAAAAAGTCCGTGCCGAGGAGTTGCTCTTGCGCGGTTGTCGGCGGAATCGCCACGATCTCGTCAGCGTTGAAGAAACCCGTTTGTCCGCTCGTCGGGAGGACGCCGACGACACGGAATGTCACGAGTCCGTCGGGGCCCGATCCCGCGGAAACCGACCGAATGCGGATACGCCGTCCAACCGCGGGCAAGTTCCCGAAAATCTCCTCGCGCACACGCGCGCCGATGACCGCCACGCGCGCTCGCGCGCGTACCTCGTCGCTCGTAAACAACGCCCCCTCGGATGCCTCCAAGCGGAAAAGGAGAGGGAGGAGCTCCGCGTTCATGCCGAAGATCGTTGGCCGGTACACGCGCTCTTCCCAGGAGATGCTGCCGGGAACGACCACAAAGGGCTCGACCATGCTCGCTCCCGGGACATGTGATTTTTTTCGCAGCGCCTCAACGTCGCGCCGTTTCAGGGAGTTGGCATAGAGCGTCTGGGCGACGTCGGATGGTCCGTGCGGCTGTCGGCCCGGCCGGACGGCGATCACGTCGGCGCCAATGCCTTCGACCTGACTCACAATGAGCGTCCGCGCCGCATCCCCGAGAGACATGACGAGGACAATCCCGACGACACCGATGACGATGCCGAGGATCGTGAGCAGAGAGCGGGAAAGGTTTACCCGTAATCCACGACTGGCGGTCCGGAACAAATCGGGGAACGTCATGGTATTTCCAGAGCGTGCGTGTGCCCGTCGTTCACGGGATCGTCCGCGACGACAAGGCCGTCTTGAAGACGAATGATGCGTTGCGCGTACCGCGCGGTCGGCGTCTCGTGCGTAATGAGGATGATCGTGTGCCCCTTCTTGTGGAGGCCGTCCAGGAGCGTGAGGATCTTGTGCCCTGTTGCGGTATCGAGGTTGCCCGTCGGTTCATCCGCGAAGATCACGAGGGGGTCGTTCACGAGGGCGCGGGCGATCGCCACGCGTTGACGTTCCCCGCCGGAAAGCTGCGACGGCACGTGGTTGCTGCGGTGTCCGAGTCCAACCTCCGCAATGGCCCGACGCGCGCGCGGGACGCGCTCACGATGTGGTACGGAAGAATACTGCAACGGGAGGAGTACATTCTCCAACACACTCGTCCTTGGGAGAAGATGAAACGCCTGGAAGACCATGCCCATCCGCTCATTCCGGATACGCGCGCGTTCCTCTTCACGATACGTGGTCACCTCCCCCTCTTCGAAGACGTACGTCCCGGATGAAGGCACATCGAGAAAACCGAGGATGTGGAGGAGCGTGGATTTTCCGGAACCCGATGGTCCCATGATGGCGACAAATTCGTCGTGTTCCACCGCAAAGGTCACGCCGCGGAGCGCTTCTGTCACGACGTCTCCCTGGTACGTTTTATGGATATCGCGCACCGCGATGAGTGACATGCGCTACGAGCGTGAAGGGGTCTTCGTGACGACTCGCTCGTTCTCGCGGAGGCCCGATGTCACCTCGACATTCCCGTCGGCGCCAGCAACTCCGGTGGTGACCGTGCGTTCCTCGATTGTTCCATCCTCGCCTCGGACACGCACAGTTTCTCCGATTTCCCCCGTCACCACCGCGCGGCGGGGAATGAGGAGGACCTGCTCTCTGACCGCCGTCTGGACCGTGACGGTGACGGACATTCCTTGTCGAAGACGTTCGTCTTGCGAGAGAAGCCGGAGACGGACACGGTAGGTGGGCACACCCTCGATCGTCTTCGCCGCGGGCGCCAGGTGGCGGATTTCTGCCTCCCAGGTCGTCTGCAGACCATAGGCGTCAGTCGTGAACGATGCGCGCATGCCGACGGCAAGCTTTGCCAGATCTGTTTCCGGGACGTCTGCGACAACCTCGAGCTCGTTGAGTGTTTGGACGGTCACGACGGATGATCCCGGCATCACGTATTCTCCGGGTTCTATCGGAATGTCGGTCACGACACCCGTGAAGGGCGCGCGGATCATCCCCTGTTCGCGACGCACCCGCGTAAGTTGTTCGAGCGCTTCGAGGGCAGACAGTCCGGGCTGTCCTTCCGCCGCCGAGAGCGTCGCGCGGTATGCCGCGACCGCCGCATTCAGAGAAGCGCGCGCGGCGCTCTCGGCCCGTTTCGTGGCGGCGAGATCCTCGCGCAAGAGCTGCTGCGACGCGTGATAGGCGGTTTGCGACTGGAGGACGGCGAGGTACTTTGTCCGCGTCGTCGAGGCCTCGTCGCCGCTCTCGCGGACCGACTGTTGCCACACTTCGTTTCCCTGGTCGAGTTCCCGCTTTGCGTCACGGACAGCGTGGCGGCGTTTCGAAAGTGTCGCCACATTTTCTGATTGAATGTTGGCGAGTGCTTCTTGCGCGGCGTCGCGATCGTTTCGCGTTCGCGTCTCCGTACTCACGCGGTCGGCAAACGCTTTTGCCTCATCGAGAACGGCGCTGTCATTGTTCAGACGCGCGACCAAATCGCCGCGTTGAACGCGACTGCCTTGCGTCACGAGTATTGCCGCGATGATACCCCCGCGCTCGAAGGCGAGTGTGACACGTTGTCGCGCGTCGAGGTGTCCGGAGAATTCGACTTCGTGGCGAATCGTCCCACGGCGGACCGCCGTCGTTTCCACAGCCTCGTTCCCAGTTTTGTGCAGAAAGCGTGTGAAGAAAAATCCACCCACAGCGAGAACCCCAATGCCGAGGCCGAGGTGTCGTCGCGTCAGGCGCATGCATGGTTTAGGCTACTGCGCATGGCTCAAAAACACAAGGAGCGAGACCGTCGAAAAACTTCCTGGTCACGAGGGAATTTCTTCCCCGCAGCGGTATTTCCTGAGGGAGATGGCGAGTTTTTCGACGGTCTCGGTGCAGGGGAATGACGTGCGACCTGATTCCAGGAAAAAATCATCGGCGGCGGACCCCTGTACGTTGTTCCAGTATAGTGGAACAGCGGGAAAGCGAAGGAAGAGGAGAAGGAGAAGGGGCGGGCCGGATGGTTCGCTGCTGTTTCTCACCGAGCGCTTTTCAGTGGTACGCTACGCGCATGGCGCGTCGCCGCTCAAAACTCCCGTACCGGCGGGTCATGCTCAAGCTCTCCGGCGAAGCGTTCCTCGGCGCGCGCCGCGCGGGCATTGATCCGAAGTTTACCGCGTCCATTGCCAAGGAGATTGTCGGCGCCCATGCCCTCGGCGTGGAGCTGGGGATCACCATCGGCGGGGGGAACTTCTTCCGCGGCGTTTCGGCCGCGGAACACGGCATGGACCGCGCCACCGGAGATGCCATCGGCATGCTCGCCACCGTGATGAACGCTCTCGCGCTCCAGAATGCGCTCGAGAAACTCTCGCTTTCGGTCCACGTCCAGTCGGCCATCCACATGGATCAGATTGCCGAGCCGTACATTCGACGGCATGCGCTCGCGGCGTTAGAAGAGCGCCAGGTGGTCATTTTCGCCGCCGGGACCGGGGATTCGCACTTTACGACAGACATGGCCGCGGTTCTCCGCGCGCTGCAAATGAACTGCGAAGTTGTTCTCAAAGGCACGAATGTTGATGCGGTCTACACGAGAGATCCCAAGAAGCACGACGACGCGGTGCCGCTCCGCACGCTCTCTTTCCTTGATGCCGTGAAGGATCCCCACATTACGGTGTTCGACAACAGCGCGCTGGCGCTGTGCGCGGATCATGGTCTCCCGGTGGTCGTGTTCAACATCACGCAGCACGGCGCGTTGGAGGCGATACTTCGCGGAGAAGCGCTGGGGACCATCATTCGCTAAGCCATGTCTCTTCCTCCTGCCGTCTCGATACTCCTGGCGCTTGGCGTACTCTTTCTCCTTGGGTACCTCCGCGTGCGCGAACTGTCTCTTTCGCGGGCGGAGCCGCGGCGATCGGGGCACCCGGCCACTGTCCGACAGGGGATTCGAATCCTCCTGTTTGTTGTTGCTCTCCTCCTCGTCGTGCAAATTCTCGGTGTGCCCTTGCTTCCCCTGGCGCTCCCGCTGGGTATGCGCGTACTCTTCGTTCGTGTGGGGACCGTCTTGTTCGTTATCGGCGCGGCACTCCTCTTGTGGGCGCGGGAGAGTCTCGGGATCCATTGGGCGCACGCTGCGGACTTCCAAATTGTTCCTGGACAGGACCTGGTGATCGATGGACCGTATCGATACATCCGTCACCCCATGTACAGCGGGCTGCTCCTGATATTCCTCGGCGTGGAGCTCTTCACGGCGAGTCTTTTCATTGTTGCCATCATTCCCCTGAGCGGCTTTCTGTGGTGGCAGGGGCGGCAGGAAGAGCGAATTCTTGAAGCCGCGTTTGGGGAGACGTACCGCGCGTACCGCGCGCGGACGACGATGTTTCTCCCGTGGGCCTGGTAGCAGCATGACACTCACGGTCCTTGGGTCGGGCACGATGATGCCCACGCGGAAGCGTTTTCCGGCGGGGTATCTTGTCGACACCGGGAGCACCCGCGTTCTCCTGGACTGTGGCGCGCCGACACTCGCGCGTCTTGTGGACCAGGGAGTCCCGTTCCGTGAAATTGAAGCGCTGTGCCTTTCGCATTTTCATACGGATCACTTTGCGGGTCTTTTCCCCTTTATCCATGGATTGTGGGTGGACAACCGCATGACCGGACGACAGGATTCCCCGGTCCTTTGTATTGGTCCCGAAGGCATGGAAGACTGCTGGAAAAAACTGAAAGAGGTGTATTGGCCCGAGCCGCAAGAGTCTTTCCCCCTGCAATTTCGCCAGGGTTCAGGAGAGACGACGCTCGGGCACCTCACGATTCAGACGTTCCCGGTCCGTCACGTACCGTGGTTTCCCTCGGTGGGTTTTCGGATAACCGCGGAGGGGAAAACGCTCGTGTATACGGGGGATGTTGGGAGCGACCATCCCCTCGAAGACCTCATGGAACGCGTGAAGGGCGCACATATCCTTCTCATCGAAGCCGCCGCCACAAAACTATCGCCAAACCATTTCACCATTGAGCAAGTTCTGAAGCTCCAGGAGGCGAGCGGCGTTCGACGGGTGATCGTCACGCATGTGCGCGACCAACAGCTCCCAGCACTCAAGGCCAAGCTTGCGGGAGCGCGGGGCATCACGATCGCGGAGGATGGGCAACGGTTCGAGTGCGTGTAGCCGTGGAGGCGTATTCCATTTGGGGGTTCCTGTTTGTCCAGATCACGAGAACCCAGAACACCATGAATACCGCGGCACGATGTCGCGGTATTCACGACCTGTTCTGTATCTCGAGGATTCCCATTGACATTCCCCGGAGGCACATGGAGAACAGGAGCGTCTTACTTTAGGGAGCAATAGGAACGTAGTTTGGTCCAGCATTGATGGGCACGCTTCCAATTGGGAACAACGCGGGCGTCGCGCTCAGTGGCAGCGCCACGGGCGTTGTTACGCTCCCTGGATTCTCTACCATCGTTGGCGGCGACTGCTGTCGTGGCTTCTTCACGTGCCTGCCGATCCTCCATTCACTTCCCTCGGATGGGTCAGACATGTTTGACGAATACATAATCGCACCCGCGGCAATGATCGCGACGACACCCATGATCACCAAGAACATTGCTCGTTCGTTTTGGTTTGTACTTAGATTCACGATGTTCACCTCCTCTCAGTAATCCACAGGGTACAGGAATAAGAAGGATAAGGGAAATTGAGGGATGTTCTCCCCCATCCTCCACGTCTCATTCCCATGTTTTCCTCTCCCTCCCGCCGGGAGTATCTCCAGGATATCCACGAGGAGTACTGCGCCACGACAAAGACCGGGAAAGGCCGGATCCTTGACGAGGCACGGAAGCGTACCGGTTTCCATCGAAAGGTTCTCGTCCGCCTCCTGTTCCCGGCGCAGGCGTTCGTGCCGAGACGGCGGAAGCAGCGGGCCCCCGTGTCTATGGCGGGGACGTAACCGCCTCCCTTATCTGGATCTCGCGCTCTTCCGAAACTTCTTCCAGCCAACAACAGAAAAAACAAGTTTCCCGGTTGGTCACCCGGTTCGTGATTCAACGAACATGAGTAGGGGGTACCGAGTTCAATCATTTGACATGGAGCCTCTCCTGGTACCACTCCTCTTCACGACTCCCGAGCGCTTTCGTATACTCGCCTCGTGACGCAGAGAAAGAAAGTATTCGTCGGGGTTCTCGGTATTCTGCTCCTCTCGGGAGGCGTACTTCTCCTCGCGATCCCGCATGGTCCAGACCTGAAAATCCGCGGACGGGGGATGGAGATTCGGCTCCGGCTCGGACTTGACCTCCTTGGTGGAACGCAACTCTTGTATCGCGCGGACATGAGCGGGGTAAAGGAGGCGGACCGTGCGGACGCGCTCCAAGGAGTACGGGATGTCATCGAACGTCGTGTCAACCCCTTCGGCGTGGCCGAGCGGACGGTCCAAGCGACGAGCGGCGATCGGATGATTGTGGAGCTGCCCGGGGTGCAGAACGCGGAGGACGCGATTCGCGTGATTGGCGAAACGCCACAACTGGACTTTCGGGAAGAGGCGCCGCCGCCAGAAACGCCAGCGGACGTTCCAAGGGATCAGGAGACGGCACGCCCGCCCGAGTGGAATCTCACGAAGCTCACCGGGCGCCATCTGAAACGAGCGGACGTGAGCTTTCATCCCCAGACCAACGCCCCGGAAATTTCTCTCGTGTTCGACGGGGACGGCGCGAAACTGTTCGCGGAACTGACCGAAAAGAACATCGGCAAGCGGATCGCGATATTTCTTGATGGCATTCCGATCACCGCGCCCGTCGTGCAGGATCGTATCACCGAGGGAAAGGCGGTGATCACCGGTACCTTCACGATTGCGGAGGCGAAGAAGCTCACCGCTCGCCTCCGGGCGGGAGCGCTTCCCGTGCCCGTCGCGCTCGAGAGCCGGACGACGGTTGGACCGAGCCTCGGGAAAGAGTCCCTCGGGAAAAGCATGGTCGCTGGGGCTGTTGGCATCGTGTTCATTATGGTGTACATGGTCGTGCTCTACCGGCTTCCAGGTGTCGTGGCATCGTTCGCGTTGTTCCTCTACGGCGCGCTGAACCTTGTGGCGTTTAAACTTCTTGGCGTGACCATGACCCTTCCGGGAATCATGGGGTTTATCCTCTCCGTCGGTATGGCCGTGGACGCGAACATTCTCATCTTTGAACGGTTGAAGGAAGAACTCTGGCGAGGACGTTTTCTTCAGCCCGCGCTCACGGACGCGTTTCGCGAGGCGTGGAACTCCATTCGGGACTCGAACGTCTCCAGTCTCATCACCTGTCTTTTGCTCTACACACTCGGGTCGAGCATTGTGCGAGGGTTTGCGCTCACGCTCGGGATTGGCATTCTCTTGAGCATGTTCTCGGCCATCATCGTAACGCGCACGCTCCTGCGTGCTGTGAGCGGAACAAGGATGTTCTCGCAACCGGCCTGGTATGTTGACCAAGGCGTCAAAACCCGTGACGAGGGTCAACGCTCATGATCAGCGTCACCCGTACCGCGCGATGGTGGTTCGCAATTTCCGGTGCGCTTTTAGCATCGAGCATCGGCGCGATCAGTGTCTGGGGACTTCGTCCTGGCATTGATTTCGTCGGCGGGAGTGTCATGGACGTGCGGGGTCCGCAACTCACCGTCGCGGCGCTTGAGGCGCGCCTCGAGGAACTCGGGGTGAAGGACGCGGTGATTCAGACCACTGGTGATGGCAGTCTGCTCATCCGTACCCACCTCCTCGACACGACGACCCATGCGAAGCTGTTGCAAAATCTTGAGAAGGTGTTCCCCAATCTGGAGGAGCGACAGTTCCTCGCCGTAGGTCCAACCATCAGCCGCGAACTTCTCCGAAAATCCTTTCTCGCGGTCTTCCTGGCATCCGGAGGGATCCTTCTGTACCTTGCGGTCGTCTTTCGTAAAACCACCGCGATCATTCCGTCATGGGTCTTCGGCGCCATGGCGATTGTCGCTCTGGTGCACGACATCCTCATTGCCACGGGATTCTTTGCTGTGTACGCGAGGTTTTGGAGCGCGTCTGCGGACTCTCTCTTTGTCACGGCGCTCTTGACCATCCTCGGCTTCTCTGTTCATGACACGATTGTTATCTTCAACCGGATCAAGGCAAACCTCCGGATGACCCGGGGGACATTTGCCGACATCGTTGACCGGAGTGTCCTGGAGACCTTCACGCGGTCCATCAACACGTCGTTCACAACCTTGTTCGTGCTCCTCGCGCTGATCCTGTTCGGCGGGGCGACGATCCGTGCATTCCTCCTCACGCTTGCCGTCGGTGTTATTGTCGGAACCTACTCCTCAATTTTCATCGCGGCGCCGCTGCTCGTCACGTGGCACACGCGCTTCCGTGGGCGACGGTAGACGAGGCGGTGAGCGAGAAGTGAGAGGGATGAGAGAAGAGCGGACGACGCTCCTCCCGTTTCCGTTCCGCTTGCTCGCCCCGCATTCGCCACCGTCTCCTCGTCTCACACGCCCTGTGCTACGGTGAGTTTCTTCGACCCCGATGCGTGAAGCACTCATGAGCCGTGCATATGCACAAGAACTTCGTGGACTCACGGAGCGGGCGTCCCGTGGCGTGTTCGCGACCACGACACTTCTCGTGGGTCCTCCACTCATTGGAAAGACCGAAATTCTCGAAAAGGTTGGGCGCACGCTGCTCTGCAGAGAACGTCGCGCCTGTGGCGTCTGTAGGAGCTGCCTCAATCAACTCACGACGCACCCGGATGTGTTCATGGACGATGACTCATCCACCCGCAGTAGGGAACATCTCGCCGTGCTCCTGCGGAGAATTCACGAGCGGCCACTTCTCGCTCCATCGATTGTCGTGTTCCTCTGGCACCTCGACCGGTATACCCCGGAGGCGCTCTCGCTCCTCCTCAAGAGCATTGAAGATGTATCCGGGACCGTGTTCTTTCTCATGACTGCGGATATCCTTGAACTGGTGCCGAAAACTCTTCAGTCGCGGTCCGCGGTTGAAGAGATTCCGCTGCTTTCCCAGGAGAAGCTCGCGGAGGTGCTCCTGGGTCTCGGAGTTCCGCAGGAGGAGTGCGTGGTCCTTGCGCGGCTCTCCGGAGGACGTCCCGGGCTCGCCGGACGCTTCCTCCAGGCGCCGGATCTGTATGCGCGGTACCGCACGTGGTGGAACGCGCTCAATGATTTGCCCACAAAATCCTACGCGGAACGCGCACGCCTCGCCCAGACGTGCGCATCGAAAGAGGATGCGGGAGAACTTCTGACGCTGTATCAATCACTTCTCCGTGACCGGCTCAACGAGCGTCATGAATCTCGCTCCGTGGCGGCGCTCCTCAGGCGGAGTCGAGAAGCCCTGGCCATGGTACGAGCGAATCTTCCTCCGGCGCTCGCCCTCGAATTTCTCTTCTTTACTCCCGTCGCCTTATGAAACCGTTGAAGCTTCACCAAAACTTTCTTCCCGCCGTTGAACGTCTTCAAGAAACACTCCGCGGCATTCGCTCGGGACGGGCGACGGCCGCGCTTGTCGAGTCTCTTCCTGTGGATTGCTACGGGACGACCATGCGACTGCGCGATATCGCCACGATCATGATTCCCGAGGCGCGGGTGATCCAGATCGAACCGTGGGACCCTGCGGCGGTGCCGGCGGTCGAGAAGGCGCTCGCCGCGTCGGCCCTCGGCGTGATGCCGGTCGTCACGGGCACAACGCTGCGACTCGTGCTTCCGCCGCTTACGGAGGAGCGGCGTCGCGATCTCGTAAAACTCGTCGGGAAGTATGCGGAGGACACGCGCATTGCCATCCGCATGACACGCGAAAAAATTCTTCGAGGTTTCAAGAGGTCTCACGAGGAGAAAGCGCTTTCCGATGATCTCCTGGAGCGCGAGAAGGAAACACTCCAGAAGCACGTGGACGAGGCGCTTACGGCGGTTCAGGATGCCGTCGTCTTGAAAGAACGGGAGTTGAAGGGGCCGTGATGGTGACTGTTCTCCTCTTTATTCTCGTCCTTGGCGTCCTCGTGCTGGTGCATGAGGCTGGCCATGCGATTGTTGCGCGATTCGTGGGGTGTCGCGTCGAGGAGTTTGGGATCGGGTTTCCTCCCCGGCTCTTCGCGCGGCGCATCGGCGAGACATCCTATGCCGTGAACCTCATCCCGATTGGGGGGTATGTGCGGATCACCGGAGAAGATGACGACGCTGCCTCGCGTGCAGATCCGCGTTCCTTTGCAAAGCGGTCCCGCCCGCGTCGCTTGGCGGTGCTCCTCGCCGGGGTCTTGATGAACCTCCTTCTTGCCTGGGTGTTGTTCACGGTGATCGCCGGCGTGGGAACAACGGTCGTTGTCGAGAACATCCCGGCGTCGTTTCCCCTGGGAGATCGGCGGGTGGGGATTGTTGACGTGAAGCAGACTCCCGTACTCACGAATGCCGGAATTCGCGCAGGGGACGATCTCCTCGAAGTGAACGGGAAAACAGTGGCGACTGCTGCGGAGGCCGCGGAGGCAATTCGCGGTTTTGGTGGCGCCGAACTTCTTCTGGTTGTCAGACGCGACATGGAGCCGGTTCCTCTACGCATCGTGTTTCCCGATGGGCCGCATGTCGTGGGGGAACCGATTGGGCTTGGCCTCATAAATCTCGCGAACTACCGAGTGTCCTGGTTCCGCGCGCCTTCCGAGGGCGCGCGCGCGACGGGGCGCGTCGTGGTGGCAACCGTCCGCGCCCTCCGCAGTCTCGCGCGTGATCTCTTAATCAACCGGGTTGTCCCGCGCGACATCGCGGGGCCAGTGGGCATTGGGATGATCGTCGGGACCGTGGGCCGAGAAGGGATACTTCCGCTCATGGAGCTCACGGCGATCTTGAGTGTGAACCTCGCGCTCTTGAATGTTCTCCCGTTTCCCGCTCTCGATGGCGGTCGGGTGTTCTTTGTCCTCCTGGAATTCTTCGGCATTCGCGGCTTCCGCGGAAAACCGGAGCGGTTGGTTCACGCTATTGGCTTCGCGGTCCTTCTTGGATTGATGCTGCTGATTACGGTTCACGACATCCGTCGTCTCTTGACGCCATGAAGCATCCGATGTTTCAACGCCAACGTCACCTCTTTGGGACGACGCTGCGGATGCCGCCGAAAGACGCGGACTCCGTGAGTCACCGCTTATTGACCCAAGGGGGATTCGTGCACCAACTCGCGTCTGGAATTTTCTCGCTCCTGCCGCTTGGAGTACTTGTCCACCGGCGTATCGAGACCATGATTCGTGAGGAGATGTCTCTTCTGGGTGCACAGGAAGTGCTGCTCCCGGCGCTTCAGCCGCGGTCTCTCTGGGAAGAGACGGGGCGCTGGGCAACAATTGATCCGCCCTTATTTATCGTCACCGATCGCCACGACCGGCGGTATGCGCTGGGCCCCACGCATGAGGAGGTCGTCACGCACCTTGCGCGAACCTATCTTCAGTCGTACCGGCAGCTCCCCGTTGCGGTGTATCAGCTCCAAACAAAATTCCGCAACGAACAGCGGGCAACCGGCGGGCTGCTTCGCGTTCGGGAGTTCGTGATGAAGGATCTCTACTCTTTTCACGCCTCGCTTGAGGATCAAGAGCGCTTCTACGAAGAGGTCAAGCAGGCGTACCGACGCCTGTTCCAGCGCTGCGGGCTCGAAGTGATCCCCGTCGCGGCGGACTCCGGGTCCATCGGCGGCGCGGTGTCACACGAGTTTGCCCTCGTTGCCGAGACCGGCGAGGATATCGTGGCCACGTGTCCCGCGTGCCCGTTCGGCGCAAAAAAAGAAACCATCGGCGCGGAGATGACGACCTGCCCGAGGTGCGGCACCGCGCTCGTCTTTCGCTCCTGCATCGAAAATGGGCACATTTTCCAGCTGGGGGTGAAATACAGCAAAGCCATGGGCGCGCGCTTCACCACGGGGGAGGGCACGTCAGAATTTTTCGTGATGGGCTGCTACGGCATCGGCGTCGGTCGGCTCCTCGCGGCAATCGTCGAGGCCTCGCACGATGCTCAGGGGATCAGCTGGCCACCCTCCGAGGCGCCGTATGACGTCCACGTGCACTCCCTCCGCGGCGGGGAAACCGCGGAGAACATCGCTCGCCTGCTCCAGGAGGATGGATTCCGAGTCCTCTTCGATGATCGGGAGGAATTGAGTGCCGGAGAAAAATTCCGTGATAGCGAGCTCATCGGGATTCCTGTCCAAGTGATCGTGAGCGAGCGCGGGATCGCCGCGGGGCATGGGGAAGTTCGGCCGCGCGCGGATCTCCACGCGGCGGTAACCTTTGCGCTCGGCGATATCCCCGGGCTCAAGGCGCATATCCAGTCTCACCTCACCCATGTTTAGAAAGTTCTTTGGAATTTTCTCCCACGATCTCGGCATTGACCTCGGGACAGCGAACACGTTGGTCTACACGCGGGGGAAGGGCATCGTCATCAACGAGCCGTCGGTTGTTGCCCTGAACACAAAAACAAAAAAGATCCTCGCCATCGGTACGGATGCTCACCGCATGGTCGGGAAGACGCCGGGACATATTGTGGCCACCCGCCCCCTCCGCGACGGCGTGATCTCCGATTTCGAAACCACCGAACACATGCTGCGGTATTTTATCGAGAAGGTTCATGGAGAGTCGCTTTCGCTTATCCCTCGCCCGCGAGTCGTGATCGGCATTCCTTCCGGCGTTACCGAAGTCGAACGTCGCGCAGTCGAAGACGCGGCAATGCGCGCGGGGGCGCGGAAAGTATTTCTCATTGAAGAACCCATGGCGGCGGCAATTGGCTCGCGTCTCCCCGTCCAGGATTCGGCCGGAAACCTCATCGTGGATATCGGCGGGGGGACGACGGAAGTCGCGGTCATTTCTCTTGGGGGAGTTGTGGTGAGTCGCTCATTGCGCATCGCGGGCGACGAGCTCAATGAGAACATCATCCAGTATGCGCGAGACGAGTTTAACCTCCTCCTCGGCGAGCGGACGGCAGAGAATGTAAAATTGACCATTGGTTCGGCGTGGGAACTCGTGGAACCACTGGAGATGCCCATGCGCGGGCGGGATCTCGTCAGTGGACTTCCCAAAGAAGTGATCGTGAACAACACGCAGATTCGCGAGGCGATGAGCCGATCTGTGCGGACAATTGTGCAGAGCATTAAAGCGACTGTTGAAGAAACACCACCCGAGCTTCTGGCAGATATTATGGAGCGTGGGATTGTCCTTGCCGGTGGTGGCGCGCTTCTCCGAGGGCTCGATAAGCTCGTTTCGGCGACAACGCAGATTCCCACGCGTGTGTCTGATGACCCGCTGACGGCGGTTGTCCGCGGCACGGGGATTGTCGTTGAGGATATCGAGTCCCTGCAAGAAGTGCTCGTGCCCCCTACCGCGCCACAACCCCTTTATTAGCAGGGTGCGGAGTGGACGATGCCTGCCAGAGAGATTCGGCGCTTCTCACGGAACATCATCGCCGGTCTTCTCGTGGCTCTTCTTGCGGTCGCCCTATCGCGGCGCTGGTTCTCGCCGGTTGAAAGCGTCACCCTGCGGCAGATGTCCCCGTTCATCCGCGTGATCGCGGGCCTGGTGGAGGAAACACGCGGCGTTCTCCGTTCGTTCATTGCGGTGGGTCAATTGAGTCGCGCGACACGGATCATGGAAGAAGAGAACGCGCGGCTCGGCGCGCTTCTCGCGCGTCTCGAGAGCGTCGAACAAGAAAATGACGTGCTGCGGCGCCAGGTAGACCTTGTCCCGCGTCGTGCCCAGCGGTTCATCGCGGCGGACATTGTGAGCCGGACAACGGACGGCGTCATTGACGGTTGGGTCATCAACAAGGGGTCGCGGGACGGTGTCCAGACAGGATCGCCGGTTACTGTAGAGGACGGCGTGCTTGTCGGCCGCGTGCTGCGTACGGAGTCCCTCACGTCCGTGGTGGCGACGGTGGCGGACGCGTCATTCCGAGCGAGCGTCCAGACGATTGGCACGCGCGCGGAGGGTCTCGCGCGCGGGGTTCGCGGCATTGATGTTGTTCTTGACACCGTCCCGCGCACGTCGGAACTTCGCGATGGCGATCGCGTGGTGACCACGGGGACGGACGGAATCTTTCCGCCCTTCCTGTACGTCGGATCCGTGCGTTCCGTCACCGCGCGGGCGAACGAAATTTTTCAGTCGGCGCGCATTACGCCGGCGGTCAACTTCCGGTCGCTTCGCATTGTGAGCGTTCTTTTAGAATAAGACGGTGGTCCGTTTTCTCGCGCATGGTGTCCTTTTCCTCACCCTGGTCTTTCTCGAGGCAAGCGTGCACCGTCTGGTGACGATTCCTGTGCCGCTGCCGGTGACCTTGACCTTTCTCTGCGTGGTGTCTCTGGTTCAGGCGCAAGAAGAGCGTGTGCTTCGTACGTTCCTGCCGCTTCTTTTAACGGGCGCCCTTGCGGCGGAAACGGGATCCGGCATGACCCCCGGAGTGATCTTCGTCCTTACCGTCGCGTTTCCCCTCGGTCTCGTGGGCATAACAAAACGCGCGTTGTCGACCGTTTCACTCCGTAGTGTCGTCGTCTTGACAGCCTTTGCAGTTTTTCTCCTGCGCCTGACGCTCCAAGGACTGTTCTCCCCCGCGGCAGGGAACGTTCTTCATGCGACACAACTCGCGCATCTTCTCCTATTACGTGTGGTCCTGCCCACGTTGAGTGCCGTTCCGCTGGCGCTCGCGTGGTGGTTCGTCGTCGTTTCACCACGGGGGCGACGTATCGTGAAGTCATTTTTTCCCCGGGGATCTCGGTATGCGCACCTCGCGTCATAACGACGAGTCCTCCTGGCGGCGCTGGGTGCCGAACCCACGCGATGCCTCGTCCGGCGCGGAGCTCTTTGTTCATGCCCCAGACTCTGTGCGGCAAGCAACGGCAACGCTCCCGCCACGCCGCGTGGCTATTCTCCGGTTTCTTGGCGTCGCGGTTGTGGCAATTATTGCTTTTCGGAGCGCGCTGCTCCAATTAGGGTCCGTTGCCGTCTTACGCTCTCGCGCCGAGGGGAACCGCGTGCGGGTTCTCGTGGAGTACGCCCCGCGCGGCGTGATCTTTGACCGCCGAGGGACGCCCCTCGTCGAAAATACTCCCTCCACAGATCTCGTGGCGTATCCGGTACAGTTGCCGATGGATATCGAGACGATCATCTCTGTGCTGCGGGACATCTTTCCTCACGTGTCGGCGAGTGAGTTCCGCGATCGCCTCCAAAATCTCGATCGCGGGTCTGCGAAACCCGTCCCGCTCCTGGCAAACATCCCCCACAGCGAGCTCCTCACCGTCCTTGCGCGTGGCGAACAACTCCCTGGCGTGACGGCAGAAAGCCGCGCTGTCCGGCAGTATGCGCAGGCGCCGGCTTTCGCGCATGTCCTCGGGTACACGGGCCGTATTTCCAAAGAGGAACTCGCGGCGCGGACGGGATACCTTCCGACAGAGTACGTGGGGAAAAGCGGTCTTGAACGGACCTACGAGCGTGTGCTGCGCGGCACGCACGGCGCACGCCAGGTAGAGGTCAACGCTGCGGGGGATGTGCAGGGGGATCTGGGCACAATCGCGGCGCGTCCCGGAGGAAATCTTCGTCTCACGCTGGACGCGGAGCTCCAGCAGGTTCTCTTCGATACTCTCACGGCGCGCATCCGGGACGCGGGGGCGACGCAAGGAGCGGCCGTGGCGCTCGATCCCCGCTCAGGAGCCGTGCGCGCGCTCGTCAGCGTTCCCTCCTTCGACGCCAACGCGTTTTCCCGCGGTCTGAAACCGGAGGATGCGAAGGCGATTTTCAGCGACCCGTTACAGCCGTTTCTCGACCGAACGATTCAGGGCCAGTATCCTCCCGGATCAACGTTCAAGCTCGTGGTCGCCGCCGCGGCGCTCGAAGAGGGCATCCTCCGGAAGGACACGACTATCGAAAGCACCGGCGGGATTCGCGTTGGTCAGTGGTTTTTTCCGGATTGGAAACCCGGCGGCCACGGGAGGACGGATCTCCTCAAGGCGCTCGCGGAGTCCGTGAACACGTTTTTCTATACGATCGGTGGTGGCGTGGAAGGAAGGGAGGGTCTCGGGGTCTCCCGGATGACGGCGTATGCGGAACGTTTCGGGCTCGGCAATGCCACGACGATTGACTTACCAGAAGAGGCTTCGGGTTTTCTCCCGTCTGAAGCGTGGAAGAAACGCACGAAGGACGAGCCGTGGTATATCGGGGATACGTACCACCTCGCGATTGGGCAGGGAGATCTCCTGGTTACGCCGCTGCAACTTGCGCTCGTGACCTCGACCATCGCGAATGGGGGGACGCTGTATACCCCTGCGCTTGTGGAAGCGTTCGTCCGCGAAGATGGGACGGTGATCGAATATCGAAAACCCGTTGTCCGGGCGGCGCGTGTGGTGAGTGCGGCGACTGCCGCGGCAGTGCGGGAGGGCATGCGCGCATCGGTGACAAACGGTTCCAGCCGAGGACTGCAGGATGCTCCCGTTGCCGTGGCGGGGAAGACCGGGACGGCGCAGGTGGGCAACAAGGACACGACGCACGCTTGGTTCACCGCGTTCGCGCCGTACGAGAATCCCGAGCTCGTGCTCACCGTGCTTGTGGAGAAGGGCGGCGGCGGCGACCGGGTTGCCGTGCCCATCGCGCGGGACGTGTTCCGCTGGTACTTTGGCTCAAAAGACAAAGGGGGGAGTGGAAATTCCTCTGTCAAACCATAAGAGAAATGTCGTCGAGGCGCGCTCGAGAGAAGTGTCGTGTCCGGCAAGCACGTGACGTCGCCAGGGGTGGTCTGCCGGCGGCGTCCAGATTTTTCACCTGTTGATCAGGTTTGGCGTACGCTGCAAATGGCGCGCGTTGATGCTGGACAACATCCTTCAGGAGGAGTATCAGGTACCGTTGACCTCTCCGACCGTTCCTTCTCCATACAGCCGTAGCGTTGAGCACGCGAATCATCGTGTTCTGACCGCTGCGGCTCATACAGACGCTGCACTATCAGAAGCGTCGCTTAGGGTTCCCGTGTATCACGGGGATTAGGAGTACGCTTCGTCACTCCTGAAAGGGGTTCTCCCATGTCGAAGTCCGCAGTTGCCCGTGGTGCCTCTATGGCAGCCAGTGTCTGGAGCAAGTTGGACGGTAAGGTGAAGGCGAAGGGCGGCACGAAAGACGCCATCCACGTGCTGGACACGCCAGACGGGGACGGCCTTCTCGACGCCATCGCCGATCTTCTCGTGAAGGCTGAGCTGAAGACGCGGAACCGGTTTCCGGTCACCGTGGACTACGCTCAGCCGCTCGCCGACCAGATCTGGGAGGGAAAGTACGGCTCCGCGAACGAGTACATCACGTCCGCTAACTTCCCGCTCACCGGCACCGGCGTCGTGGAGTCCGAGATCATCCTCGTCCACTTCGACCGCGACATCTCCAGTGATGACGCCGTGGCGGAGCTGAATCGGATGGGTCTGGAACCGGCGAAGCTGGAACACGCCACGGCATTCGGGGCGAAGTACCCCGACGTGCAGCGCGAGTATCCGATCGTCTTTCTCGGCTCTTCGTGGGTGGACCCGCGCGGCGACCGCCGTGTCCCGTGCCTCGACGGCTGGGACGACCGGTACGGGCTGCACCTGGGTCGCTGGCACGTTGGGTGGAGCGACCTTTACCGCTTTGCCGCTGTCCGCAAGGTTCCTGCTCCTGCCCTGTGACCCTTGGAACCTCTGCGCTTCTCAAACTGCGCTTTGTCCTTTTGGTCGTCACGCCCGTTCGTACCTTCGGTACGGCGGGCGTTTTTTTGTGCGTGGAAATCAGATATGCTGAATGCGGATAGTAGGCGGATCAGCCTGCGGTCACGGCTTCGGGTACCCGTGACGCGGTACGCTCTCTGTTGCCGCTGGACCTGCCGGATGCGTAAACGGAGCTTCTTCGCCGCGTCTCGCTGGGAGCGTGCGCGGCTCTTGAAGCTGC
>CAYJQK010000007.1:0-23138 GCA_964372305.1 uncultured Candidatus Saccharibacteria bacterium | reverse complement strand
GTCGTGATGGAGGTCCAGCGCTCCGGCGTCAATGGCGACGAGCTCCGCTTTGTCGGGATCGGGAAGGTTTCGGAGGAGAATCCGACCACGGCGCTCGAACATCCACTGGGTGCTCCCGGCGCTACCGAGCGATCCGCCCGCAGCCGCGAGGATTTTCCGAATGTCGCCAACGGTGCGATTGCGGTTATCCGTGACGGCTTCGATGAGGAGCGCCGCGCCGCCGGGGCCGTACCCCTCCACGACAAGAGACTGCATGGGTGTTTCGTCCCCCGCTCCTGTCGCGCGATCGATCGCGCGCTGGATGGTGTCTTTCGGCATGTTTTCCTCAAGCGCGCGATCGATCGCCATACGGAGGCGTACGTTTGACGTCGGATCACCACCACTCTCCCGTGCCACAACACTCACGGTGCGGAGGAGCTTTGTGAACAGTTGCCCGCGCTTGACGTCCGTGACGTTCTTCTGCCGCTTAATTTTTGCCCACTTGGAATGTCGCGACATGGAGATTCCTACAGGAAAACACGGCGATCATGCCATGGGAAACACGGGGTGTCAACGAGGTGTCCTCGAGACCGTCGAAAAACTCGACGCCTCCCTCGTGAAATACCGCTGCGGGGAAGAAATTCCCTCGTGACCAGGAAGTTTTTCGACGGTCTCATCATGGCCCTGACGAGGGATGATGACGTCGAGACTTTCCATTCTCCCATAGTGTTTCTTCAGCTCTGGTCCCAACCGTCTCCTGTGTACCTCCCCAAACGAGCGTCCCGCTTTCGTTTCCGTCCCGGGCGCGGTAGCATAGAGAGTGCGCGTCTGATCTTTCAACATCCACATGGAGGGTGGAGGGATTTCATCCATTGCGACACCCATGGTGGAGAGAGGAGGTGAAGATATCGTATGGCCGACGAACAGAATTCTGGAGGAATAATCGAACGTCTTCGGAACTCGCCGCGCACGGTCTCGACAATCATCGTGATCCTTATCATCGCTGGCGCCATCTTTGCATTTTCGGACCGTGGCACAAAGCCCGCCCCCGAACCAACGGCGGAGGCGACAAAGGAAGGGGAACACCCAGAAGAAACAACGCCGACAGTGGAAGCGACGGCAGCGCCCGCGTCAACGCCGGCGGAGGAAGAGGAGAAGACCGTCACGAAGGAGACGCCGCTCCCGGAACCAGCGGAAACGGCGGAAGCGTACGTTGAGGTGGCGGCACGGGGAAACGGGGTGACCCACCTCGCGCGCCGTGCCACAGCGCGGTACCTCGAGACCAATGCTCCGAACTTCACTGTCACAAACGAGCACCGCATCTTCATCGAAGATTTCCTGAAGGATTACACGGACCGAGCAGCGCTGGGAGTGAGTGACACCCGCACATTCTCAAAGAGCCATCTTCGCGAAGCCGTAGAAGCGAGTAAGGGATTATCAGATGCGCAACTGAAGCACCTACAAAAATATTCAATGCGCGTCCGCTGGCAATAACGCGCCACGGACCGAGAACGTCGAGCACAAGAGAACAGACAGCTCCACGTACGCAAGGAATCGGCTGTCGTTGCTGGACAACGAGGCCGGTTTAGTATTGCCTGAGCAGACGGTGGTCGCGGGAGAAGGTCCTCGCTATGGCTCCAGAATGACGCGGCCGATGAAACGCGAAGAACCGTCCCGGGGTCTTTCATCCCTGATGAGCTCGGGATACGAACGCTGGTCTCTGACGATCAGCGTGGTCATCCGGATGTCGCGCGCCCCCCGGTGATCAATGGCGAACGAGGCGACGCGGCGCATGGTGAGGCGGGCGAGCTCTGGTTGTGCGTCGCCGAAAATCCGAATGCCGTCGCCGACGACATCGAAGCTCCCGTCGCGGATGCGCGGGGTGCCGCCGAGGATCAGCGCGCCAACGCCGCTCTTCACAAACGACACGCGCGCGAAGTCGCAGGCGCTTCCCGGGAACGTGACGACGCCCGCCACACTGTCCGTGGCCGTGCTGTCTGTCATTGAGGCGCGACTTCCCTCCGCGCACGTCACCGCAGCCGTCGCGTGCCGGATGGTGGATTTTTCGAGCGTGAGGTTTCCGCCGTCGGTAACGAGAATTCCGTGCCAGGACCGTTTGGCGGGATGTTGTTCGTTTGAGGACCAGGAGGTGCGTTGGACTTTGAGGGTTCCCGCCACGATCACGCGACTGTCATGGTCTGCGACCAGTGTCGTCCCTGGAGAAATGACGACGGTGGCGTACGGCGGGATGGTGACGGTTCCCAAGAGACGGTAGGTCTGTCCGCCGCGGAGATCGTGCGCGAGCAGTCCCTGGAGCACCACCGCGTTCGGCGCGACTTTATCGCGCCGAGACGGCTCGGGGAGAAGACGCGGGAAGAACACCGGGTTCTGGAGGGACGGTTCTTCCCTGGCCAGCACGGAAAGGAAAAGCGCGATACAGCACGCGGACACGACGGCGAGCGGAAGGAGACGGCGCATCGGGGGAGCTTCTCTCTCAACCATCCGATCGTCAAGGAAGAAAGAGGGAATGTCAGCGCGCGTACCTAAGGAACGCGCCGACATGCCCAAGGGCGGCAAGGTCCATACTCTCGCCAACAAATTCAACCGCCACGCCCTCGCGGTGCGCGCGCTCCAGCGCATGCTCGACCATGTCTTCCACCGGCGCGGGCGTCGCGCGGCAGTGCGGACAGATGGTCACGGGGGGCAGGAGCGCCGCGCAGTTTTGACAGATGGCGCCTCGCGCATGGAATCCCCGCAGGACGACAAGCGCGCGGGCGCGCTGAAACGTCAGCGCGTCGAGTGTCGGCGGAAGTCCGTGGACGGCTTGTCGGTTGATGAGCGCTTCACGGAGCGCCGTGACCGCGCCGGCTTCCGTCGCGCGTTCCGCGCACTCGGCGACCGCGAGCGTCCGTTCGAGAATTTCCTGGAGCGGTGCGTGAACGTCAAGGGGGAACGTTCCCGCGACCCGCGTCTGCAGATTTGCGGGAAGGAGGTCACGGAGCATGTGCAGCATTTTGTCGTCCCCGCCGAGGAGAAGCCGGCACTTCGGGAAACGGTGGAGAAGTGTGGTCGCACGAGTGACGATGCGGCGAGCATGCGCGGCGAACTGCGCGTCCAGATGGCGCTGGAAACGTCCCTGCGACCAGCCGCCCTGGTCATGCCGCGCGGGCGTGTCGCTCGTGAATTCTTCCAGGGCTTCAATATTCCCGAGGAAGACCGTGAAGAAGCGGGCGTGGTGACGATCGGCGGTGATGACGGCATACCGTTCATACTGGTCGAGGAGAAAAAGGAGCGGGGTGATGGCGGGATGGAGATCAATCTCCACCGTGGAACGGACAGGCCGGGGGAGCGTGTATCCAATGAGCGGGAGCTCCGGAGTCGAGGGTGGTATGCGGGTCTTCAGTCCTCGAGGATTGCCGCGTAGTCCGTCGGGGACATCCAGGGAGGCGAAGAATGCCGCACCGCGCACGACGGGCAGGGGGATCACTTCGCGATCGAGGAAGTTGGTCATCCGCGGCAGGAGAACGTCACAGAGGCGTCGCCGCATTTCTGCCGCATTGCTGAACCCGCGCTGTCCGAGTTTCCGGTCCGCGACTCGGACAAGACGGCGGAGCGACGCCAAGGTATTCCGTCCCTCGGCGGCGCTTCGATCCGTGTTCACGTACAAACTCAAAACGGGAGCGCGGAGCCGCGGGTCCTGTTCCAGGGTTCGGATGTCTGTGTCCGTGAGCATCGTGTGTCCGTATTCTACTCTTTCCCCCACACGGTACACCCCAAGGTCAACCGTCCACGCCCAGAGGTGTTGTACCGATGTTACTGTAGACAAGTGAGAGCGAACGTCGAGGAGTCTGCTCGCGAGAAGCCAGCGGATCCGATCTGGGCGTAAACCCCCGAAGCATTGTCTACAGGAAAACCGGCGCAGACCTCCTGTTGTCCTCGGAACCGCTGGCGCGTTCCTTCTCCGTACCCATTCGTCGAACAAAGGACCTTACCTCGTGACGCATTCTCTGTCAAGAGGGGGTGTCCCGGTGTACCATGGGAAGGCTATGCCGGAACATACTCGGGAACGGAAGTCTCCTCTTCTCACCGCCACGGGTACGGGAGACGACAATCACCTCGAAACAACGCTCCGCCCGCGGGCATTGAATGAGTTCATCGGCCAAGAGGGAGTGAAGCAGCATCTGCGGATCTTCCTCGCGGCCGCGAAGAAGCGCGGCGAGGCCATCGAGCACGTGCTCTTCTCCGGTCCCGCGGGACTGGGGAAGACGACACTGGCGATGATCCTCGCGCGGGAGATGGACGTGAACCTCCGGGTGACGTCCGGCCCCGCAATTGAAAAGGCGGGGGACCTCGGCGCCATCCTCACGAATCTTGAGGAACACGATCTCCTGTTCATTGACGAGATCCATCGTCTGCACCGGATTGTCGAGGAAACACTCTACAGCGCGATGGAGGATTTCGTGCTCGATGTCGTGCTCGGCCAGGGACCGGCGGCGAAGACCGTGCGTTTGACGCTCCCGAAGTTCGCGATCGTCGGCGCGACGACGCGGGTGGGCGCGCTCTCCGCGCCGCTCCGCGATCGCTTCGGCGTCATTCATCGTCTCCAGTTCTACACGGCGCGCGACATTACGACGATCCTGAAGCGGTCCGCGCGAATCTTTCACGTGACGCTGGCGGAGGATGCCGCGACGACCCTCGCGCAGTGCAGCCGCGGGACGCCGCGCGTCGCCAATCGTCTCTTGAAGCGCGCGCGCGATCTCGCGGACGTTGAAGGGGCGGAAGCCATCACGAGCGCGCTCGTTGAACGGGCCCTCGCCATGTTGGAGGTGGATTCCATTGGTCTCGATCACGTGGATCGCACGATCCTCTCTGTCGTCATTGACCTCTTTCAGGGGGGGCCTGTTGGCGTGGAGACCATCGCGGTCGCCACGCAGGAAGAAGTCGAGACGATCGAGAGTGTCTATGAGCCCTATTTACTCCAGCTCGGCATGCTCAAGCGTACGTCGCGCGGGCGCGTTGCCACACCGCTTGCGTACACGCACCTTGGTCGCCCCGTGCCGGGGAACCTTCAGCCGTCGCTCCTCTCACCATGAACGCTGTGCTCCAGGTCGTCCTCATTCTCTACGGCGTTTTTCTCCTGTTTTTCGTGATCCACGGGGCGTTCCTCACGTACCACCTCCTAAAATTCTCCATCAACCGCGACACCGGAAGAACGCTCGCGCTCGCGTTTGTCGGGCTCTCGACGCTCCTTGTGGTGATCAGCCTTGGTGTTCTCACCCGTGTCCATTGGCAGGCGCCGCTCTTTCCCCCGTCTGGGATCAATCTTTCTTCGCCCATACGCTAAGCGTTCATGGATTTTACCGTTCCCTACCGCTCCACCACGTTTCCGGGACGCCACGAGGGTGAACAAATTCTTCTCGTCCTCCGGCGGCACTGGTTTACTCTCGTTACCACCGGTCTCCTCTTCACGGTCTTGGTGGGGTTGCCGCTCGGCATCGCCCTGGGTATTCCCGTGGGACTTCTTGCCGCGATCCGTGCGTCCATCTGGGGAAGTGTCGTCCTCCTCTCCGTCACCGCGTACTATCTTTTCCTCTGGCTTTTCTTTTTCACGGTGCTGGTGGATTACTACCTCGACGTCTGGATTGTGACGAATGAGCGCATCGTGAACATTCTTCAGGAGGGTCTCTTCCACCGCATCATTGCGGAGCAAAGTGTTGTGCGTGTGCAAGACGTGACGAGCGACGTCCAGGGGATCATTCCGACATTCTTGAACTTCGGGAACGTCTATGCGCAAACTGCAGGCGAGCGAGAACGTTTCATCTTTCTGAATGTGCCGAATCCGGATCAGGTGAAGAAGGTCATTATCCAAGCGCACGAAGTAGCCGTCCGTGGACTGCTCCAGCAAGCTCAGGTGGCGATGATACAGACGGGGGAAGCGATCGGTTCTCCGCACACGAGTCACGGCGTGACGGAACAGCTCTAACCCCCCAAAGAGTCATGACGCACCGTCGGCGTCTTCAGGAGATGGCGCGGGGTATCGTGATCCTATGAACTGGAGGATCCTGGCTCTCCTCGGTGCGGGGTGGTTGTTCTGGCTCCCGGCCACTGCACAAGAACCGTCCGTTCTCATGAACGAGCTCTTCTACGACGCCCCGGCATCCGATGCCGGGAACGAGTGGATTGAGCTCGTCAACGTGCGCGACACCCCGGTGAATCTCGCGGGGTGGAAAATCCAGCGCGGGGGAACATCGTTTACCACCGTCTTCACGTTCCCGGACGGCGCGGTAATCAATCCTTGGCAGCGGCTCCTTGTGGGTGAGTCAAACGTTCCCGGGGTTGCGTTCACCGCGAGTCTTACTTTCCAGAATGGCGGAGAGGCTTCCGATGGCGTGCGTCTGGTCGCGCCGGACGGTTCTGTTCCCGATGTGTTGCTCTACGACGAGCCGAACACGAACGGTCTCCCGGATGCGAGCGGCGCCGCGGGCAGCGTCTTCGCGCCCGACGTCCAGGAGGGCAGAAGTCTCGCGCGAATCCCGGACGGACAACACGCGGGCGGCGACAGTCGGGACTTCAGCGACACAGGATCACCAACTCCGGGTGCGGCGAACGCGCAGTCGTCGCCGGAAGCGACACCGGCGGCAACGCCAGGACCAACGGTCACGCCCTCTCCGTCACCGCGGTCGTCGCCAATACCCAATACTGTCTCCGCTGCCCGTGTGGTCGTGAGCGAAGTCTTCCCAAATCCGACGGGAGACGACCGTGACGGGGAGTTCGTGGAACTCTTCAATGACGGGAGCGGGACCGCGGACCTCACGGGGTTCTCGCTCGATGACGGCGACGGCGGCAGCACGCCCGCCGCGTTGCCCGCGGGGATCACCATCCCACCGGGGGGCTACCGGTCGTTCTCGGGGCGGGAGACGCGTCTGGTGTTTAATAATGACGCGGATCGCGCCCGACTGCTTCGGCCGGATGGAACCCGTCAGCACGAGCTCGTCTATGAGCGTATTCCCGGCGAAGGTTTCGCGTACGCGCGTCGTCCCGACGGGACCGCCGCGTGGACAAAGACGCCGACGCCGGGTCGGGCGAATGTCTTCCCGGCAGAATCAACAGCAGCGCGGTCTGCCGTCCCTCGTGCGTCAGCATCCCCGCGGTCCCAGAGTTCTCCCATGGTGAAAGGGGCAACAGGAGTTTCTCCGGCGGGCGCGCCGCGTGTTGCGTCCCCGCAGCCTCGCGGTACACAGCCGGCGCCGGCATCTCCTTCCGCTCACACGGGGGAAGCCGCCACCCCGCGCGCGGCAGCCCGTCCGTCTCTCCCCAGAGAACAGACACTGCCGGGAGCGTCGTCGCCCGCCCCATTGTCCATCGCGGACGCGCGTCGTGTCCCCCTCGGTCAATCCGTCCTCGCGCACGGTGTCGTCGTCGTGCCGCCGCGCGTGTTCGATCCGCACCTCTTCTACCTCGGGGGATCAGGCATCGGCGTTGTTCTTCCCGAGGGTTCCCTTCCAGAGCTTGTGCTCGGAGACACGGTGATCGTGCGCGGGGTCATCGCGGAGATCCACCATGAACGCGTCATTGCGCTTTCGCGCGCCGAGGATATTCAGAGAGGAGAGCGCAGCGCGCCGCCCAGTCCGCACGATCTCAAGCTCCGCGACGTTGGGGAGTCCTGGGAGGGCTCTCTGGTGCGCGTCACCGGTCGCGTGCGGGAGAAAGCAGAGGAGTCGCTGCTGCTTGAAGACGGCGTGGCGCGTCTCCGCGTGATCGCTGCACCTCCGGCGTCTTATGGAGGAACGGAATTTTCCGTGGGGCAGGAGCTCCTCGTGAGCGGGATCGTTTCCGAAGATGACGACGGCTACCGTCTCCTCCCGCGCGGTCCAGCGGATGTGCGCATACAGCAAGGGACGCGCGACGTGCGGCCCATATGGAAACGTCCGCTCAGCATCATCGCCCTCGGGTGTCTTGCCGCTGCCGCGCTCTTTACCGCAGGGAAGTATCGCGTGGGCCGCTGACGTCACAACGGCAAGGCGGCGACGCCGCTCGTCACACTTCGCCGACGCGCCGGACCTCGTCGAATGTCGTGACGCCGTCGAGCATTTTCAGGACCGCGTCCTGTGTAATTGTCGTCATACCTTGACGGAGGGCTGCCGCCCTGATCTGATTTGTGTCCGCGCCCTCGATCGTCAGTTGCTCAATTTCGCCCTTCATGGAGAAGATTTCAAACACGGCCACCCGTCCGCGGTACCCGCTCTGGTTGCACGCGTCGCACCCGGTGATTTTCTGGAGCGTCAACGGTGGGGCGTCGAGGGCTGCCGAGTTGAAGACCTCGGAGGCCACTCCCTCCATGATCGTACGGAGTTCCTGTCGCTCTTTGTCGTCCGGCGTATACGCCTGCGCGCATTTCGCGCAGACGCGCCGCACGAGCCGTTGCGCAATCACCGCGTTTAATGCCGGGGCGATGATGAATGGTCGCACCCCCATGTCGATGAGACGAGGAATCGCCCCAGCGGCATCATTGGTATGGAGCGTGGAAAAAACGAGGTGCCCTGTGAGCGCCGCGTGCATCGCGGTCTCCGCGGTGTCCGTGTCGCGGATCTCGCCGATGAGGAGGATATCGGGGTCCTGTCTGAGGATCGAGCGGAGCCCGCGGCTGAAGGTGTACCCCGCGCTCTCATCCACCTGGGTCTGCTCCACGCCGGGGATCCGGTACTCAATGGGGTCCTCGAGAGTGATGATCTTGAGTTCCGGGGAATTCACGTGCTGGATGAACGCTGCAAGCGTTGTCGTTTTTCCCGAGCCGGTCGGACCGGTGTTGAGGATCATGCCATCAGGCCGCTTCAACTCCTGCCGAATGAGGGCAATGTCGCGCGGCTTCATCCCCAGTTCCTCAATACTCACCACAGACATGTTCCGGTCGAGGAGACGCAGAACGATATTTTCCCCAAATCCCCCGGGGAGGATCGAGACGCGGATATCAATGATTGTCCCCGCTGTCTGCACGACAAACGACCCATCCTGGGGAACTTCGTGGATGTTCAGTTTCAGGCCCGCGAGCACCTTCACGCGGGAGAGGAGCTTCTGGTACCCATCGAGGGAGAAGTTCGTGATGTCCTGGAGCACGCCGTCTATACGGTAGCGGAGGCGCGCGTACCCCTCCTTGGGCTCGACGTGCGCGTCGGAGGAGTGTGTTTTCACGGCGCCGGCGATGATCGTGTTGAGCACTTCTGTCGTCGGGAGCTCCGTGATCCGTTTCCCAAGTTCGCGGAGCGTCTTAACCTCGCGCTCGAAGATCTCCAGCTCTTCCGCGGGGAGATCAAGGAAACGATCTTTCTGTTCTCCCTCCTGTGACACGCGGGTGTACAGCGCGAGAGCCAACTCTAGACTCCGCGAGGAGATCAGGAAACGCCGGACGTGAAATCCCTCGCGATCCACGAGTTCGTTCTCAATATCGCGGACGGCGCGACCCGTTGGGTCTACCGCCCCAAGGCGCACGTCTTTTCCCTGCCGCCAGAAAATAATGGCTTTCGCCGTCCTGGCGTCTCCCTCTGGAATCAGCGCGAGCGCGTCGGTGTTAATGGGGAACCCGAAGAGGTTCAAGTACGGCGTGTTGATGCGTTCCGCGCGCTGGAGCGCGAGGAGCTCTTCTTCTTCCCGTTCGAGTTTTTTGATCGTCGGCTTCAGGGTTTTCGCGCTGGTGGCGAATTCTTCCTTTGCCTCACGCGAAACCCCCGGGCGTTTTGGTCCGCGCGGTCGCGGCTTTGGGCGGAGGTCGTCTTCGGTTGTCACGGCCTCATTCTAACACGCCGACGACATCCGAGTGATCCGGTCCGCGTCAGTCTTTCGTACACGGCGCGGCCCATGGTACGATGCTCTCGATGCCAAGACGACCGCCGGTGCTCGATCTCATCTCTCTTGGTGATGCGACGACCGATGTCTTTCTGGAAATTGATGACGCGTCGGTCTACTGCCACCTCCGGGAAAAGGAATGCCTGCTGTGTATCGAGTACGCGGATAAGATTCCCGTCCGGCGTTTCACGGAACTTCTCGGTGTCGGCAACGCCGCAAATAACGCGATCGGTTCGGCGCGGCTCGGACTCCGGACGGCCCTCTGGGCGATTCTCGGCGATGACGACGCCGGACGGAAGACGCTGCGTACGGTGTTTATCCCGGAGCGCGTGCAGCCACGGTACATCGAGTTCGACCCGCGACACGGTACGAACTTCTCTACGGTGATCAACTTCCATGCGGAGCGGACCATTCTTGTCTACCACCAACCGCGCACGTACCGTCTCCCCACGCTGGCGCCGGCGTCATGGGCGTACCTCACGAGTATGGGGAAGGGCTGGGAAACGATCATCCCGGATCTCCTTTCATACCTCCAACGGACCGGGACGAAGCTCGCCTTCAATCCAGGGACCCACCAGCTCCTCTCGAGTCCTCGGAAACTCAGGAAACTCCTCGCGCATACAGAGGCGCTCATTCTGAATACGGAAGAATCGTCCCGGCTTCTGCACACGACAAAAGGGACCTTCCGCGAGCGTATCCATGGACTCCGGAAGCTCGGGCCGCGTCTCGTCGTGGTGACCGATGGTCCGAAAGGATCATACGCGGGCGCCGCAGACGCGTTCTGGTACATGCCCATCATGCCGGTGCCCGTCGTCGAGCGCACGGGGTGCGGGGATAGCTTTTCCACAGGTTTCCTCGCGGCGCTCTTCCGCGGTGCGTCGGTCCCGGAAGCAATGCGCTGGGGCACGGCGAACGCGGCGTCCGTCATTCAATACATTGGCGCGCGCGAGGGGCTTCTTACAGAGCGCGGGATGCGTCGTCTCCTGCGGCGGCATGCGCGCGTCGTGGCTCGACCGCTGGCGCCATAGTCATCGCCCGGACCGTCGGAAGATTCTGGAGAATACGATCCGCGAGTGCGCGTTCCGCGTCTCCCGCGACATGTTGTCCGAGGGAAACAAGGAGAAACGGACCGGCGCTCACGCCATTCGTGCGTTCTTCAAAGACGGCGCGGTCTTCCGCGCTGATGCGGCCGGGGTACACGAGGGCCTCTAGCGTCCCCGGCGTTCGTTCGAAAGCGAGGAGAACCGGGGTCACGTCTCCCGCGCGCGTCACGATTTCTTGGAGGACGTCCGGCAGCATGTCCGGTGTGCCCTCGCTCTCCGTAAAATCCCGCTGGACGAGCAACGTCCAGAGCGGGCCTGCGGCGAACGTCTTGAGGCGCGCAAGGCCCCTTCCGGTTAAGCGGAGCTCCGGGAGCGTGTGCGTCAGGAAGAGATGGCGAACGATCGTCTGGCGATCCGCGCCTTGTTCAAGAAGGGTGGACGCGATCGCGAAGGTCTGCGGTGTGGTGTGGGGGGATTGAAATGAACGCGTCCCCGTGAGGATACCTGTAAAAAGACAGGTCGCCACTTCCGGTGTGAGGAGGTTCACACCCCCGAGGGCGTCGAGGAGATCCGCGACAACCTCCGTCGTCGTTCCCGCCGTTGCCGGTACGAGGTTGACCGTACCGTAGAATTCATTCGTTGTTCCGTGATCAATGTTCAAGATCGGCGTTTCATAGAAGAATGACGCGTGGTCAGTGAACGGGGCGCCAAGGTGGTTCGTGTCCGGACTCCCGATGACCACAATACGATCCCACGGGTACAGGCCGGAGACACTCGCCGGCGCTTCTTGAGGGAAGGTCTTTCCCCGTTCGGGGGTCACGACGAAGCGGAGGATATTCCCCACCACTTCCCAGCGAACATCCGTCGGCCGCACGTCGTCAAGCGGGACGGTAATGACGAGATCCCGTGTCCTTTGGATCGTTTCCTGGATCTGGGAAGACCCGGGGAGGAACTGGAGATGGGTGGGGACGTGGCGCGTCGCCACAAGTGTCACAGACTTCCCGAGGTGTTCGAGCGCCAACGCGAGACCGACCATCGCACAGAACGCGTCGTCGGACGGCTGTTCCGGAACAAGGATAAGAATCTGCTCACCGCGGGTGAGGAGGTCGACGGCTTGGTCGAGTGCTGGTCGTTCCATGGGGGACACGTCAACGTACCGGGAACGCGCGGAAGCCGCAAGATCCTTCGTCTCTCTCATCGCAAATGCGACAAACGGGCGGTGGGTGTGGACATCTCCAAGGATCGGCGATAGCGACAACACGCGAGGCAGGAGGGACGAGAAGGGAGAGCGAGGGCCATCTCGTTTTCTGTCTCTCCCATTGTTTCTTCTCGCGTTCGCTCTTCCTCAAGAACTGCGGTAGGATATGCCTCGTGGAACGACAAACCACGCGCAGTCCCGAGGAAACGTGGGCACTCGGGAAAACACTTGGCGAAGGCAGTGTGCCCGGAACCACCATTCTTCTCGAAGGGGATCTGGGGACAGGGAAGACCACGTTCGTGCAGGGTCTCGCGGCTGGTCTCGGGGTCGAGGGACTCGTGGTGTCCCCGAGCTTTGTGATTGTGCATGAGTATTCACGAGGGATGAGGGTTCAGGGGAGAGGGTTGAAGGGAGAAGGAGCGCTGCGCAGTCCTTCAACCATCAGCCCGCAACCCTCCGTTCTTCGCCACCTCGATCTGTACCGGCTTTCGGATCCCGCAGTTGACCTCGACCGCATCGGGTTTCCCGAGCTCCTCCATGATCCTGTCGCCATCACCGTCATTGAGTGGGCGGATCGCCTTCCGAAACCCCTCGTTTTCTCGGGGCCCATCATCCGTGTCCGCTTTGCCCATGGACTGGCGCCGGAAGAACGGGTTCTTGTTTTTTCCCATCATCCATCTTCCGCTTCCCTTGCGTGACATCCTGGTGGCCCGGCGGTCCTCCTTCGCGCTACGATACGTGTCATGAAGGGACAGCGTCTCGTCGTTCTCGACGCGCATGCGCTCATCCATCGGGCCTACCATGCGCTCCCGCATTTAACCGCGCCGGACGGGCGTCCGGTCGGCGCCCTCTATGGGCTCTGCCTCACGCTCCTGAATGTCTTGAAGACATTCAGGCCCACGCACGTCGTTGCGGCCTTCGACCGTCCGGAGAAGACCTTCCGTCACGAACAGTTTGCGGCGTATAAAGCGCAGCGCGCCAAGGCGCCGGAGGACCTCGTCGCGCAGCTCATCCGCGCGCGGGACATCGTTACGGCATTCGGAGTTCGTATCGCGGACGCAAAGGGATTTGAAGCCGATGACGTTATCGGGACGGTCACGACGCGCGCGTCACGGAGCGGCATCGACAGTATTGTCGTCACGGGAGACCAGGACACTCTCCAACTCGTTGACGAGAGGACGCGTGTCCACATGCTCCGCCGCGGCGTCAAGGATACGGTCACGATGGGACCCGCGGAAGTCAAGGAGCGCTTTGGACTCGCGCCTCGGCAGTTGATTGATTTCAAAGCTCTGCGGGGAGACCCGTCGGATAACATCCCCGGCGTCCGCGGGATTGGCGAGAAGACCGCGACAGATCTCCTCCAGCGATTCGGTTCGCTTGCCGGTATGATGAAGCATCTCCCTGAACTCCCGGAAGCGCTCCAGGAAAAACTTCGCGACGGACGCGCCGCGCTTTTGGAGAGCAAGGATCTCGTGACGATTCGAAGGAATGTTGCGCTGGATTTCTCCCTCGATGATCTTGCCTGGAAGCACGGTGATCGCGCGCCGGCGATCGCCCTCTTCCAAGAACTCGGGTTTGCGTCTCTGCTTTCCCGTCTTCCTCAAGGAGAGGGCGGGCAAGCAACTGCCGGGAAACCGGCGCAGGGATCACTCCTCGCTGATGCCGGAGGAGACTCCCGGGCGAAACGGCGGACGCCGGGGTACCGTCTGGTGACTTCAGCGGAGGATCTCGCGGTCCTGCGGCGAACCCTCGAACAATCCACAGGATTTGTCGTGGACACGGAGACCGATACCCTCGGTGCCCGCACAGCGCCGCTCCATGGAATTTCCATTGCCGTGGCCGAGGGAGGCGCGTGGTATGTTCCCGCCGCCCTGGTTGTCGCGTTGAAGGATATCCTGGAAAACCCACGGCTGCCGAAATGGGGACACAATCTGAAGTACGACATTGCGGTGCTCGCGCGATGCGGGATTCGCGTTCGCCCTTTGGCGTTCGACACGATGCTCGCCTCCTACATTCTGGCTCCGGGAACTCGGACCCATGGTCTCGACAGCCTCGCGTTCACGATCCTCGGGCACGAGATGATTCCCATTGAAGCGCTCATCGGGAAGCGGACGGGGCCGCAAAAAATTCTCTCGGCGGTCCCCCTCGACGACGTGGTGGAGTACTCCGGTGAGGACGCGGACTATACGCTCCGGCTCGTCCGCCACTTTACGCGGGAGCTCGAGGCGGTTCCCACGCTCCGCAGGGTGTTCACGGAGATCGAGATGCCGCTGATTCCCGTGCTCGCGCATCTGGAATGTGTCGGGGTAAAACTCGATGTGGCGTTGCTCGCAACGCTTGGCAAGGGCGTGGGGAAGACACTCGGTGTCCTGGAACGGCAGATCCACCGCGCGGCAGGCGTGGTGTTCAACGTCAACTCTCCTGTACAGCTCCGGGAGATCCTCTTCACGAAGCTTAAGCTGCCGACCGCCGGTGTTGGTCGCACGCAGAGTGGTTTCTCGACAGCCGCAGAAGAACTCGAGAAACTCCAGGATGCCCACCCGATGATTACGTTCCTCCGGGAGTACCGGGAACTCGCGAAACTCAAGAACACGTACCTCGACGCTCTTCCGGAGCAGGTGGACCCGGCAACGGGGCGCGTGTACACGAGCTACAATCAGACGGTTGCGGCAACCGGGAGATTATCCTCGTCGTCGCCCAATCTCCAAAATATCCCTATCCGTACCGATCTCGGCGGCGAGATCCGGAAAGCGTTTGTCGCCGAACGCGGACATCTTCTCGTTGCGGCGGACTATTCGCAGCTCGAGCTCCGGATCGCCGCGCACGTCGCGCGGGACAACGTCATGGAGGAGGCGTTCCTTAAGGGGAAAGACATCCACACGGAAACCGCCGCGTTCGCGTTCCACATTCCGCCGGAAACGGTCACGAAGGAACAGCGCCGCCAGGCCAAAACCCTGAACTTCGGCGTTCTCTACGGCATGGGGCCGCAGGCCTTCGCGCGGGCGGCGGGGATTCCGTTTGGTGAAGCTCAGGCGTTCATTGACGCGTACATGCGCACGTACCGCGGGATCGCGGACTTCATGCGTGAGGCGAAGGCGCTCGCGGCGCGGGAGGGCTACGTGGAGACGATCTACGGACGTCGTCGTTACCTCCCGGAGATTCATTCCTCGAACTCCAGGGTGCGGAGCGCCGCCGAACGCATGGCCATCAATCATCCGATTCAGGGAACGGCAAGCGATATCATGAAGCGCGCGATGATCACGCTCTTCGCGCGCGTGGAGCAGGGTACCGGTGCGTTCCGGGATGTCGCGATGATTCTTCAGGTGCACGACGAGCTCGTTTTCGAGGCGCCCGCCGCGCAGGCGGAGGCTCTGGCAAGGGAAGTGCAGCAGACGATGGAGAGTTTGGAGCGCCTCCGTGTTCTCCTCGTCGTGGACATGCGGGTAGGGAAAACTTGGGGAGAGATGCACGCGGTGTGATGTCGGCAGTCCCCATGCTCTCACAGGAAATCATTCCCGACCATGCCTGAACTCCCCGAGGTGACCACCATCGTGCATGATCTCAACAGAAAGGTGCGCGGGAAGCAGATCGCGGACATCTGGACAGATACAGAGAAGATTGTGGCGCCGCTCTCTCCGCGCGCCTTCCGCCGACGCCTTCGGGGAAAGGTCTTTTTCAGGTTTGAACGTCGGGGAAAATTCATTGTGGCGTACGTGACTCCAGAGACCAGAGACCGGAGATCGGAAACCAGAACGACGACGCCGTCCGGTTTCCGGTTTCCGGTCTCCGACGTCCTCCTGTGGCATATGCGCATGACGGGGCACCCTCTTTTCCGTGATGAGAAGCGGGAGACGGCGCGCGAGCGGGCCCTGTACGCCGACCCGCGAAACCAGCACATCCGTCTCTCGTTCCGGTTCACGGACGGGACGCGACTCGACTACTCCGATGTGCGGAAGTTCGGTACGCTTCAGTTGGTGCCGTTCGTCATGTACGCTGGGCATCCGTTGCTCAAGGCGCTGGGACCTGATGCTTGGAATCACCGTTGGACCGCGGCAGAACTTTTGCAGCGTCTCCGCGTGCGACGGACGACGCTCAAGCAGGCGCTTCTCGATCAGACGCTCATCGCGGGGATTGGGAACATCTATGCGGACGAAATTCTTTGGACGGCGGGGATCCACCCGAGGTTTCGGACGGAACTTCTTACGCGAAGTCACGGGACGCGTCTCCTCAGGGCAATGCGGCGGGTTCTCGGCCGGGCGATCCGCGCGCGGGGGACGTCGGTGGACGACTTCCGCGACCTCCGCGGAAGAAAGGGCGCATACGGGAAGAGCCTGCGGGTCTATCAGCGCACCTTAAAACCGTGCTTCCGGTGTCGCAGGAAAATTGGTAGGCTGGTCATTGGGGGACGCGGGACGCACGTGTGCCCACAGTGTCAGCGTACGCCGATGACGTCGCCGAACACGCGCGGTACTCTGACCCCACGTTTTTCACCCTTTGGAGATTTCCCATGACGATGGACATCCGTCCAGATCCGCTGCAGCCCGACTCGGCTGATCACCAAGGACCAACCGGAACCCGCCACGTGCTGAATGAGCGGAACATTCGTCTTGTGGTCTTTGCTCTCTCCGTGGTCAGCGCCCTCGTCGTGGGCGGCGGGTGGCTTCTCCAGAGGTCTCCGGGCGCGTCCATACGCGTCGGGAAAACAGGGAAAGGGCTCCCCCTTGCCGGTGAGCGCACGCTGCCGCTTCTGGACGCGCCTGGGGAACAACAGCCCACGCCGATCACGCCATTCGTGTCAGAAGCCGTGAGTCCCTTGAGCGGGATTTCCTGCGCGAACAGCGAGCGGCGTCCGATTGGCGTGATGCTTGCGTCCGACCCGATCAGTCGTCCCGTGTCCGGGCTCTCCTTCGCCGATATGGTGTTTGAACTTCCGGCCCTCGTGAACAACGTGACACGACTCCTCGCAGTCTACCAGTGCCAGAAACCGCGGGAAATCGGCTCGGTCCGCAGCGCCCGGCACGACTACCTGTTCCTTGCCGCCGGTATTGATGCGGTCATCGTGCATTGGGGCGGCTCATACCACGCGCTCAATCGGCTCCGCCTGGAAGGGAACGTCTATAACTCCTTGAGCGCACTGGGGACTGGCCAACAGGCGTTCTATCGGAAATCGAACCTCCCGGCGCCATACAACGGGTTTACATCGTATGAGCGGCTTTGGGATGCGCTCCAGAAAGCAACATATCGAACGAAAACGGTGTTTGCGGGGTACCCGCACCGGGACGAGGCGCTGCCGGGGCAGCGGGGCGCGGGTGGGACGCTCGACATCGGCTGGCCAGGGGCGATGCGCGTGCGCTATGTCTACAATCCGCAGCTGAACGTCTACGAACGCTCCTGGGGCGGTCAGCGACACTTTGACGCCATAGACCATACGCCCGTGAACCCGAGGGTGCTGGTCATCATGCACGCGGATCAGCGCCTCGCGAGCGGTCCCGGAGGATACAACGATGTTGACGTGGAAGGGACCGGGAGGGCGGAGGTCTATCAGGATGGGCAGGTCATCCAGGGGTTCTGGGAGAAGAGTGCGACGCATAAACAGGATCCTGTGCATTTCCGTGATGCTCTGGGCCAGGAAATTCCCTTTGTCCGCGGGCAAGTCTGGATCCATGTCGTTGATCCGCGGACAGCGGTTCGCTGGACGCCCGGGCTGTCCGCGCCCCCGGAACTCGAGACGGAGAAGACGCCGGCGAATCTCGGCGGATAAGGTTGCTCGGGGTCCTCGCGATGCTGCGGGTCTTTACCGGAGAAGATACGTTTCGGGCGCGGTCTGCGTATCGCGTCGCCCTGGAGGACGCGCGGACGTGTGGTCTCGTGCTGACGATCCGCGATGCGGCGCTCGCGGTTGAGCGCCTCGCGGCGGCCATCCGCGAACAGCCACTCTTTGGCGTACCTCCCGTCGTTGCCGCCGAGGAGCTCACGGTGTTCACGGGGAAAGACGGCGAACGCGTGATCGAGATTCTCGGCAGCGCGCCGTCTGATCGCCTGCTGCTCCTCTGGGAACAAAAACCTCCGGAGCGTTCGAAGGTCTGGCAGTGGCTTCGGAAGCACGCCGACCATGTGGCCGTCTTTCCCCTGCTTTCGTCGGCAGAGTGTGCACAGTGGGTCCTCGAGATCGTCCGCGCGCGCGGTGGAACAATGGAGCGAGCGACGACTCATGAACTCATCCGCGTGTGCGGGTCCGATACCTGGACACTCTCGAACGAAATCGACAAACTTCTTCTCTACTCCGCCAGGGCCCCGGGCGTGAGCCCGGGGACGCTGGACGCGACGAGGCGAGCGATCACCGCCGAAGACATCGCCGACGTGAGTGTGCCCGTCACCGCGGTGAATGTTTTCGCGACCGTGCGCGCGCTCGCCACCGGCGACGCGCGGGCAGCGCTTGCGCACCTCGCGCGTCACCGACGTGCGGGCGACGATTCCCGCATGGTTCTCTCCATGACCATCCGCGAAGTCCGGCTCCTGCTCCTTCTCCGCGATCGTCTGGATCGTCAACGTCAGGTCTCGCCTTTCGATGTCGCGCGGGAACACCGGTTGCCGACGAGTGTTGCTTCCGCGCTCCTCCAGGCGGCACAGCGGCTCTCCGCGAAAAATCTCCGGTCGTTCTTCGACCGGCTTCTCTTCGCGCTCTATGCCCTGAACACCGGCCGCGCGGAGGCGGACGATGTTCTCGACAGCATCGCGTTCCAGACGGCCACGTTGTCGCGGTGACTTCCGCCGCGCGGGGGACTATGGCGTTCGCAGAGAGCCCAGGGCGCGTGCAAAGCGCGACGTTGTCCGTGCCGCCGTATTGGCGTGGACGACATTCCGTTGCGCCGCAGCGTCGAGCACTTTCTGGAAGCGCTGGAAGATCTCTTGGGCCACCGCGGAATTCTTGGCCGCCACCGCCTTATGGAATTTCCGGCGGAGGTTCTCAATGCGGGATTGCCAGTGCGCATTCCGCGCGGTTTTCCGCGCGCTCACTCGGAGGGACTTCTTTGCTGAAGCGGTGTTGGGCATACCACGGAGGACTCTAGCACACAGATCCCGAAGAGACAACTTTCGGAGGAATCCCCTCGTCTCCCAACTGCCGGTGCAGCGCCTTGAGGGTCACATCGCCGAGCGCCACGGCATCATCAATGCGGTACGGTCCAATCTTCGTTCGTTCCAGTGCCGACAGGTACCCGCCGGTTTGGAGATGTTCCCCAATGTCTCGCGCGAGCGCGCGGATGTACGTTCCCGCGTTCACAATGCAGCGGATCGCCAGGAGCGGGTAGGCATAGCGGAGGAGCTGGATCTCCTCGATGCGGACGTGACGGAGAGGAAGCGTGAAGGATTCCAAGCGTCGCGCGCGTCGGTACGCCGGCACACCGCGAACCTTGATCGCCGAATAGGTTGGCGGCCGCTGCATACGCTCCCCCACAAACTCGCGGAGCACGCGCGCAACTTCAGCGCTTGACGGGATTCCTCGTCCCGCACCCCCCGTCCCTGCGCGCTCCTGAATCTCTCCCTCGATGTCGTCCGTCGTACTCGTGGCGCCAAGGGTGATTTCCCCACCATAGGTCTTCGGAAGCCGGGAGTATGTCCCCAAGCGCTTCGTGGCGATACCGACGCCGATGATGAGGAGGCCGGTCGCGAACGGGTCGAGGGTTCCCGCATGCCCGACTTTGTGAACGCCGAGGACGCGCCGCACGTGGGCGACGACATCAAAGGAGGTGGGGCCGCGCGGCTTGTTCACGAGGAGGAATCCGGAAGCGCCGAGATCCTTGCCGACGTGAGGCATCACCGTACACTACCACGTGTATGAAATCGGGCTTCACGACACGCGTTCTGGTCACGGGCGCTGAAGGGTTTGTGGCGCGGCACCTTCTCCCGGCGCTCCGTGACGAAGGATCCGAGGTCATCGGGACGGTGCTCCACTCTGAAAGTACTCCTGAACATTCCGGTCGTGTACTCCCACTCGACCTCCGTGATTGCGCCGCCGTCCGCACGCTCATTCAGGAGGTACACCCGACATTCATTGTGCACCTCGCGGCGGTGAGTTCTGTCCGGGAATCGTTTGAGAAACCCCAAGAGACGATTGCTGTCAATGTTGCGGGGACGGAAGCGATTCTGGATGCTGCAGCGGCTCTCCCGCGGCCCGCGCGTGTCCTCCTCGTCGGTTCCGGCGATGAGTACGGACCAAATCATGGCGCGCCGCTTCCGGAACTTCCGCTTCACGATCTTCACCCCGTCTCTCCGTATGGGGAGAGCAAGAAGGCCGTCGAAGCGCTGGTCGAGCGCACCGCGGCGTTTCGGCAGATCACCATCCGGACCCGATCGTTTCCCCACATCGGTCCGGGCCAGGGGAGAAGCTTTTTTATTCCCGACGTGGTTACCCAGATCGTCCGCGCGGAACGCGGTCGGCAACCGCCGGTCATCCGTGTTGGGAATCTCGCGGCGGTACGGGATTTCACTGACGTGCGGGACGTCACACGCGCGTACGCGCTTCTGCTGAAGCGCGGGACCTGGGGCGGTGTCTATAATGTCTGCTCCGGCGCCGGCGTCACCATCGCGGCCCTTCTCCACGAGATCCTTAAGCTCTCGACCGTGGCCATTCATGTGACGGAAGATCCACAGAAATTCCGACCTGTGGATATTCCTGTTCTCATCGGTGATCCAGCGAAGCTCCGGCGCGATACTGGGTGGCTGCTCCGTATTCCCCGTCGGGTAACACTCGGGGATATTATCGCCGACGCGCGACAGAGCGATTGATCACTCCGTACGGGGATGGATAACGAACTCGTCACTTCGCGCGCGCATCGTCGGTGCTTCCTCCTGCGTGGTATCGAGCGCGCGGACCTCTATGGAGTAACGGCCAGGCGCAAGGGAGAGAGGATGCACCCTCTCTCTCCCATCGTTCGGCGTGACGGCAACGAGCACTTGGCACGTACCGGAGGATTCGCAGGCGAGGATACGCTCAGCGGGATACTGCGATTTACTTTCTTTGCTTCCCGCCCAGATCACCAGAAGTGACTCGCCCTCCACGATTTCCGTCGGGGAAACCGTGACGCGGAACGGACGCAGGTACGCGCGGGTAGAGAGTTCATTCGAGAAGATCGCGGAGAGGGCCAGAACCCCCGCGAAGAGCGCGATACCCCCGAACACGAGAACTGTGCGGCGCGGCATCGTCTGCGCTGGCGGCGGCACATCTCTCAAAAGTTCCTCACCGTGCGGCATGAACACCATGATGCTGCCAGGATAGCACGTTGGCAGGCCCGTCCGTGGGGCGGAGAGCTACTGGCTCGGCTGGCTCGGCGCGACAACGAACGGCTGCGTCCCGCAGTTACTTTCGTTAGATTCCGGGATCGTGTTCGGATAGTCCGCGCAGATCGTCAGCGCGTGCGTGCCCGCGGTTGCCTTCCAAGCAGCGGAGACGGTCGTCTGCGCGCCGATCTCGAGGGCGCTTGTAGGCACAATCTTGAAGAACTGCCCGATGACGGAGATTACCGTCTCTGATGCTGGCGCGGGAATTTTTGCTGTCGGGAGGTTTCGGACAATGCCGGTCAAGGTGAGAGTGTTCCCAGCAACGAGCGTCCCGCTGACGGCGACATCCTCTTTCATCACAGCGACATCCGCGCCCGTCGTCACCAGGAGCGTCTTCATGCCGCAGTTGTTCTCTTCATTGGTCTCCGCGACACCATTCGTCGTGTCTGCGCAGACCTTTACCGTGTGCGGGCCAGCGGTCGCCGTCCAGGTTCTCGTGAGCGTCTGACTTGCGCCGATCGCGAGCGCGTTGATCGACAGCGTGGGATCGAGGAGTTGATCGTCCAGGAAGAACCCTGCCTTCGATGCCGCGGCAGCGGCCGTTGCCGTCGCGAGGTTCCGGACGAGGATATCAAAAGTCAGCGTTTCTCCGACTGTCAGCACACCGCTCACCGTGACGTCAGCGTCCGTGATGGCGAGGTCCGCGCCAGAAGAGACCACAAACTCCGTGCTGCCGCAGTTATTTGTGTCGTTGAGTTCTCGAATGGCCTTCGTCATGTCTGCGCAGACTTTCAAGGTGTGCGGACCGGCAGTCGCCGTCCAGGTTTTCGTGAGCGTCTGATTGGCGCTAACGGCGAGCGCGTTCGTCGCTATCCCGGGAACGAGGGGCTGACCGTCCATGAAGAATCCGGTCTCCGATACCGGAGCAGCAGCCGTCGCGGTCTCGAGATTCTCCAAAATGCCGGTCAAGGTGAGCGTGCTCCCCGGGGTGAGTGTTCCGCTCACGGAGACATCGGCATCCGCGACCGCAAGGTCGGGAAGCGGCCCCGTCGCGCGCACCGTAAAGGTCTGTCTGGCACAATTATTCGTCTCGTCGAGTTCCGAGATTGCCTTCGCGCTGTCCGCACAGATCTCAAGCGTGTGTGGGCCCGGCGTCGCGGTCCAGTTTTTTGTCAGCGTCTGTGCCGTGTTGCGTGTCAGTACTTTCGTCGGCACGAGGCGGTACGTCTCCCCATCAATCACGAAACTCGTCTGCGATGCCGGCGCAGTCTTTGTTGCTCGGGGAAGGTTCCGGACGATCCCCGTAAAGGTGAGGACCTTCCCCGAGGTCAGTATCCCACTCACCTTCGCGCTTGCTGTCAGGTCCGCGTGCGGGCCAGCCTCCGCTGTCACCAGGAATTTCTTTACCCCGCAGTTATTCGACTCGCTTGTCTCCGCGACAATCCTCGTCGTATCCGCGCAGATCCTTAGCGTGTGCGGACCGGCAGTCGCCGTCCAGGTTTTCGTGAGCGTCTTGCTGGCGCCGATCGCGAGCGTGCTCGTCGGCACCGTGAGATCGAGGGGCTGATCGTCCATGAAGAACCCGGTCTGCGATGCCGGAGCAGCGGCCGTTGCCGTCGCGAGGTTCTGGACGATGCCGGTCAAGGTGAGGGGGTTCCCGGCGACAAGTGACCCGGTCACCGTGACATTCTTATCCGAGACGGTGAGGTCGGCGCCGGAAGACACCGCGAATCTTATGCTGGCACAGTTATTCGACTCGCTTGTCTCCGCGACAATCCTCGTCGTATCCGCGCAGATCC
>CAYJQK010000006.1:18712-23139 GCA_964372305.1 uncultured Candidatus Saccharibacteria bacterium | reverse complement strand
CAGCCCTTCAGGGCTGTTTTAGGCTGGTGTACGTCTTGACCTGTGGGCGATTACCGCGTTGATACTTGACAACATCCTCCAGTAGGAGTATCAGGTACCGTTGACCTCTCCGACCGTTCCTTCTCCATACAGCCGTAGCGTTGAGCACGCGAATCATCGTGTTCTGACCGCTGCGGCTCAAGAAGCCGCATGTTCCTGAAGCACGCCTGGGGTTCCCGCACATCGCAGGGATGAGGGGTGTGCTTCATAACCTGAAGGAGTTTGCCATGAGTAAGGGTTCCGCTTCAGCGATGGTCCGTGGTGCCGGAATGGCCGCCGATGTGTGGGGGAAGCTTGATGAAGCCGTCCGCGCCAAAGGCGGCACGGAAGACGCGCTTCATCGGCTCGCCCGCGACGAAGGCAACGCCCTCATCGACCTGTTCGCCGACATTCTCGTGAAGGCTGAGCTGGAGACGCGGAACCGCTTTGCGGTCACCGTGGACTACGCCACGCCTCTCGCCGAGCAGATCACCGACGGCAAGTACGGGTACGTGAACGAGTACATCACGTCGGCCAACTTCCCGCTCACCGGCACCGGTACGAAAGACGAAGAGATCATCCTCGTCCATTTCGACCGTGTCATCGAGAGCGATGATGCCGTGAAGGAACTCGCGGCCATGGGTCTGGAACCGGCGAAGCTGGAACACGCAACCGCGTTCGGGGCCAAATACCCCGACGTGCAGCTTGAGTATCCCATCGTCTTCCTCGGCTCGCCCTGGGAGAGCCCGCGCGGGTTCCGCCATGTCCCGTACCTCGACATCTTTTTCGTCGAGCGCCGGCTGTGCCTGTATGCCTGGGACATTGCGTGGAAAGACTCTTGCCGGTTCGCCGCCGTCCGCAAGGTTCCCGCTCCTGCCCTGTGACTCTTGGTCACTTTGCGCTTTTGCACTGCGCTTTGTCCCTTTGGTCGTCGTCAACAACCAACGCCTGTCCATACTCCCAAGTGTGGCAGGCGTTTTTCTTGCGCCTAAAGCAGATATGCTGGAGGCGGAAAGTAGACGGATCAGCCTGCGGCCACGGCTTCGGGCGGTCGAACTCTCGGGCATTCCATGATAAACCAGAATCATTCGTCATGCGATGAAGCGTCGCCGACCGTACGGTGGTGGAGACCAGCGAAGCGTCATAGTCCTTGACCCCTGTATCTCTGACGCATCACTATGGCGAACAGGATGTCTCGCACCATCTTGCCGGGATGGATGTGTTTATCAGGGTCTCGACATTGATTGGAGCATTGGGGCAGAGACGGAGCTCTGCAACCGTGTTTGCCTCCAGTTCATCCCGCTTCGTTGCCCGAAAGAGAATGTCCACTGGCGTACGATCAGGCGCCGTCACTGCAATGCCCGTGTCCACCCACCGCGTAGGAGGAAACGTCTCCTTCGCTTTGGTGCAACTTTCCGTCCATGTTTGTCCTCCATCTGTGGATATTTCCAAGGGGGAGGAGGTTCGTGTAATGCGGCAGTCCGCGAGGATGTGTAAGCGGATACCCTGGAGTGGCGACGCGACTGCCCACCGCCAGTGGCCGGTGCAGATTCCTTCGTTGCAGGAGAACACCTCGTGCTCCTGCCGTGTCCATCCCACGAGGTTCCGTGGTCCAGTCTCCTCAGAGCGGAACCAGCGCGATGGGCACAGCACGTCATCGATGGGAGGATCGGAAACTCGGTAGAGGTACCATGTGGGAGTTCCCTCAATCGTGACCGTGTGGACAGGAGTAAGCTGTGGCCCAGTAAGTGGGACGTAGGCGGAGATCACATAGAGTACCCGACATGGTGGCTGTGCGTGGCGATATCCTTCCGGTGTGTACACCCTTCGTCGGGTTCCCGCGAGGAGTGAAAGGCGAACAACATCTCGGTTCGCACTGTGGACGACGATGCATGCGTCATCCTCGAGCATCTCAATGAGTGGTCGCACTGCTCCCACGCGCTGGGGGTGAACCGTCGTCACGAAAGCAAGAGTCTGGGGCACAAGGGGCCCGACGAGCAACACAATGGCCAGACAGTAGATCCACGGCTGACGCCGCGTGACCATCGCCGTAGCCCATCCGAGAATCACGAGGGGAAGGGGGTAGAGAATATCGAGGTAGCGAGCTCGACTGAGCATGCAGTGGTCGCGACCAAACCACGCGGTCATGCGTTCGCAGAGAGGAGCGGCGTATGAACCGGGGCGGACCGGCCCGAGGACGTGCGGTGCAAAGACAAGAATGAAGAGGAGAACGATAAAAAAGAATGACGTCGTGGGGGTTCGCCGCCTCCATGACTGCCAGAGAAGCCAGACGAAAGCCGCTGGGATGGCAAAGCGGAGAGCGCCGCCGGCGGTGGCAGTGACCGTCGCGGTAAATCCCATGATGTCGAGAAGTGCCGAACGCGGAGTGATTGGTTCTGGCGACAGACCCGTTTCATCGTATGCTGCCTGATAATTCGAGAAGAGATCACGGCTATGGAGCTCGCTGGCAATGAAGAGAGGAATGAGCAGGGCGAGTGCACAGAAGAACACGAGAGCTCCCAGGACGATCTTTCGCCGCCATGGGTGTTCCCCGGTGAGGATCGCGAGAATACATGGGATAATGAGAATGATGAGATACAGATGCCCGTTCGCCGCCGCGCCAATTGCGAGCCCTGTTGTCATAGCCCATCGCGCGTCCCCTCGACACATGGTTCGGTAGGCAGCAAGAAAGGCGATGGTGACAAAGAGGATGTTCGGCCCCATTTCCCAGGCAATCCGCCCGTAGATCGTCATCCACCCCGATACGGCCATGAGGAGCCCCGTGAGGAGCGCCCCCCGGCGTCCTCCGAGCTCCCGAGCCCAGAAGAACGCGACGATGGTTGCCCCCACGCTCGAAAGCGCCGGGACGAGGCGCGCTGTAAAGACACTCCCTCCGAAGAGCGAGAAGAACGCCGCCGTGATGTAGTGTGTGAGGGCACCGAAGTGCGGCGTCACGCCCCGGAGCGGAAGCTGCTCCCCGCGGAAGATCTGAAGGGCGAGATGCCCATTGTTCCCTTCGTCGGAGTAGAGCGGGGGTACATCGGAGAGGTTCCAAAGTCGGAGGATAAGCGTCACTGCGATGACGACGAGGAGCGCTGCGTCTTCGTGGTCTCGCCACCACAGCCCGAGTGTGTGGATCCGCAGTCTCGGGTGGAGTCGAGAACCTCCGATCAGTTCGACGATCATAAAGAGCTCCCCGGCGCCTTAGTGCTGCGCTGTCTGGGGGTGCGTACCAGACTCGAAGTACTCCGTCTCACGAGCGACTTCGTCAAAGTTGTAGCGTCTTTCCTCCAGAATCGACCGTGCGGCGAGGATACCCATTTCGAGAGAATGATCCTGATTATTGTACTTAAAGCGGCCCGGGCGGCCGATGGCAAAGAGGTTTCCAAAACCGTCGAGGTAGCGCTTGAGTACGTCGAGATGTTCTCGGTATGCCAGATCATACACGGGGTAGACATTCGACTGCCGGTGCAGATAGACCTGCCGAATTTCCTTCTTTGCAAACCACCCGAACTTCTCAAAGAAGGGCAAAGAACGAGTAAGAAGCTCTTGTGGGGTTGCGTTCCAGGTCTCGTCTCCCTCCCAGCAAAAGAACTCAATGAATAACGATGTTGCATTCGCTGGGGCCATGTGTGGACTAAAATTTTTCATTTCGGAGACGCGCCCGAACGGAATGTTTTTTCCGGGAAATACATCCACTGATCGGGGATTACGCTCGGGAGATTCAGCGTGATGAAGAGGTAGACCTGTGACCGATAGCGCAGCGCGCGCGCATGATCGAGGATGTCTCTTGGTGGTGCCGGGTCGAGGAGCGTAAGACAGTCCGTGATGGGGATGGAACTCACGACAACCTTCGGCGACAACGTGATGATTCCTGCTGGTGTCTCCACGTCGACCACACTGACGGAGTCCTCGTGGTGCCGGATCCGCACGGGACGTGAAGAAAAGAGGAACGCGGCGTCAGAGCCGATACGCTCACGTATTTTTTCGTAGATGAGCCCCGTACCGTACGCGGGATAGTAAAAACGGTCGACGAGAGATTTCGGCATGCCGCCGCGTGATCCGCCCTGAGAAAAGAGCGCGTTCTTTACCGCACTCGCAAACGACAGCCCGCGAATGCGCTGGTGCGCCCAATCTACGGACAGTTTCGCACAGGGAAGGCCCCAAATTTTTTCTGTGTAGTTCAGGATGTTGAGTTCAGCGAGTGTACGCCCAAACATCCGGACAGCGAATTCTTCAAAGTTCCTTGGTTCTTCATGTATCCACATGGCCCGAGTTCGCTGTCCAAGGTAGTCCACGAGTAGCTGGGTGGCACCGCCGACGCCGAGGTTCCGGAGCGCGTTCTTCCATGCGATGGGATACAGGTAGAGCTTCCCGCCAATGAAAAAGCGGGTGAGTCGTTTGACTTC
>CAYJQK010000006.1:0-18702 GCA_964372305.1 uncultured Candidatus Saccharibacteria bacterium | reverse complement strand
TCTTACTGAAAAAACGGTGCGGGCCGATGTCCGTACGGAACACGTCCGCGCTCTCGCGAAACAGGAGTGTCCGCGCGAGGCCTCCAACCTGCGTGTTCCGTTCCACAATCGTGCTCGGCACCCCCGCTTTCCAAAGTTCCATGGCTGTGGCCATGCCGGCCGGGCCGGCGCCAAGAATGACCGTGTGCCCTTTCGTTGCGTTCACAATCTGTCCGTGTGCCATACATATTGTGCCGTGGCGAGCGCGACGAAGACTAGATCCACTTCAGCGGGGACGTCTGAATGAGATGTTCGACGTCTGCTGGAACATTCTCGCATGCTCGAAGATCTTCCATGACAAAAGTATCGTTGCCATCATGGTGTATCGCGCGGAGAAGCACAACAAGCTTCTCTTCATGCGAGAGAGGAGCGTCCGGTTCGTGTCCAGCCAACAGGATGGCGTTGGGCATGGCCATCTTCGAGATCGTATAACGATTCCCCACTGCTTCCGGATGCTTCACGGCAGCGTGCGAACTGCGTCGCGAATTCCCCGCGAAGTGACTGGCCCGATCGACGAAAAAGGTCTCAGGTACGCCAATACTCTCGACCACGAAGCGCAACGCGATCATGGTGGGCTATACCCCGTCGTGCTGAAAGAACCGGGCAAACAAAATCTGGCGGCTGTGGTCATCTTGGTTGGCGATACATTGCACCCGGACTCCTGACCCCAACTACCACTCGTGGTCGGACGTGTCCTGGTACACGACAGCCTCAATCTCGTCACGCTCAAAGCGCGTGAACGCCACAGGTGTTTTCGGTGCCGGGTGTCGTTCATTGCGGAGTAACACACGCTGGACTGCCATCCGATTCGTGGCGATAGCTTCTTCATCGAAGATGTCAGCAATCTGCTGGTTGTTGCGCAACGGATTCGCATCAAAGGGGCGGAGGATGGCGGCTTCAATTGTCTCGTCCAGGCGATGAGCAGCCGGTTGCCCTTGGCGGCCGTGAGCGAGCGTACCGCGCTCGGTTAAGATCTTCAGCATCCGGCGCACCTGACGCGGGGTGCACTGGGGTCATTGGGCGACCCGCTGACTGGAGAGATCGCCGCGCTTGTACTGGCGGATGATATGTTCTCGCCGCAGTAGTTCTTCGAGTGAATATGGCATACAAAAAATGGTTACGAATTAACTCGTAACCATACGCGGCTGGGGACCAATGAGCTGTTACTGAATGGGGACATTTTAGGTGATTCAAATCGAGATGAGTCTTTTCTCATCCAGAAAGTAGCCTGAACGCGTGTAGTCCGCTGGGACGAAATTAAGGATGATGGGCTCCTGAAAAGAGCTGCGGCTTCGCCATCGGCATCTTCTTCGCAAAGACCGTATCGCTCTCAGCATAGGCAATCCGATCGAGCTCCGTAACCGTTCTGCCGGGCGTCAGAAACTGTTCCGCCTCCGGCAGCGACCGCAGCTTCGTATAGGGGGTCTGATACTCGTTGGTCGGATAGACCCGTTTCCGTTTCCCGGTCGGGTGGATTCTAAGTCAAACTGCAACACCTGTTCATAAACCGTTCGTCGGGCGTCTGATACCGGAGTCGTTTCCGCGGCCGGGTATTCAAGAGTCTCACGACTCGACCCAGCCGGTGTGCGGTGATATCCGCAAAGGGTGATTGCTTGGGAAAGAACTGGCAGAGGAGACCATTCGTGTTTTCATTCGTTCCTCGCTCCCAGGAATGATACGGGCGGGCAAAAGAGATCGTCACGCTGCTGTCCCGCTCGATCGTCTCATGGTCCGCACACTCGTGGCCGTTGTCATACGTGACGGTGTGCCGTTTCCGTTTCGGCAGCGTCTGAAAGAGCTGACGGATCATCCGGGACGTTTCTTCTGCCGTGGACGTGTGGAGTTTTCGGGCAAGAAGATAGCCACTCTTCCGTTCGGTGTGCGTGAGAAGACGGACGTGCTTCTCCGCTCCGAGGACGGTATCGCCTTCCCAGTCGCCGAGCCGTCTGCGGGCCGCGACAACCTTCGGTCGTTCCTCGATCCACCGCTTCTTCGCTTCCTCCCGTCTGTGCTCACGCTTCCTCGTGCCGTGCCTCCTGCGGAAGCGGCGCTTCCGGGACAGCCGGAGAAAGGGAATGAGGTCTCGCCGCTCCCGGTACACGTACTGATAGATCGTCTCGTGACAGATGATCGATCGTCCGTGGTGTTCTCGCCGGAGCCTGCCCACGATCTGTTCCGGGGACCAATACTGACGGAGCTTCTCCTCGATGAGATCCGCGAGATCTGCTCCAGGGATGATCTTCCGGCGCCGGGCATTGATCACCGTCCGACGGTTTTTGGTCCGCCGGTGCGCCGCGCCCGGACGATAGACGAAGACGGCGGGGGCGATCTCCGTCGCATTCTTTCGGAGCTCTCTGCCGATGGTGGAACGATCCCGTCCAAGCTGACGGGCGATCTCGCTGTTCGTCTGCCCGGCGTTCTTGAGTGCGCTGATCCGCACACGCTCGTCCTTGGTGATATGGTTGGTTGGCATCGTGATGGAACTGACGGATGAAGGGTGGATACGACTCCTTCATCAGTTTTCCACACGATACGTTTATGAAAGGGACACTGTTGCGCTTTGGACTAGAATGCACCTAACCTCGTTTGACATAGGACAACGATGACGCTATTATAGTCGATTAGTCAGAAAAGTTCTGGCTATCGCCCCTTTCACAACCCAACGGAGGATGTGCAGTGAACCGCTACGATCTCGTGATCCAGCTCGGCTCGCAGGTTCAGTTCATCGATGGCCAGTACCGTCTGGCTCCCCACACTCGGATGAGAACCGGGGCATCGGCAATCGTGGTCAAGAAAGGCATCGCACCCATCCTGATGATCTCTGGCGGCTCGAACTTCGGCGTCAGATACGACGATCGGGAAATCCTGAAGCCCGCAAACTTCTCGTTCGCCGCCTTCGCCCATGCTGATTTCGTTAGGAAGTCCGAGGCGGCAGCCATCAAGGATGTTCTGGTGAACGAGTTCGGCCTCGCCTCTCCGCAAATCTTCGCCGAGACGCTTTCTTCCACCACGGAAGAGAACGCGGAGTTCGTGAAGATTCTGCTCCGGAGACAGCCTGCATTCACGGGCAATGAGAAGATCGCCATCCTGACCCTCCTCTACCATATGGAGAAGGCGCTGCCAGTCTTCCGTGGAGCTGGGCTCAATGTTGATCCGCTCTTCGCCGAGAACGTGCTGGCGGACAATGATCATTCGCAGATCGACACGATCTGCCAGTACTACAGCACGCCCAAGGGCGGCAAGCAGTATCCAGTGGATCGAGTCCAGCAGCTGCTCACTGAGGGGAAATCCCTCGCCGAGCTGATGCAGTAACTCCAGAGCCACATCAACCTTTCATTTCGCTCTTTCATTCGAGCCTCTCGCTAACCACGAGAGGCTTATTGTATTTCAAAGGACGAGGCGCCCGTGAGGCGGGAGATCCCGCAGGGCGCCGAAGCGCACGGTTTCTCCGGAGATTTCTGGACGCTTTCAAGGCTCACGATCGCCGTGAAGCGCTGGACGGGAGTCGCGGATGAAGAGCGGCGCATCTGGCATCTCCTTGAGGCGTCTCGGGTTCTCGTGTCCGAAGCCCCTGAAGCGAGCTCTGGAGCGTGACGAACACGCGATGGCGACATGGCGCGAGACGACTTTGCCCCGTTTATTTGCGATACTGGATGTTGCCGCCAAGGTCTTCGATGGTCTTTCGCACCCCGGAGCGGACACGCTCATCCCAGAAGTTTTTCTCGTCCGCCGTCGGGAAACGCCCGTGGACGAAATAGAAGAGGAAGTTCACGTACCGGAGAAGCTTCTCCGGTGACAGCACTGCAGTCCGCGACGTGATGACCGGCCGCTTCCCCGTCGCCGTTGCCGTCCGAAGCGCAGCGACAAACTCCGCCTCGGTCTGCGCTTCACCCTTATAGAGGTAGTCAATCCAAAATATATTCTCATTCGACGTGGGATTGCGGTCGGAGACCCGAAGGAAGAACATATTCACGTTTGCGATGAGCCGGCGGCTCTCCGGCGGGACACGGAGTGCGGCGATCGCGCTGTCCGTCACGCTCCCACTCCCCACGGCGGCCGTCTTGCCCGTCGCTGCCTGTTGCGCGGCGCGGACCGCAGCCTCGGTCGTTGCCACCGAGACGTTCTTGAATGCGGTCACGGGGTCACCGGGATCGTAGTTCCGGAAGAACTCCGGGAAGACCCGGAGAACGTACGTCGGATTGTACCCGAACGCTTCAAAGAGACTGTCGCTCGCAAGCCAACGGAGCGCACCGCCTTGAACGAGATAGCGCCGCATTCCCTTTCCGACGATCCACCCGTCGGGGTACGTCGAGAGGTGTTGACCGCGCTTGTACCTGGCGAGTTCCGTCGCGGTTACCGGGAGAATCTGGCTCGACCACGCGAAGCCCATTGTCTCGTAGACGTAGTCCTGGAGAAATTCGTGCTTCGTGTCATCGCCGCGGATGAGGTAGAGGGTGCCACCGTGATAGGGGCCAGTATACACAACCGTCCCTCCAGGGTGCCGGTCTGTCCGAGTGATCACCGGCCCAAGGGGAAACGCGTTGAGAATCGTGGCGGGAACGTCATACACGTTCCGACGGGGGTACTTGAGCGCCGCCTGGACCTGGGGGGAGATCGGCCGACGCCGGAGCCTGTCGTCAATGAAGTACCGCTGCCCGTTGAACGAAAGGATCTTCCCCGTGTAGAAGGCATTCCTCGCTGACGCGTCGGGGTACGCGGCGAGATCCTGCGGCGACAGCCTGATGATGACATCTGGGGCGATGAAGTGTGCCTCGGCAAGCCAGCGGTCGAGGATCAGCCCGTTGATGAGACTTTTCCTCCCCTTCTGGACCACGTAGACCTCAGGCCGACCTTTTGCCCCAATCAAAAACCCGTCGGGGAGCGTCGACATTCCATATGCAGAGGGGGGGAGTTTCCCCACCGTCGTCGCGGCCAGTACCGTAGGCTGCCCGCTGGCCAGAGCGGAACCGATAACGAACAGCGCACCCAAAAAGGAGAAAAAAACACTCAAAACGCGACACACCATTCAAGAGTAGCACTTCTCCCCGTATCCCACCCCAATGATGCGTTCTCCATCAGGTGACCGAGATGTTCAAGGGAACACGTGTCCGCCACCTTTTCCCGAGTCCGAAGCACAGAGGAAACCGCTCCCTTGCAGAGCGGGAATGAGGTTTTGGAATGTGTTCTAAGACCCCGTTCGCGACGTCTTTTTCCGCCAGGTGGAAAGGACCACGCGCTTTCCGCCAACCATCTTGTACACCACGACGGTCTTCCCCCCGGGGCTCGCGACTTCTACGCGGTATACCCCATCCCCTTGAGACCGGGCGGGTTTCCTCGCTGCGGACGAAACCCGCAACGAGGATACGCCACGTTGCCGCATGCGGCGTTTCGCGTGGCGTGTGAGGATCGTGGTCATATCGCGGCGGTACCTCCCTTCCCCTCTACTGTACCCGTGACTGGTCTCCGACGCAAACTGGCAACCGAAGCCAGGAGATTCCCCAGGAGGAGCGGCGGCAGGAGGCCGTCTGGAAGCGGGAGCCGTGTGAGAGGCAGGAAGAGCGCGAGCAGACCAACCCCCGCCCCGTACACCATGGAGATCCGCCGCGTCCGGTACGACGTCGTCACCGGCTCAACGAGCATGATGGTTCCGAAGAAAATAACTGTGCCGTCAAAGAGAAGCACGAGCGCTTTCCCAAGAGGAACATTGGCAGATGCGAGCATCAGAGGCAGCCCGACACCGTAGACGAGCAGAAACGGCCAGGCGACCGGCCAGCGCCGAATGCGCGTAACAATGATCATCCCGCAGAGAAGACCGAGGAGCTTGAACGGCGTCGTCCACCAGGAGACCGCCCACCAAGCAATGCTCTGCGGGACCGCAAGGGAGATGAGGAAAAGACTCGCGGCCGCCGGATTAAACACGTGCCGACCACGGAGACGCAGGAGGTGTTTGAGGACCACGGCGAGGAGCGGGAAGACAATCGTGACTACCCAGGAACTCCCTGGCGCGAGGACGACGCCGCCGATAAGGGCGGAGATAATGGATGAGAGCGGCAGGTACGTCCGATGATCGCGCAGCCAGGTCCAGAGGAGATCGGAAAAAACATACAGTCCGACCATGGCGCCCACGCGGATCAGCACAGGAAACTGTTCTGTTCTCCAAACGGCGAGGATCGTGAGCGCACCGAGGTAGAGCGCCAGGAAGACCTTTCGATCCTCGCGTTTTAGGCGATTCCAGAGTGTCCCCTGCATGAGCGCGTGTTCGCAGTATACTCTTCCGTCCCGAGCGTCCGCGAACAATCCCCTTTCCCCCTCTCTCTCCCATGGAGCCCCGCAGTCTCACCGGCCCGCGGAGCTTTCGCGGAGTGAGACACCCCGGAGCTTTCGGAGGAGACTCAAGAGTCGTGGATGCGGATCTCTTGCGTCCCTTGCCATCGTGCCGGACAAGGAGTACGCCAAAGGTGACGAGGACGAGTACACGACGGGGGGACACCTTCCACTCGTTTTCGCTGTTCATTTCACAAGGAGATTTTTCTATGCACGGTGATCGTCTCCAGTTCGACCTCTTCTCGGTCCATAGGAATACCGTCAAGTGGCAACTCTTCGATGCCCCGCGGACGCTGAGCGAACCGAGGAACCACGTCCTGAACTTCCGGACCACCATGAAGCCGGAGATCACGAAAACACGAGTCGCGGACCGCGAGATCTCGGGAAGGCTGATCACGTTTCGTTTCACGAAGAGCGACCCGCCTCTCGCTTCGTGCACGAAGCGGAGACTCTTGACAGTGATCAGCGACATCTTTTGGAAGCGCGGGCTTCTCGTTGTATGGCCCTCGAGAGATGTGGTGCTTGATGTCGTGACCCTCTTCCTCCACGTTCCGTGGCAGGAGCGCCAAGCCGAAGGACCGAACGCAACGCATGTTCGTCTCCTCCAAGAAACCCTCCGAGAACTTACGGAGCGACTTCCCGTGAGTAAGCTCTTTGATCTTTCGCCGTAGACAACCGATGCCGTGAAACATCCTCCCCTCGTCGCCCGACGAGGGGTTTTCTTCTCGCGTCGAATCCTGGTATCCTCAGCGCATGTTTGGTCGCTCCAACGCGAAGACCCCGTGGTCCCAAGAAGCGGAGCAAGCCGTTGAAGTTGCGCTCGGCCAGATGCCGGTTCCGGCGCTCATGCGCAGTGTCGTCCGCGGCCGTCTGCGGTCCGCGGCGGAACAGGCCGCAGGCGTCGCGGGGCATGCGACCGTGCAACCGGAGGATCTCGTACAGGGAATCCTCGATCTCCTGCCCGGGGAGATGAGAGAAACGGTTGAGCAGCGCATGCGGGAGGGTCCCGCGGGACTCGAAAAACTCCAGGACGACCTACAGAAATTCAAAACGTAAGTCCGCGTCGCTCCCGCGCCCAGACTCAAGCGTTCGGTAAAGCGAACAGCCGCCGCGCGTTTCCGGTTGTCACGTGGCTGACGTCATGCTGGGTCATGCTCTTCAGTCGCGCGACTTCCGCCACAACGGCTTCGAGGTACGCCGGTTCATTCCGCTGCCCGCGGAAGGGCTGCGGCGCGAGAAACGGACAATCTGTTTCGACCAGCAGGTGTTCCAGCGGAACGGCGGCAACAATCTTGGCGAGATCCGCGACGTTGGGGAATGTCACGACACCGGTCAGAGACAGAAAGAGTCCCCGCTGAAGATACGCGCGGGCGTCCTCGAGACTCCCTTGGAAACAGTGGACCACGCCTCGGAGATCCGGTGGGCAGGATTCCAGGAACGCGCGGAATTCCGCATGGGCGTTGCGGACGTGAAAGATCACTGGCTTCCGCGCTTGCAGCGCGAGGTCCACCCATGTCCAGAGAGCAGCAGTTTGCTGGTCGATCGCCGGCGCGCGCGCCGATTGCTCGAGGCCTACTTCCCCGATCGCCACGACCTTCGGGTGCGTAAGGAGATCGCGAATCGCCGTGATCTCCGGATCCCCAATGCTCCCGATATCCTGCGGGTGAATACCGACAGCCGCGAAGACATCCGGCTCCTGTTCCGCAAGCGCCACGGCGGCGCGGCTCTGCGTGAGGTCTATCCCCGGGTTCACGAACGCGGTGACGCCTGCCCCTCGCGCGCGCGAGAGCACGTCCGCGCGGTCCGCGTCGAATTGCGGGAACGTGAGGTGGCAATGCGTGTCAATCATCCCGCCCCCGGATCTTCTCCAAGAGGTCCTTCGCGCGGGGAAAGAGCAGCGGGGGATCCGTTGTGGTGACGCGAGCGCGGGTCTCGAGTGCGCCAGCCGGCGTGCACGCGAGGGCCTGACGGAGCGCGCGACTCGCGCGCGGAAGCACGGGCTCCGCCATGACGCCGAGGACGACGAGACCCTCGACGAGCGTGCGCAGCGCCGTCTGCAGCTTCGCTTGGTCACGCTCCTTCCATGGCGCCACACGATCCACATACTGGTTCAAGAAAACCGCGAGTTCCACCGGTACCCGCACAAGCGCGTCAATGATTGCCCCGACGTTTTCCTTGTTTGGGTGAACGACCTTCGTTCGGTACGCCTCAAGTTCGGCGACAATCTTTGGGTCGGGCACGGCATCCGGTATCGTGCCGCCCGCGAATTTCTGTAGCAAGGCGATGGTCCGGCTGACGAGGTTCCCGATGGTGTTCGCGAGGACGGCATCGTACTGTTCATCAAACCGCGCGCTCTGGACATCACCGGATGTCCCAAGAGGAAATTGCGAGAGCAAGAGGTACCGCGTGGCATCCGAGCCGTACCGCCGCACGAGATCTTGGGGATCAAGGACATTCCCAAGGGACTTGCTGACCTTCTGGCCGTCAATGGTGAAGAAGCCGTGGACAACAAGCGTTCTGGGGAGCGGGAGATCTAGCGCGAGGAGGAGCGCCGGCCAGTACACCGCGTGGAACTTGAGAATGTCTTGGCCGATGATCTGTACATCGGCGGGCCAGAGATTCTCTCGGGGAGCAGCGGACCCGAAGCCGAGCGCGGTGAGATAATTCAAGAGCGCATCCACCCAGACGTACACGGTCTGGCTGTCATCAAAAGGTACGGGAATACCCCAAGGGACGCGCTCACGTGATCGGGACACGGAAAAATCCTCAAGCCCGTGCGTGAGCAGTCCCAGAACCTCGTTTCGGCGTTCGGCGGGCTCAACACGAAAGGTCCCCTTCTCGAGCCCAGAGCGAATTGCGGGGAGAAACCTTTGGAGCGAAAAAAACCAGTTCTGCTCCTCGACGACCTCGGGCACACGCTGGTGCTGCGGGCACTTCCCTTCCGCGGTGAGGTCCTTCTCGGTGACAAAAGTTTCGCACCCGGTACAGTAACGTCCACGGTACGCCTTCTGCAAAAGGAACCCTTTGTCGCGCAGTGTCTTAAGTGCCGCCGTCACGCCTGCCGCATGACGCGGTTCCGTCGTGCGGATAAAATCGTCGTGGGAAATATCGAGCGCGCGCCAGGCATCCCGGAACGTCTGTGCGGTCGCGTCGGCAAACGCCTGGGGAGTGTGCCCCGCTGCGGCTGCCGCTTCGGCAATCTTCGTTCCGTGCTCGTCTGTTCCAGTCAGGAAAAACACGGTGTCGCCCTGGAGCCGCCGGTACCGCGCCAGCACGTCTGCCGCCACCACGGAATAGGCGTGGCCGATGTGCGGCCGCGCGTTGACATAAAAAATCGGCGTGGTGACCGTGAATATTTTTTCTCCGGACGCCCTGGGTTCACTCCTGAATTCTTCCATACCAAGGAGTGTATGGCTCACGAACCCGATCGGCAAGAACGGGGATTCCCGCTCGCTCCCGTTCCTACGCCGGCAGTTCCTCGCCTTCTTTTCCTGCGGGGACGAGGTCGCTCAAGAACACGACGATGATGGTGGCGACCGGAACGGCCAAGAACAGACCAAGAAACCCCGCGAGCTTTGCGCCCACGATCATCGCGAGAATCGTCGTGAGCGGATTCAAACCGATCACGCGCCGCATGATCGTGGGCACGAGGAGGTGGTTTTCCACTTGCTGGATCACGACCACGAGAATCAGCACGAGCGCCCCCGTGAGCGGAGACTGGGTGAACCCGAGAAGGACGGCGGGAATCCCCGCGAGAATGGGTCCGAGGACCGGGATGAGTTCAAGAAACCCCGCAAGCAACGCAAGGGCGAGCGCGTATGGCACGCCGAGACTCCAGAGACCAATGAAGGTGAGCGTTCCCACGATGGCCCCGAGTACGATCTCCGCCAGCACCCAGCGACCAATCTTCTTCTGGGCGCGCTCCACGAGGTCGAGGATATACGACTGATGCCGCGCGGGCACAAGGGAGCGCACAAAGAGCACCAGACTATTGCGGGAGACAACAAGATAGAACGAAATCACGAACGTGAGCAGGGCCGCAAAGACGCTGCCAAAAATATTCTTTGTGGTCACGAAGAATCCGCCCGAGGAACGCGCCAGAAAGTTCCCGAAACTGACGAGACCATCCTGGAGCGACGATATGGCTTGCGGTGTCCCGAGGAATTCACTGGTGTGACCAAAGAAATCCCCGAAACGCAGGTACGCCGCGGGAAGTTCCAGGGCGAGCGCGCGAATATCGTCAATCAAAGGCGGGACGAGAATCAAACCGATGCTCCCAATCATGACGACGCCCACGACATAGACAATACTGACCGACAGCGCCCGCGGGAACCGGAACCGCTGGAGTGAGCCCGCGATAGGCTCGAGCGCCGAGGCGAGGAGAACGGAGACGAGTAACAGAAGCAGCACGTCACGGACATACCAAAGAAACCACAGGCCAACCGCAAACGCCACAATGCGGATCAGCGCCGCCGGAGCAACATCCACAAGGACACGATCGCGGTGCGTCATGACGTGGTCCGCAGAAGTTTCTCGAGCGTTCCTACGTCCTGTCGCGGGGCGATCGCGATAATCCGAACCGCGCGCGGGGCAAGACACGCCCGCGCGACGCGACGAATATCCTGGGGGGTGACGGCATCAAGACGAGCAAACACGTCTTCTACCGTCAAGATACGGCGCGTGAGCGCCTCCTGTCCAGCAGCGAACTGTGCGACCTCTTCGGAAGATTCCAGTTTCAGGAGCAGTCGCCCCTTCGCATTGTCCCGCGCCTTCGCGAGCTCCGTGCGAGAGACGAGCGTCGTCCGCATCTTCGCGTACTCCCGAAGAATGACGCGCACGGCCTGCGGCATCTTCCCCGGGTCAACACCGGCTTGCGTGGCGACGTGTCCGACATCGGTGAAGCGCTGCGGACCGGTGCGGACCGAGTACGCGAGGCCGCGGCGCTCGCGCACCTCAAGAAAGAGACGGCTGGACATGCTCCCTCCGAGGATGCTTGTGAGAAGATCCACGGCTGTTCGGTCCGGGTGCGTGTAGGAGACACCCGGCGAAGCGACGATGACGTGCGCTTGGTCGGTCTGCTTCTCCTTCACGGCGACGCGCCGCTTTCCCCACTCGCCCTGGAACGGCTTCGGGGTCGCGGGTCGCCCCTTCGGAAACGCCGCGAGCGCGGTTTTGAGAAGCGCCAGGCCTTCTGCCGCGCCCACGTTCCCTGCAAGACAGGCGACGGCATTCCGCACGCTGTACTGCCGGCCAACATACCGGAGGAAAGCGCTCCGCGGCAGGCGGGCGATACTCTCCTTCGTCCCGATGATCTGCCGACCGAGAGGATGGTTGGCATACAGCACTTCTTCGGCAAACTCATCAATGGATTGGAGTGGCGTGTCTTCGTACATATTGATCTCCTCGGTGATCACCCCGCGCTCCCGATCAATTTCTGTTGGATCAAAGAGCGGCTGGATGAGCATGTCGCTGATGACATCAACGAGAAGAGCCGCGTGCCGCGCTCCCGCTTTCGCCCAGAAAGCCGTGACCTCCTTGGAGGTGAACGCGTTGAACTCACCACCCACGCGATCAATGGCTTCCGCAATGTGCCGCGTGGTCGGACGCTTCTTTGACCCCTTAAAAAAGATGTGCTCGAGGAAGTGGGAGATCCCGGACTCCCGCGACACTTCATGCCGCGACCCCGTCCCCACGATGATCATCAAGCTCACCGTGCTCGTTCCTTCCATGGGGACGACAACGAGACGAAGTCCCGTGGGCATAGTCTCCCGGTGAATGCGCAGCCGCAACGGCGCGTCGGGGGCGCCCGCGGCGGGACGCACGCGCGCGGAGCGGGAACTCATGACTTCTCCATCATGTCCGCGAGAGCTTCCGCAAGACGGGAGATCGGCACGCGTTGCTGCTCCATGGAATCACGATCGCGCAGCGTCACGGCTTGGTCATGCAGCGTGTCAAAATCCACCGTCACGCAGCACGGCGTCCCGATTTCATCCTGCCGGCGATACCTCCGGCCAATGCTCTGTGTTTCGTCATAATCGCAGACCAGGTGTTTCGCGAGGTTTCCGTACACCTCTCGGGCGACGGGAACAAGATCGTCGTGTTTCGAAAGCGGCAGCACGGCCGCGGCATAGGGGGCCGCCCAGGCAGGAAGCTTCAACACGACACGCTTCTCGCCACGCACCTCTTCCTCCGTGTACGCTTCAAGGAGCATCACGAGGACACTGCGATCGAGCCCGAAGGTCGGCTCAATGACGTGGGGGAGGAACTTGTCGCCGGAATCCGGGTCGGTGTAGCGGAGATCCTGCCCGCTTTTCTCCCCATGCCGTTTGAGATCGAAGTCCGCGCGGTAGGCGAGGCCGCAGAGCTCTTTCCGGCCAAAGGGATAGTCATACTCAATGTCCACGGTCCGCCCCGAGTAGTGCGCGCGCTCCCCATCGGGAACTTCTCGCACGTGGAGACGCCCGGGCGCGACCCCGAGCCGCGCCAGCCACGCGTGGATCTCGTCGAGCCAACGTTGAAACTCGCCTTCCCACGCATCCGACCGCACAAAGTACTCGAGCTCCATGAGGTCGAACTCCCGAGTCCGAAAAATGAAATTCCCCGGAGTGATCTCGTTCCGGAAGACCCGTCCCTGCGCCGCGATCCCGAAGGGGAGTCGCGGTCGAACCGTTTCCAAGACCCGCGGGAAGTCCAGAAACATCGCCTGCGCGAGCTCCGGACGAAGATACACCGTCGATGCCGAATCGTGCACGGGACCAAGGAACGTCTGAAACAGGAGATTGAACTGTCGCTCTTCGGTAAACCCATCTTCCTTCCTGCATTGCGGACAAGGCGCCGGCTTCGCTCCATCTGTTTTTTCGAGCGCATCCAGGCGAAAGCGTCCATGGCAGCCGCGGCACTCGACGAGGGGGTCCGCAAAGTGCTCCAGGTGACCGGACGCTTTCCACACCTCTGCATTCATGATGACCGCCGGATCAATGCCCACGACGTCGGGGCGCCGGTGCACGAAGAGACGCCACCACTCGCGCTTGATGTTGTTTTTCAGTTCCACGCCCAGTGGGCCGTAATCCCAGGAGTTCGCGAGGCCGCCGTAGAGCGCGGAGCCGGGGAACACAAACCCGCGTCGCTTTGCGAGACTCACGACCTGGTCAAGAGATATTGCCGCCATATCCGTAAACGCGAGCAGTGTACGGAGAATCGTCCGAATGGTCAAGCGTGATGTACGGTAACCGCTCACCAGTCGGAGATGGGATACGTTGAAAGCCGACCATCCACACGACACCCTATGCCTCGCGGTATTCTTCTCAGCGAGGGGGAGATCCAACGCCGGCTCGTCCGTCTCTCAATCTCGAGCGGCTCCATGTGGCTGCGCGGGAGCGGATCGAGAAGCAAGAAGACGTGATTGCGGCGCAAGCGGCACGGATTGCACAACTCGAATCCCTGAATGAGAAGCTCCTCCTCCGTGTGGCGGAACTCGAGCGGATGGTCTTCGGGCGGACGCGGGAGCACACCGACGGACCGCCTCTGCCCTCGTCTGCGGAAGGCGCGGGAGCTCGCAGAGAACGCCCACGCTCTTAGCGCCGAGAAGGCCGCGCACTGTGCCGCGTGGTCGCACGGTCTCCACCAGGTGTACGGCACGCTCCAGTCCTGCCATGCGGAGCAGTTCGTGCGTGCCCGTCGTCTCCGTCAGGTCACATGGCTCAAGGGTCAGGTCCGATCCCTCGTCGCACCGCATCCCGCAGACCCGAAGAAGCTCGCCGACCTCAAAGCCTTCCTCCGTGAGTACGAGCACGCCCTCTTCACCTGCCTCACGCACAAGGGGATTCCTTCCACGAACAACCGGGCGGAGCGCGACCTCCGGAAGCTCGTTCTCAAGCGGAAGAAGTCCTTTGGGTGCAAGACGGAGAAGGGCGCGAAGGCGCTGGAGGTTGTCCTCTCTGTGTGCTGGTCACTCTGGAACCAGAGCTCGGAGCGATTCTTCCCAGCGCTGGCGAAGCTCTCTACCTAATCCCCGACTGGTGAGCAGGTACGATCTCTCCCACCTCAAATGCGACACATGTCTGTCGGTGCTTTCATGTCTAAGGGTAAATGGGGTCCTTAACAGTTTTGTTATTCATCCTCGTTATGTTAGAGACCCTCTGAAAAACACGTGTTTTGCTCCCCCGAAAGTCGTTGGGGGAGCTTTTTCGTCGTCAGCGCATGGGTATGGCGGTGAGGAACATGTCTGTTTCACTCTCGTTCCTCATGGGCTGGCAGTGCCTGGACACCCTCCTCCCACGGTCAGGCAGTAGCGAGGAGCTGCTTCCGCACCCGAAAGAGGTTCACGAGCGTGAAGAGGAGCGTGAGATGCAGCGTGTTCTTCCGGAGGCCGCGGTACCGCACCTTCGTGTGATGCCAGACGCACTTCAGCACCTGAAAGGAGTACTCCACCTTTGCGCGGACAGACGAGAGCTTCGTATTCCGTTTCTCCTGAGAGGACGAGAGGGAACGATTCCTCCTCCGGCGATCCGCAATACCCCAGAAGAGCGATCCCGCTCTCGCGGCGCGTTTGTCGTCATCACTCCCGTACACGCTATCCCCAAAAGCGGCGTCTTCCTCGCCGTGAAGGAGATCGGGGAACACCGTACAGTCGTGCACGTTTGCCGAGCTTCCACGAACGGTATGGACGAGGCCACTCTTGGCATCCACGCCGATGTGTGCCTTCATGCCGAAGTACCACTGATTCCCCTTCTGCGTCTGATGCATCTCGGGGTCGTGTTCCCTCCTCGCGTTCTTCGTGCTCGACGGAGCAGCGATGATCGTCGCATCCACGATCGTTCCCTCCCTCATGAGAAGACCCTTCTCTACAAGGAGCGCGTTCACCGTGGCGAAGAGCTTCTCGTGGAGATCGTGCTGTTCGAGGAAGTGCCGGAAGTGGAGGATCATTGTCTCATCGGGGACCGCATCGACGAGCAGATCAATGCCGAGGAACTTCTGGAAGGAGTTCCGGTCAGTGATGGCTTCTTCTGCGGCAGGATCACTCAGAGTGTACCACGCATGGGCGAGGGAGAGAAACGAGGATTGGTTGTTCATGGCGGTACAGGGGAAAAATCTTCACCCGTATTGTCCCGCTGTTCTGGTTCAACGTGTGGTGTTTTTCAGGAGGTCCCTAACACGGGTTACTAGCGACTCGCCAGCCGTATTGTTGCTGGACTAATTGACCCTTGTGGTTCAATCTCGAAATATGCGGTCTGAATTAAAAAATAACAGCGAGCCATTATGCATCGACCTTGATGGCACATTACTCAAAACTAACACGCTGTTTGAACAAATCTTGATTCTGCTACGAACTGAGCCCTGGAAAATTCTTAGGTTGCTTATCTGGCTATCCCGAGGTGGCAAGGTTTACTTCAAAGCCCAACTCGCGCGCACTGTCCACCTTAACATTGCATCCCTTCCATACCGCCAAGAGGTACTTGATTACGCCAACAATTCTAAAGCAGTAGGGCGAAAGCTAATTCTCGCTTCGGCAGCGAATGAGCACATCGCTCAACAAATCGCCCAGCACCTCGGAATTTTTGATGAAGTTTTTGCCAGCGACGATATTACCAATCTAAAAAGTACAGTGAAGGCTCAACTACTCACCCAGAAATTCGGCTACCGCCGTTTCGATTATATGGGCAACTCACGAGCCGATCTGCCGGTATGGAAAGCCAGTCGTAAAGCTATCGTAGTGGCAGGAAGTAAGACTGTGACTATGGCAGTCAAACGCACTGTGTCGCAGATAGAAATCCTGTCAGTTGTCCCTAATATCGCTAGAGTGAAGGCTTGGTGGAAAGCATTGCGTCCATACCAGTGGGTAAAAAATTTACTGGTATTTTTGCCGCTCATCCTCGCCCACGACGTAGCCGACACTTCAGCTCTGCTGGCTGCGGGATTCGCATTGATAACTCTCAGCCTAACGGCTTCTACTACCTACCTCATCAACGATCTGTTAGATCTAGAATCTGATCGTCAGCATCACTGGAAAAAGCAGCGTCCGTTAGCAGCTGGCAATGTTTCTATTCCTGCGGGAATAACGACTGCGTTAGTTTTGTTGGTAGTAAGCTTTGGCTTGGCACTGTGGCTGCTCCCAACCGCTTTTACTGCGCTTCTGGCCATCTATGCTGTGAGCACCATTGCGTACTCGCTCCGATTGAAGCGCGTGGTAATTCTGGATGTTATTCTCCTCTCGAGCTTCTACACCTTGCGCGTTTTTCTTGGCACAGCCGCAACTGGGATAGCAACGTCCTTTTGGCTGCTGGCATTTTCCATTTTCTTCTTTTTAAGCCTGGCGTTAGTGAAGCGCTTCGCTGAACTTACCGCATTACCTACAAGCCAAGAAAAAACTGTCAACGGTCGTGAGTATATCCGCTCTGACCGAACATCGCTGGCCCACCTCGGAACCGGTAGCGGCTACTTGTCAGTATTAGTATTGGCCTTGTACATCAACAGCGATGAAGTAAGGGTATTCTATGAAAGGCCGGAGCTTCTTTGGTTTATCTGTCCGCTTCTTTTGTACTGGGTGAGCCGGTTGTGGTTCTTGGCTCATCGTCATCGTATCCACGAAGACCCGATTCTGTTTGCCTTTCACGACAAGGTAAGTTATGTCGTGGGAATACTTACCATCGCGGCTGCCTTTCTGGCAACCTAGAAAAATACTTTCACCAACTTGAGGATGCCTTGCTTCCACGGGACGCGATGCGAGATGCCGGAAGCATGCTCGAAATCATTGAGATGCTCGAGGTACCAATGGTAATTTCTGATGAAGGCATCTTTATTAGAGTGCTTAGGTTTAAATCCTAAGATACGTTCAGCTTTATCAATGGAGACAAAGGAATCTTTGCTCGCTGTCTCGTACACCCATTTATAGAGCGGCGATAATTTAAGGGCTTCCAGAATACGCAGCGTCCAGATCATCGGAGCTGCCGGAAACGTTTTAATTTTCTTACCGTGTCCAGCTTCATCAAGCACTGCCTGATAATCTTCTTTCATCGTCGTAAATTCCTTCGCCCCAATATTGAACGTGTTGTTCACTATTGCCGCGTCTTTGGTAAGACAAGTGTAAGTGACATCACACAAGTCTTCGACGTCTAGTAACTGATAACGATTTTTGCCGTTGCCGATCATCGGAAAGCTATGCCCATCTTTTGCCCAATCGTAGAAAAGTGCGAACACGCCGAGCCGTTCTGGGCCAACAAAAGATTTAGGCCGCAGGATAGGAATAACAAGACCTCTTTTTCGGTACTGCTCGCAGACTTTCTCTGCTAAAATCTTCGCTTTGCCGTAATGGCCTACCCCGTCAAGCTTGTCAGTTTCGTACAGGGGATGGTGATCAGGAATGCCATACACAGCGGTTGAAGAAATGTGTATGACCCGTTGAATGTTATTCTGCAATGCTGCTTTGAGCACATTCTCGGTGCCTGTAACGTCCGTTGAATATATTTCTTCTTTGCTGTACAGCGGCAAGGCGGCGGCACAGTGCACCACGGCATCGCAACCAGCCATCGCAGCCACCAGCGGCTCGAAATGCCGGATGTCTTCTAATACGGCGGTAATTTTGTCTTTCTCGGGATAATCAAAAGGAGCAAAGTCGTACGAGACAACTTCGTGGCCGCGCGCTAACAAGTATCGCACGAGGTTGATACCTAAGAACCCGGAGCCACCGGTCATAAATATCCGCTTCATAAGATTGGCATCAGCTTACCTTAACATCAGTCACCTGTGAAGAGTTCGAAGCGTATTGATTTTGTCCTCTACTGACCTTCGCCTCATAGGTTAATATAACCCAGATGACTTCAAGCATCCTCGCAGTATTGTTTCCGAACTATTGATCCTTTTGAATGAGCGCCGGATCTTGCGCTCCAGGGCCAGCATATGCTTTGGAAGGTAGTGAGCCATGTCTTTCCCCTTACACGCGGACCAGACACTCTCGGCAGGATTAAGGAGCTATTGCTTTATGTAAATATGTCCTGGCTTGACCTTGTCTTGGCGGGTATAGGCCAAATATGGCGCAACAAGAGCCACTTTACGCGCACCTTCTCGCTTTAAGGTGTCACAAAGAAGTAATAACGAGACAAGGTTTTCCTCCGGAGGCGAGCATGTACCAAGCACCACACAGTCTTCGCCAGCTACGCCTTCGTGCAGTACCGTTCGCAATTCTTGGTTCGGAAAACGATCTACGGAAAATTTGCCGTGCTTAGCTTTAACATGACTGACAAGCTCCTCAGCAAGAGCATTAAATTCTGGAGAAGTAAATATAATCATGAGACTGTAGAGAAATGATTGTTCTTCTTAGTACTTTTCCTCTGTCTTTCGTGA
>CAYJQK010000005.1:5811-24659 GCA_964372305.1 uncultured Candidatus Saccharibacteria bacterium | reverse complement strand
AACAAACAATGCTTTTTTATGCGAACGGAAGCGAAGAAAACTGGGGAAGGGTCAGACGGCGTTGGTCGTGGCGTCGCGTGTGGGTCTACAGTATGACGCATGCCCGCGGACACCATCATCTCCGTCATCGTGCTCACATACAACAGCCGCGACGTGGTCTTGGAACTCTTGCAGGAACTTCTTCGAGAGCGGTTGGCTAGCGTCAGGATATCGCTTGTGGACAACGCCTCTTCGGATGGCACGAGAGAACTCGTCCGTAAGCGTTTCCCCGATATTCCCATCATCCGGTATGTGCGGAACCTCGGGTACGGACGGGCCTATACGCAGGCGTGCGCCAAGGAATTCCTGCGCGGGGCGGAGTACGCGCTCCTCTTGAATCCGGACGTGCGGCTGGGTCCAAACTTTTTCCCTCGTTTTCTCGCGAGTGTCCGCGCAGAGAAACTTGATGCGGCAACGCCGCTGTACGTTCTTCCCGGCGGGAAAGGCATATCGCCGCTCCAGAGAACCCTGCTTGCCCGCAGTCCGTCCTGGGACGCCGACGTCCGTCGGGGAACGCTCGCGGATGTGTACGACGCGCCGCTGCTCATTGGGGCTGCGCTGCTCATGAATCGTCACGCCTTCACCGTGACCGGCGGATTTGATCCCACGTATTTTCTCTACTTTGAGGATTTCGATTTCTGCCGGCTCGCGCGCGCCGCCGGTCTTCGCCTCGGTGTGGTCACGACGGCGCACGTGTTCCATTCGGACAGATCCCTCGCGACGATCGAGCGCTGGCGTCTGCAACGCATTGCCGCGTCCGGTCTTGTCTATGCGCTGAGTGATTCGGGAAAGTCCCTCGCACACAATTTCCTCGAAGGGGCGAGGCACATCCGTGGTCTCGCGCAGCGTCTCGTGCAAAATGGGAACCTCCGGGCCCTGCCTTTGCTGCTCCGCGCGGTGGCGCTCGTCATGGGCCGTCTTCCGACGGTACTGAAGAAGCGTGCCGCGCAACGTCGCCTGCTCGCTCAGCTGCGGATCTCTTCGTGATCACCCGGTCGTTGAGGACAAGAAGGTCTATTGGCGTTCTCAAAAAACAGTCTAGCGCTTCCTTAGGCGTGTTCACGATCGGTTCATTTTCGTTGAACGAGGTATTGAGGAGGACGCTGACGCCGGCGCGCTCTTTCCAACGCCGGAGGAGCAGACAGAGGTGCGGGGAGGAGGTCGCGTCAACGGTCTGGACGCGCGCGGAGCCGTCAATGTGCGTGATGGCGGGGAGCTTCGCTCGCCACTCGGGGCGAACGGGAGAGACGAACATCATGGTGGGCGACAGTTCCGAGAGTGTAAAGTACGTCTGCGCGTCTTCGAGAAGAACCAGCGGCGCGAATGGCCGGAAGAGTTCCCGGCGTTTGACGAGCGCGTTCAGCCGGTCCCGCACGTCCGCGCGCCGCGGATCCGCAAAGATCGAACGCTGGCCGAGCGCGCGGGGGCCGAACTCCATCCGTCCTTGGAACCAACCAACGATGCCTCCTCGCCACAGCGCTTCCACGGCGCGCTCTACGCCCTCTGTTTCCGACACGACCTCCGCGCTGACCTCGAGAGGGAACGTGAGTGGCGTGGGGTACGCAGGACCAAGGCACGCTGAAGCGTTCTCTCGGCACGGCGGAACTCCTTCACCGTGCGCGAGGGCCACGCTTGCAGCGGCGCCGATCGCCGTGCCGTCATCCGCGGGCGCGCTGGGAATCCAGAGGCGGGCAAAGAGGCGCTGTCGTGACAGGACGCCATTGGCGACGCTATTCAAGGCCACGCCGCCAGCCAAGGCAAGCGTCGTCTCTCCCGTGACGGCGCGCACGCGTCGCGCAATGTGGAGGATGATGTCTTCCGTCGCTGCCTGAAGGGACGCGGCGAGATCGTAGTGCCGTGCTGTGAGCGGTTCCTCTCGCGCTCTCGGCGGACCAAGGAGAGCAGGGAGCTGCTTTGAGTACACGCGCCCGAGGTCTGGCGTTCCTGGGCCGAACGACATTGGCACCCCGCGACGCGTGTGCTCAAAGAATGCGGGGTGGAGCGCGAACCCATCAGGTGTTGGCCGGATGAGACGCCGGAATTGTTCCCGCTGCCGCGGCTCGCCGTACGCCGCGAGGGCCATAACCTTGTATTCCTCACCATACCGATCGAAGCCCAGAAGCTGGGTGACGGCGGTATAGAGCAGGCCAAGCGAATGGGGAAAGAATGTCCGATGGAGGATCCGCACGTCCCCATCCCTTCCCCACCCCCAGGCCAAACTGACAAAATCGCCGAACCCGTCAATGGACAGCAGCGCGGACCGTCGTGACGGGCCTGTGACGTAGGCGTGGGTGAGGTGCGCGCGGTGGTGCTCAACGAAGATCGGTGAGCGCTGCTGGCCGAGAACGGCGGAGAGTGCCTCTGACAGAGACCTCACCGCGAGAGCATTCGCATGCCTTGTGACCGCGTGCCGCCAGAGTGAGGGGTACCTCACGAGGGCGCACAGTTTTCTCACCACGTGCGCGCGTGGAGAACGTCCAATAGCGATGGCATCGGGAGGCGTGGCGCACTGTTCCCTACACCAGCGGATCGCATGCAGGGGAAACCCGCCGTCGTGCTTACGGCGTGTCCACCGCTCTTCGGCGACTGCACAGAGGAGACGACCGTCACGTATCACCGCAGCGGCCGCGTCTCCGTGGAAGGCATTCACGCCAAGAATTGTCATGACTCTCGGGTCTGTTCTGATGCAGTGTCCTCCAAGGGTTGCCCGTCCGGCAAGCCTCAAACCGGAAACAAGAAACCGGAGACAGGAAACCGTAACGCCCCACGCTACGGAACACGGCCTATTCCTCACTGTGGCGTTTCCGTATGATGAATGGCACATGAGAATCCTCGCGTTGAGTGAACACTATCGTCCAACGAGCGGGGGCTCGGCGACCTATGCCGTGATGATGTCGGAGGCGCTCGCCGCGTCCGGGTGTGCGGTGAATCTCCTCACGTACACGCCGTTGCCAGAATACCCTCCTCGCCAGTGGCTGAAGGTCGGCGGCGTCTCCCTGTTCAACGTCGGTGTTCTCCCTTGGCTCGGGTATAACACGCGTCGGGGTCGTCATGCGTTTACGTTTTGGATCCGGCGTCATCTCGCGCGTCTCCTCAAAGAGATCAGACCGGATGTTATTCACGTCCTCTACGGCCATACGGTGCCGTGGGTCTTTCACGGTATTCCAGAAGACGTGCCAACGGTCTGGACAATACACAATGTTCCCCCACATGAGTACGGTTCGGCCGTGCGCACGTTCCTCCCCGCCGCGGACATCCTGCTCCAGCACGCGCACGCCACACTGGCCGGGGCGGTGCATCGACAGCGGTTGCGGAGTTTCTCCTGGGATCGCCTCATTGCGGTCAGCCGCCGCACCCAGGATCGTTTGGCGGCAATCTCGCTCTCTCCGGCGCACATGACCGTGATCCCGAACGGCGTGGATACGGAGGCTTTTCAGCCAGGGACGGAGGAAAATAACACGGAGGCCAAACGGCGCTGCAGGCTCACGGGAGATCCCGTCATTCTCAGCGTTGCGGGTGTCATTCCACACAAAGGACAACTCACGGTCATCCGCGCTCTCGCTCTCTTACGTGAACAGTTCCCGCGGATCCAATTCGTGAATATCGGCGACATTCGTGATTCGGTCTACCATGCGCGCGTGCTGCGAGAGGTCCGGGAACTTGATCTCGCGCGTTCCTGTTCTTTCCTTCCGGGAAACGTTCCCGAAGATGCGCTTGTCGAGTTCTATCGCGCGTGTGACGTGTACGTCCAGCCATCGCTCGAGGAAGGGTTTGGCATCGCCTTGCTAGAGGCTGTGAGCGTTGGTTGCGCAGTGGTCGGGACGGCTACGGGGGCACTCGCACAGATTGTCGACGGGTCTCAAGCGGGGATGATGATACTGCCAGAAGACCCCCGCGCTCTCGCAGCAGCGATCCGTGAGCTTCTCAATCCCCGTTCTCCGCACCGGCGCGATCCGGCGACATTGCACGCGTATGTGTCCCAACAGTACTCCTGGCGCGCCGTTGCCCAACAGACCATTGCGCTCTACGAGACGTTACTTCGCGATCCTTCGTCCCGCCGACGACAGTCAAGCGCGCAACCGCGCTAAGACACACTCCCAATGGCTCTCCGCGTGCTTCTCGTAATCCCGAGTTTCTTTCCCTCGGAAGCATATGGCGGTCCCGCAACCTCTTTTTTCTCTCTCGTCTCCGCCGTTGCGCGCCAGGGGCGTTTCGACGTCCGCGTGCACACGACGAATGCCGACGGACATCGGAATCTTCCTGGGATCGACCCGACGCGCGACTATGATGTTTCGGCCGGGGTGCGCGCACGCTACTTCCCGCGCGTCGCGGGGAGTGCGGTCTCCCCTGCCCTCTTGGGCGCGCTCGCGGGTGGCATCCGCTGGGCGGACATTATCCACCTGGTCGCCGTGTATTCGTTCCCCACGCTGCCAACACTTCTCCTTGCCCGCCATTTTCGGAAACCGCTCCTCTGGTCGCCTGTCGGGTCCCTGCTGCAGTGGGAAGGTACGAGGCGCCGAATGGGAAAACGTCTCTGGGTGCAGAGCTGTCGTCATGTACTCCCGCGACGGACGTTCCTGCACTGCGCGTCCGAAGAAGAGTCCATGGGCAGCGGGTGGGCTTTCCCCACACTCCCGCGTGTCGTCATCCCGCCGGCGGTGTCCGTCCCGCCGGCGATACCCCGCGAGCATCACCCGCAGTCATTCCGACTTCTCTTTCTTGGTCGGCTGGATCCTATCAAAGGTTTGGAACAACTTCTTGACGCGTGCGCGCTATTACGGGATTGGTCTGTGCCCTGGACGTTGGTGATCGCTGGCGCCGGCCCGTCGGCCTATGCACAGAGTCTTCGCGACGGTGTCGCGCGGTTAGCACTCTCTCCACGTGTCACCTTTCGCGGCGCCGTCTCCGGACAGGAAAAACGGCAACTGTTTCACGAAAGCGATGTCGTCCTTGTTCCATCCCATCGCGAGAGTTTCTGCCGCGTCGTGGCGGAGGCGCTTGGGGAGAGCGTTCCGGTCATCGTGAGTCGCGCGGTTCCCTGGCGAGAGGTGGAGAGGGTTGGGTGCGGGCTCCAGGTGGACAACACGCCAACAGCTCTTGCGGAGGCGATCCGTCGCATGTGGGAGCTGCCGCGGGATGTCATGGGAGCTCGTGGTCGCACGTTTGTCCAAGAGCGTTTCCGAGCCGACCGCGTTGCCTCGCTCATGACGGATCAGTACCGTTTGCTTGCGGGAAGGGGAGCCGTCACCGGGTGACACTGTGAACCTCACACCAGATTGTCAGACGGCGATGTGGGGAGCGCGTTCGGCTCGCTCTCATTGCCGAGCGCCGGCGCGCGTTGTAGATTTCTCCGTTATAGGTGATCAAGCAGGGGGGCTCGGCGATGCGCATCGGTTGCCGTCCGGCGTCCGAGCGATCCACGATCGCAAGTCGCGTATTTGTGAGACCAAGTGTCCAAGGGCCGCACGGACTCTCAAAGGTTCCGTCGCTGTCGGGACCCCGGTGTTTGAGTGCGCGCACCATGCGCTCAAGATCCGTGGTGAGGGTACGCTCGGTAGGGGCAAGAAACCCGGCAATACCGCACATGAGAGTGATGATAACGTTTTCCGACAACGGACGCATGATCCATGCGTTTTTCCCGGTCGCGGCTGATGCTACAGTATGTCGCGTGAGACCATTGACGAACGCGGAACCCCGGAGAATCATTCCCGAAGCTTTAGAGAGTGCGCCGTCCACCACAGTATGTTGCGTCTCTTCGTGCGGCGGGCATTTGACAGAACTCCTCGCTCTCCGTAGGGCGTATGAGCGATATCCGCACTTCTATGTCCTCAACGAGCGCGTAGATCTCCCGCCCGAGATGCACGGGCGGACAACCTTCATCCGTCATGCGGAGCGCGACATGCTCTTTCTTGTAAATCTCCTGGAAGCTTGGCGCATTCTGCGACGGGAGCGTCCGCGGGTTATTTTGAGCACCGGCGCGGGACCGGCAGTACCCTTTGCCCTTGTCGGGAAACTCTTGGGCATCCCGTCAATCTTTGTGGAGATCTCAGCGCAGGTAACAGCGCCTTCACTGACCGGGAGAATCATGTCGTACTTAGCCGAGACGGTGTTCTACCAGTGGCGCGCGCTTGCTCACGCGTTCCCTCGCGGGGTCTATGGAGGACTGTTGCGATGATCTTCGTGACCGTTGGCAACGCGACGCAGCCATTCCCCAGACTCCTTTCGGCAGTCGCGGAGCTTGCCCGCGCGGGCGAATTGAGCGACGAGCCGTTGCTCATACAATTTGGACATGGAAAGCCGGTAACCGCGCCCAAGACAACCTGGACCCCTTTTCTCCCTGTCGGCGTATTCGAGCAGACGATCGCGGATGCGTCGCTCATCATCACCCACGGGGGGTGCGGGACGCTTTTGACGGCCATTCGACGCGGAAAAGTCCCCGTCGTCATGCCGCGACGAAAAAAAAACGGCGAACACGTGAACGATCATCAACTCCAGCTCACGCAAGCGCTCGCCGCCGACGCCTACATTGTGCCCGCTCTCGAGCCCCAGGATCTTGCGGGTGCCATCCGCGCCGCCCGCACCCAGGCCACCCGCCCGTCACTGGCGACGTCTCCTCCGCTCGTTGACCTTGTGGCGGATGCCCTAACGAGACTTCTTGACGCCCGCGGGCAGGGGCTCTGAAACCCCGTAGTAGTAGGCTTCGGAACGGTATTGCGGACGGGGGAGTTTCGTGAAGACGACGCCGAGGAGATTGACATGCGCGCGTCGGATAAGTTCGAATGATTCCTCGGCATCGCGCATCCGCGCGCGGCCAAGCTCTAGGACATAGAGCGCGTTACGGGCGACTGACGCCGCCGCCACCGATCCGGGGACGGAGAGGAGCGGGGGCAGGTCCATGAGGATCCATGGTGTCGTGGCGCCATCCTTTCCTTGGAGGAATTCGATGAATTCCGGGAGTCGCGGGGACTGGTAGGCTCGCGTTGCCTCTTGTAACGGGAGATTCCCTGCGGGATAAAAACGAATATGGGCGTAGGCGGTTTGGAGTGGCGCAGGAAATGGAAGAGTGGATTGGAGGATCTGCGCGACGCCGTAACCTTCCGGTGGTTCTACGCGGAACAGACGATGGAGCGTCGGTCGGCGAAAATCAAGGTCGAGGGCAATCACCTCCTGGTCAACGTCGTGGAACGCGAGAGCGAGGTTTGCCGTGGTCGTGGACTTCCCTTCACTAATGGAGCCACCGGTGATTGCGATAACCCGTTCCGGCGGAACGCGAGGGAGAAATTGAATGGACGATTGGAGATCGCGGAAGGCGTCGCGTGAACGCAGGATATTCGTCGTGCCCGTTCGGAAACGAAACGTCTTGCCGATAATGGGTGTATGGAGCATTTTTTCCACGTCTTCTTCGCTGACGATTCGACGGTCGAGATGTTCACGGAGCCGGCCAATGATCACGGCGGCGAAGAGACTAAAGAGGCCCACGCCCATCACCTGGACGCGACGCGGCGTGGACGTCGGCACGGATGGGAGCGTTGCCCGTTCGGCAATGGAAAGAGAAGTTCCTGACGGTCGTTGTTGCTCAATGGTTTCCCACTGCTGGATCACCGCTTGTGCAGCCGCGTTCGCGATGAGCTGTGCCTGCGCAGGGACGGTGTCCGTAGCGGTGACGCGGATAAGCTCTGTCCGCGGTAACGGCGAGACGGTGAGACGACCACGGAGTTGTTCCTCCGTGTATGGGAGACTCGTGATTTCTTTCACGAGAGAGAGCGCGCTCTGCTGCAAGGCGATCTGGGAGATTGTTTCTCCTCGCCGTTCGATAATCTGCAGGGTCTGAATATCCACCGTCACATCCCCTTCCCTTCGGTCGGACTGCACGAGCAGCATGGCGGTGCTCGTGTATGTCCGTGGCCGATTCCAGATGAGCGACAGGCCCCCGGAAGCTAAAACCACAGCGGTCACGAGAACCGTCGGCCAGCGACGGCGGATCGTCGTGACTAAGGAGAGGGCAACGGATGTACTCTCGGTGTGCATGTTTCTTTTTTGATGATACCATGGTCTCCGCTCTCTATCACACGCGACCCCATGGCGCCGACTCCTCACCTTTGCGGCGCGATCGTTTCGTATGGAGAACGTTGAGGCGATGCCGTGACCGCGAAGGCCGCCGCAATACCCACGATCACCCAGAGCGTGAAGGTCGTTTCCGTCACCTGGTTCACGATGGTGGACACGATCGCCGAGAGGAGCGCCGCCGCGAGCGCGCTGTACAAAGGTTCATGGGCCACTCCTGCCGCACGGTACGCTGCGGTTACGCGAGCGTAGCATTGCCACCAGAGGAAGAGGGAAAGGAGGAAGCCCAGGACGCCGATGTCGGTGAGGGAGGAAACGACGCCAATTTGCGACCCAAGGAAACGTTCGTAGAGCAAGACGCCGCCAGGTGATGCACCAATGAATATTGTGTGTGGCCACGTCCGCTGCATGTGGAGGAGCTGCGGAATACCGGACACGGGATTTTCAACCGTCTCCCGCCCGAGGCGGTCAAGGAGGCGCGCGTGCAGGAGTTCGGAAACGGTTGGGACAGCCGTCGCGAGAATACCAAGAATGACAAACCCGATGGAAATGCCGGTGACGATACGCCAGAACGTGGCCGAATGGCGTGAGGACCACAGCACAAAGACGGCCGAAACAAGGGCGGCGACCCAGCCGCCGGTTGAAAAGGTGAGGATAAACGTGACAACGTGGATGGCAAAGAGCGCCCACACTGCTCGCTGACGGGTTCGGGTCGTCGTTCTTGTGGCAGACAACCGCAGGGCGAGGACACCAAGAAAAACCATCGTCGGCAGGAGGAAGGCGGCGAGTTGTTTCGGTTCGCCGAGAAGCGAGGAGACGCGGAAGATGTTGAGAGCGCCCGTGCTTCCTTGCGCGATGCGCACGATCCCGGCGAGCCTCCCCGTGGGATCGCCAAATCCGCGGTAGATAAAGACGGCTGGTAAGTGGAAGTAGAATGCGGGAACTTGGTAGAGGCCGTAGAAACAGACAAGCGTCGTCACGGTCAACCAGCGCTTCAGAATCCAACGCGCGAGCGCGGGCGTCGTCACGATGGCAAGGAAAACCAAAGGCGTGGCAGCACGCAAGGCGAACGTCAACCACTGGGTAACGCCGCGGCCGATCCGACCGCGCAAAAGTGTGTCCTGGATGGGCGCCGCGCTTGTGGTGATCGTTTTTTCCGGGAGGAACGGTAAGTTGAGCACGATACTTGCGGCGAGGAAGAGGAGCACAAGGATCAGGACTTCGCGGGCGGGGTAGAGCGACCATGCCCGTCGGAGCGCTGCTGGGCGATGCAAGAGAAAGGAGAGGAGACAAAGCACGATGAATACCCTCGGGAGTGTGATCGTTGTCCCAAGATCAATGAAGAGCCCTTGCGCTCCGAGGGACCCAAGGAAGAGAAGAAACACGGCCTCGGGCGTCAGGAATAACGTCACGATGGCGGCGAGAGGAGCGAGGACGGGCACGAGACGGGCGACGCGCACGAGCGACTCGTGCAAGAGGAGCGCTAGGGTCATGGGAGATACGGCTGTGGATCAGTGGGAATGCCGTTGCGCCGAACTTCAAAGTGGAGGTGCGGACCCGTGGAAAGCCCCGCCCCGCGCGTGCCCGGAGCGCCTCCGGTCGTCCCGAGCACATTCCCCCGTGTGACAAATGTGCCTTCTTGGACCGTGGCGGAGGAAAGATGCCCGTAGACGGTCGAGAGCTGCTCCCCATGAATAAGCAGAATGTACGAATACCCCGCACCGCTCGCAATGTGCACGCGGGCGACATACCCATCGGCGGGAGCGCGGATCTCGGTGCCCATCGGCGTCGGGATATCAATGCCGGTGTGGGGACCAATGAGGGAGAGGTACGGATAGTCTGGGCAGTGGAAGCCGCAGGCGACGCCGAAAATCGGCTCAAGGGGCCACTGGAAAGTTCCCACGCGCCCGAGGCGCTGAATACCCGCGCGCTCGAGTTCCGCACGGATCGCGGCATCGATGCGGGTGATTTCCACTTGGGCGCGTTTCTGCTCCGCGACGGACGTGGCCAGGAGCTTCTTAAACTCACTTTCTTGCGCGCGAGTAATTTCCAAGAGCCGCGCTTTGGCCGCGCGCTGGTCTTCCAAGGCTTTCTTTTGACTTGATTGGCGCGTGAGGAACACGCTTAATTCTCGTTGAAGGTCTACGAACGCGCTCTTCTGCGCTGCCAGAGCAACACGAAGCTCTTGAATCTTCAGCAACTGTTCATGACTCTCTTGCTCGATGCGCTCCAACGCGCGCACACGAGCAAGACCCTCCGAGAAGGTCACGTACTTGAGGAACATCTCGACGGATGAGTCTTGATCGAGGACAAAGAGTTCGCGCAGGAATTCCCGAAGGATGAGCCGCCGCCGTTTGATGTCCTTCTCCACATCGGTAATTTCTTGTTCAATAGAGGCGATTTCCGCCAGAACTTCTTCGGTTTGCGCTTCGGTTTTCTGAATTTCGAGGGAGAGCCCCTCCACGGTATCGTTGATGATTTCCATTTGGTTCTGCAAGGTCACCGCCTCCTGTCGTTTTTGTGATGCACGCTCCTGGTTCTGCTGAATTCGCTGCTGGATGTCCCGGACCGCCTGGCGCTTCTCGAAAAGACGATTCCGGAGATTGTCGAGAACATCCGCGCGCGCGCTCAAACCAACCCAAAGGCTCCCGAGAGAGAGACACACAACAACGCCTGTCGATACGCGCACAGCCTTCATGCAAGCGTGGGGCTGAGAAGATTCCGCGCGGCGTGAAGCCGGGAGTGCGTCTCTTGCTGACCGAGAATCCACGCGACTTCCCCGGGACCGGGACTTTCCTGTCGTCCGGTGATCGCATAGCGGAACGGCCAGAGGATCGTGCCGCGGTCGAGACCCAGGCGATCAACTTCGGCGAGGATACATGTTTGGAGCGCCGGCGCCGACACCCAGGAATCCTCCGGAAGGGTCGCGATGATCTCCTCGGATGTTCGCAGCATGGCTTCCGTGCGTTCAGGCGTTTGACCACGCCACGGGAGACTCTCCCGTTCCAGCTCGGGAGGCGAGAAAATAAACTTCAGTTGCTCGGGAAATTCTCGGAGAACGCCGCCGCGCTCGCGCCAGACGATCAAAGCGCGGAGGAGCACGTCTCGCGGCGCGTGCGGGACTTGCGCATGTTTCAAAAAGGGCTGAATCCGGCTGGCGAGGGTTTCTCCGGGCATGCGTCGCACGTGTTGGCGCTGCAGCCAGTCGAGCTTCTCTCGCTGAAACACCGCACCACCTTTCTGGACTGCCGAGAGATCGAACTGCCGCACGAGTTCTTCTTGTGAGAAGAGCTCTGCTTCGCCCTTTGGTCGCCACCCGAGCATCGCGAGAAAGTTCAGCATCGCTTCGGGAACATACCCCACGTCTTCATACTCGCGAAATCCCGTCGCCATCGTCCGTTTTGAGAGCTTGTGACGGTGCGTATCGAGAAGAAGAGGGAGGTGCGCATACCGCGGTGTGGGCACTCCGAGCGCTTCTTGAAGAAGAAGATGTTTTGGGGTGTTACTTAAGTGGTCTTCGCCACGGATGACATGCGTCATCCCCATCGCGGCGTCGTCCACGACAACCGCGAGGTGATACAGAGGGAGCCACTGCCCGTCTTGAACGAGGATACGTTCACTACCCGTCGCCGGGGGTTTTGCAATCACGAAGTCCTTGAGCTCTTCAGCGTTAAATCGCACTGGTCCGCGAATGAGATCGTGGACGATGACGGGTTCGGCGCGCGTCGCGCGGAAGACCACTGCCCCATCGTGGATAACCGCGGCATGCGCTGCGAGGAGGACGCCAATGGCTTCTTGGTATCGCGCCATCCGTTCCGATTGGACATAGGGCCCGACGGGACCGCCAATGTCCGGACCTTCATCCCAGGCGAGGCCAAGCCAGCGGAGACCATGGAGGATGTCTTCTGTGAACGCGGCCTGCGACCGTTCGCGGTCGGTGTCCTCAATGCGAAGAATAAACTGACCGCCCATGTGCCGAGCAAACAAGAAATTAAAGAGCGCTGTGCGCGCGGTTCCCACGTGTAGTGGACCTGTGGGCGACGGCGCGAGACGAACACGGACCCGTGATCCTTCAGGTGACCAGGTCATCATTCAATGATGAGAGAGTGAAGATGCAAGCAGAATCGCGGGAAACACGAGTGTCGCACGAAGAGTCCGGAGGAAGCGGCTGGGCTGGTGTGCGAAGCGCCAGAACCACTCCAGGCCGCGCGCCTGGTACTGCGACGGGGCACGCGGTGCATTCCCCGCGAGGAAATCCAGTGCGCCGCCAACACCCATTGCGATATGGACACTCGGGAACCGATGGAGATTTTGATGGATCCACTCCTCTTGCTGCGGCGCGCCATACCCCACGAAGAGTACTGCCGGCGCCGCCCGCGCGATCGCTGCCGTAACAGCGGATAGCGGATACGGAGTCGCCAGGTGGTCGGCGGCATAGGCAGCAACACGGAGGTTTCCGAAGGCCGCGCGGAGACGCGCCGCGGCGCGGGAAGCGGTTCCCCGCTGCCCGCCGAGGAGATAGACGCTCGCGCCAATCGCCGCCGCTTCTCGGGAAATATCCCAAATGAGATCCGATCCGGAGATCCGTTCAGGGATCGGGCTGGGAATCCCCTGCGGCTTTCGGAAAAATGCCGCAAGCGTGCGGATAAACCAGAAGACGATGCAAGAACGCGTGACACACCGTGCGTCCACGGTTCGGAGAAATGCGCTCGCCCAGCGCACGCCGATACCATCGGCGGTGACCAGATCGGCACGATCAATGAGGGATCGGTACCAGAGATCGCGCCGCGCGCGAAGAAGGATCTCCGGGTTGGCCGTGACAATGTGGCGTGGCTGCGTATCACGAAGCCATATCCGGCACAACGACATCGCCGCAGCATTCGTCGTCGTGTGTACGGGAACGCCGAAAATCTGTACGAAGGGGAGTATCGCGGACGGGCACATAGACGGTAGTGTAACACCAGAGGACCGGAAACCAGATAGACCGCGTCCTCTCCCTCGTGTTACGATTTTATCGTGCAATTCGCACTTCACATCTTCAGACAGACGTTCGAACAGGTCATTAAGAAGGGGGTCGTGCCGCCGCTTCCCGGAGTCATTCCGGCCGCTTTTTCTCGAATTGAGTCGGGCGTGTACGTCGCGGCATTTGAGAAACCCGGATGGCAGCCGCGCGGACGCGTGGGATCATACCTTCCGACGCGAGCAACGCTCGCGGAGGAAATCCAGGTTCAGGCAAGACGCCTCGCGGAAGCGTTCCCCTTCCGGAAGGAAGACCTCCCGTTCCTCGCGTACGAAATTCTCCTGACGGGCCCACCGTTCTTTCTTGCGGAACTCTCCGAACTCAAGGAAACCGCCGGTCTTCTTGTGCGGACAAGCAAGGGACGTCATGGCGTCTCGCTGCCGGGCGCCGTCCTGCGCTCGCCGGCCGAGCGCTTTGCCGAGGCCTGCGGCCAAGCGGGTATTGATTCTCACACGGATGACTTCCGCGCCTATGCATTCTCCATTGACGTTCTCCGCGAAGGCTCCCCCACGACTCTCTGAAGATTCGCGTACCGGGGAAGATGTTGTAGACGTCATACCCTTTCTCCCGCTTCGTCCCGGCGCTCCACAGCGTTTTTCGTACCGCGTGCCCGTGGGGCTGAAAGGAGATATCGGGATGCGTGTGCGCATTCCCGTGGGGCAACGAAGCATCGAAGGCGTTATTTGGTCGCGCCGTCGCACGACATCCCGTCTCTTGAGGCCCCTGCAAACTATTCTCTCCGGACCGCTCTTTCACGCGCGGGAACGCGCGTGGCTCGAAGCGCTCGCCGAAAACTCCTTGGAGTCTCTTGCGCTCCTCACGAAATCGCTCGTCCTCGTCCGGCGCCCTCTGGAACGTCTTATGACACAGAAGCCACTGCGGCAACGTATGCCACATGGCAGGGGGTCGCAGGCGCGACATATCCTCGTCCATTTCACCACCGATGTTCTGGCCGCGCTCCCACAATCTCTTGAGGGTCAGATTCTCGTCCTCGTGCCGGACAATGGTATGGCGCAGCGTCTGCTCGAGGCCTGTGGGCAGGCGAAACTCCCGGCACAGCGTTTCTCGCAGGCGCTGCCGCTCACACAACGTCGCGCGGTTCTCACCGCGCTGAATGAAGGAACACCAATGATGGTTATCGCCACGCACAGCGGCGTATTTCTTCCCTTCTCCAATCTTTCGCGGATTATTGTTGTTGAAGCAACGTTGCCCGCGCACCGTCAATGGGATCTGCATCCACGATACGACGCGCGCCTTGCGGCGCTGCTTCTCGCGCGAACAACAAACGCCACGATCGTCTACCAAAGCTCTCTGCCCTCGGTTGAACTCTCCGCGCTCCCAGAGTCTCTTGCAGAAACCGTCGGGGAACTCCCGCAGATTCCCGTGCAGATTCTGGCGCGGAGCGCCGATCGTGACCGCCCGCTTCTCCCGGAAACAGAAGCGCGCGTCCGCGAAACGATTGCGCGCGGCCGGGCGGTGCTCCTCTTCCAGAATATCGTCGGTATGGAACGATCGTATCGTTGTGGCGGGTGCGGATATCTCCTTCAGTGCGCAACGTGCGGTCAGCCGCTGCAACGACAAGGGAAAAGCCTCGCCTGCCTTGCCTGCGGCCTCGTCCATGGTCCTGTCCGCCACTTTTGCCCGCAGTGCGGAAGTCCGCGGGTTCTCCCGCGCCGTATCGGTACCGCCGCCATCGAGGAGGAGGTCCAGCGTCTTCTGCCGCATGTGCCGACGATGCGGATTGATCGCGACCATGTGCCGCGAGAAGTCACCCCGGCGTCCCGCCTATCCGCGGCAAGCCGCGCTGAGGTGGACAGCCTCCCGACGATGTACATCGCGACCGAGCGGATCTTTTCTCTGGCAAGCGCGCCACGGTTCGGCCTTGTGGTGATCGTTGACGCGGACACGCTGCTTGCGCCACTGGCCTTCGATGCCGCGGAACAGGCGCTGCGACTGATTACCCGCGTTGCAGAGACACGAGAAAACGCCGCCACGGAAGTCCTGCTGCAGACCTCGCTCCCGCACTTCCCGCTCTTCAGAGCGCTTGCTGGCGGCACGCTTGCGGAGTGGCTGACGGAAGAACGTCGCACGCGCGCCGATCTCCACGTGCCGCCGTATGGCGCACTCCTCCGCTTCGCAAAAATCGTTTCCTCCGTGACGCGCGCGCGGCGAGAGATCGCCGCGTTCCGAGAGACACTGAAAAACACGCCGCCCGTTCGTCTTGGCTGGCGCGTCACGGAGGTTCAACGGCGTGTTCGCGTCGATGTACTTCTCCGCGGGCCGCGCTCTATACTTTTTACTATGCTTGCTTCCCTCCCTCGGTCTTGGAGCGTGGACCCCATCGTTCCTCTCACGGAACTTTCGGGGATATCATAAGAGATATGGCGACTCGACGCATTGTGACTGTTCCCGATCCCGTCCTCCGGGTCATGTGCCGTCGCGTTCAAGATCCGCGCGCAACCGAGATTCACGAGCTTATCCGTGATCTCAAGGAGACCGTTATCGTTGCCGAAGGCATCGGGCTCGCCGCCCCTCAAGTTGGGAGTGAACTCCGCGTGATTGTTATCCACTACGGTACCCCGCCTTTCGGTCTTATCAATCCGGAGGTTACCTTTGCCTCGCGCGCGACCTCTGTGTTGAACGAAGGGTGCTTGTCCATTCCCGGCGTCGTAGTGCCTGTGCGGCGTCCGCGAAAAGTTCGCGTGCGCGCGATCAATGAGCGCGGAGAGTTGGCAGAGATTTCCGCTGACGACCTCCTCGCAAAAATTCTCCAGCACGAGATTGATCACCTCAACGGGGTGCTCATTACGGACTACCAGGAACTCCCTCACTGACGGGAAAGAACACGAGAAACGTCGTCTGGAAGAGCGCCGCCCTGCACGAGGGAGTGGTGGAGGGCGAAGCGAAGCAACCTCAAGGTCGGCGTCGTCGTACCGACGGGGAGATTGCTTCGGCCCCAGGCCCTTGCACGCCGGGGCTGGGGCCTCGCAAAGACCATGGTGGTGGAGGACGTTCCCGTCCGTGCGGAGGTACGCCTTCCTCCTGATCATCACCCATCTCCCTACGGAGCGCGACCGCTGCTCTCGAAGTAGGACGAGGCACCCGTGAGGCGGGAGATCACGCAGGGTGCCGAAGCGCACGGTTTCTCCGGAGATTTCTGGACGCTTTCAAGGCTCACGATCGCCGTGAAGCGCTGGACGGGAGTCGCGGATGAAGACCGGAGTGTCTGGCACCTGCTCGGACGTCTCGGCTTCTCGTGCCAGAAACCCCTGAAACGAGCCTGGGAAGCCGCCGCGGATGTGGAGGACGCCTCCTGGCGCTCCAGAGCCTTCGCGGTCATCTACCGGGGTCTGACGACTGGCGATGCCGAGTCAAGCGTCCCCAGGATCACGCCCGGGGCCCTGGCCGAGTAGCGCCCGTCCCACACCGTCGTTCTTTTTTCCCCCTTGGTGCCGTACGGTACCAGGGGGGATTTCTTGTCCCCCGTGACCGAGGGAATTTTACGACGGCCTTCAATTCTTGACGCGCAGCCCTCATATCGATAGGGTAGGGAACATGCAAGAAACGTTGGCGGTCATGGTGACGGGGGGGAAGCAGTGCCTCGTCCGGCTGGGAGACGTCATCCGCGTGGAGAAACTGTCGGGCGTGGCGGGAACGACGCTCATGTTCCCGGAAGTTCTTCTCCTCGTGGAGGGGGATGCAATCTCCGTCGGCCAGCCCGTCGTCGCTGGCGCGAGCGTCACCGCGACGATCCTTAGGCAGGGCCGCGCGGACAAGGTCGTGGGGGTGAAGTTTAAGCCCAAGAAGCGGCAGAAGAAATCGTTCGGGCACCGACAGGCGTATACCGAGATCAAGATTGAGCGGATCGAACGCTCACGGGATTAGGAGCGACCGTGGAGGAATCCTCTCCCGCTGTGCGAGTGAGGGGGTGTGGTGGATTGTTCGTGAAGATGTGTCGCCCCGTGAACGCACGCATAATCGTCAGCTCATCAGCGAACTCCAGGGCGGCGCCCGTGGGGAGCCCTTGGGCGATCCGGCTCATGGTCACAGGAGAATTCTCGAGGAGTTGTCGGAGGTAGAGGGTCGTGATCTCACCCTCGGTGGAGGGGTTGAGCGCAAGAATCACCTCTCGGGGACGCTCGCGCTCGATGCGCTCTGAAAGGGACGCGATGTTGAGATCACGCGGTCCAATGTGGTCGAGGGGAGAGAGGACGCCGCCGAGGACGTGATACCGACCGTGGTATTCTCCCGTGCGTTCGATGGCGAGCACATCGAGGGGTCCCTCCGTAACGCAGAGGAGACTACCGTCGCGCTGTGGGTTTGCGCAGATCGTGCACTGCTCCTCGTCGGTGAGCATGCCACAGCGTACGCAGCGCTTCGTTCCCGCGTGGAGCGTCTGGAGATCGGCGGCAAACTTCTCCAGCGCCTCCGGCTGTTGCTGAAGAAGGTGAAAGGCGATCCGGCAGGCGCTTTTGGGGCCAATGCCCGGCAGACGCTCCAAGTCCTCGAGGAGATTTCGGAGCGGGGCGGGGAGAAGGGGAAGCGCCATGACGGAACAGGATATCGGGAAAAAATCGGCGAGAGGAACAACGGGAGAGGGATTTGAGAATTGTCGCTCTACCGCCTCCCGGCTCCCGCCTCTTGTGCGGCAGTCACCGGTTCAGAAGTTACCCCCGTGTGCTGGGTGTCGATCGCGACAAATGAGGCAGCTTCCTCGCGGAAAAAGAGCGACACGACGCCCGTCGGGCCGTTACGGTGTTTGGCAATCACCACGTCAACGATGTGCGAGTTTTCGGCGTCTCGCTCGTGCTTCCCGCGCGGATACAGGAACAGCACAACGTCTGCGTCCTGCTCCAGGGAGCCGGATTCTCGCAAATCCGACAGCTTCGGAATCGGCGGTGACCGGCTCTCGACAGCGCGGGAAAGCTGGGAAATCGCCAAGATTGGGATGTCGAGTTCCCGCGCCAACCCCTTCAAGGCGCGAGAAATCTGGGAGACTTCCTGCACGCGGCCCTCGCGGCTGTCACCTTCCATGAGCTGGAGGTAGTCAATGACGAGAAAACCGATCCCATGCTCGGCCTGCAGGCGGCGGGCGAGCGTGCGGATTTCCATGACGTTGTTCGTCGCGGAGTCATCGATGAAGATCGGCGCCTCGGCGAGCACGGCCATCGCGCGGTTGATCCGGGAGAAGTCGTCGTCGGGAAACCCATCGCTCGAGAGCCGTCCAGTCCGCATCTTCCAGAGATCCACCTCGGCCTCGGCGCAGATGAGGCGGTCGGCAAGCTGCTCTTTCGACATCTCGATGCTGAAGATCCCCGTGGCGACGTGTTCACGGACGGCGATATGGCGCACCATGTCGAGCGCAATGGATGTTTTCCCCACACTCGGGCGCGCGGCGAGAATGGTGAGATCCGACTTCTGCAGGCCGGAGAGGAGACTGTCGAGCGGCACGAACCCGGTCGGGATTCCGCGGAGCAGTCCGTCGCCTTTGTGCAGCCGATCAATGCGGTGGAAGGCCTCGGCAAGGATCTGCTTCACCGGCACAAACGCTTGTTGGAGGTGCTGCTGGGATACGCCGAAGAGCCGCTGTTCCGCTTGGTCCAGCACGTTGTCCACTTCAATGGCTTCGGTGAACCCGAGAACCTTAAGGTCCGCGGCCGCCCTGATCTCGCGGCGCATTTTCGCCTTCTTCCCTTTGTTTGTTTCTGCTTCGTTTTTTAAAGCC
>CAYJQK010000005.1:0-5801 GCA_964372305.1 uncultured Candidatus Saccharibacteria bacterium | reverse complement strand
TCGGTGAATCCGAGATCCGTAATGTCCGCCGCCGCGCTGATCAAGCGGCGCAATGTCGCCTTCTTCTGGACGATGCGCGCGTAGTGCTCAATGTGTCCGGCAGTCGGCACCGCGGCCGCGAGGGAGGCGATGGCGGATGCACCGCCCATGGCGTCGAGCTGGCGCTTCTCCGTCAATTTGTTCGTCAGGCTCACGATATCAATGGGGTCGCGGTGCTCGTAGAGGTCCACCATTGCTTCATAGATCGTCGCGTGCGCCGGCGTGTAGAAATCCGCGGGGCGAATAAAGTCCGCGATTTTCACAATGGCGTCCTTGTCGAGGAGCAGACTTCCGAGGACAGAGACTTCCGCCTCCGTGTTCTGCGGGGGAATCCTTTGTCCCGCGCGGAAGGGATTCTTCTCTGTTTTTATTCCTCGATCAGCCATAGGGGTTATTGGAGGATATCACGATCTGTCCCGTGGCAAGAGACGCGGGCCCGTGTTCGTGTCGTCGAGTTCATACCCGAGGTCGCGAATTTCACGCCTCAAGCGATCCGCTTCTGTGAAGTCCTTGTGTATCCGCGCCGTCTCCCGCGCGACGAGAAGTGCGCGCACGGCGTCGGGGATCGGCCCCGGTCGCGCTGCCTCAACATCGAGGAGTGCGAGCACACGGTCGCTGTCGCGGAGGAAATCGAGGAGCGCTCTGGCGTCTTGGGGCGCGAGGGTTCCTGCCTGGAGCGCAGGGTTGACTGCGCGGATCAGCGCAAAGATCACCGCGACTGCAGACGGGGATCCGAGGTCGTCCGCGAGTGCGCGCGTAAAGGCCCGGCGGCGTTCCGCGATATCCACGAGTGCCGTCGTTTCCGCCGGTGATGTTTTGTCTGCGGCAGACGCCCGCCAGAGGTCATGCGCGAAGGCCTTGAGTGACAGAAGCCCATCACGCGCCGCATCCAGCGTGTTCCAGGAAAAATGTAACTTCGACCGGTAGTGCGTCTGAAGAACGAGGAGGCGGAAGGCGAGGGGGTCAACGCTGCGGGCGCGGATGTCCTGGAGGGTGATGAACGTGCCGGCGCTTTTCGACATTTTCTTGTCCTCCACGAGGAGGTGGGCGTTGTGCAGCCAGATGCGCGCGAAGGGTTTACCCGTGGCCCCTTCGCTCTGCGCAAGTTCATTCTCGTGGTGGGGGAAAATGTTATCCTCGCCGCCCGTGTGGATGTCCAGGGTCTCTCCCAGCGCATGGATCGCCATCGCGGAGCACTCAATATGCCAACCCGGGTAGCCGCGGCCCCATGGCGCGTCCCACTGCATGAGGTGTTCTTGGGGCGCTTTGATCCAGAGGGCGAAGTCTGCGGGGTGCCGCTTCTCTTCACGGACGTCGACGCGCGCGCCGGCCGCGGTGGCCTCCACGGTGTTCCCGGAGAGTTTTCCATACGCGGGGATCTTTGTGACGTCCTGGTACACGCCGGACGATGTTTCATAGGCGAGGCCTTTTTCGAGAAGACGTCGCGTGATTTCGATCATCTGGGGAATGTGCATGGTCGCGCGCGGGTAATACTGCGCGGGTTCGGCGTGGAGCGCCGTGAGTGCCTGAAAGAACTCCCGTGTGTACTTCGCCGCGATCTCTTCCGGAGAAAGCTTCTCCCGCCGCGCCGCGAGGACCATGCGGTCAACCCCCGCGGCCTCATGGTCTGTGTCCAGAAGGTGACCGACATCCGTGATGTTCATGACGCTGCGGACGCGTAAACCAAGAAACTGGGCGGTACGGACTAAGAGGTCCGCGACAAGGAAACGGCGAAGGTTCCCGAGGTGCGGCGAGGCATAGACCGTGGGGCCGCAGTGGTAGATGCGCACCGTGCCGTCTGGGTGTATGGGGCGTACATCGTCACGTTTCCGCCCGAGGGTGTTCCAGAGGGAAAGCGTTTCTTGCATATGGCGTTGAGTGTACCGTTCCGCGTTCCGGATGTCTCTCGCCGCTCAAGGATTGACTCGCGATGTGGTCTTCCTCCCTGCGGTGGAGTATCCAACAAGAGAGAGGAGAGCGAGGGCGATGGCGGCGACGAGCATGGTCTGGAGAGATTTTCCCAGCGCGGGAGAGGGGATCATCGCCCCGACAAAGAGCAGGAGAATGCTCACCGCCTGCGCCGCGAACTTCCACTTCCCAAAAATGTTCGCGGAGACGTGCGCGTCAGCGCCCTCGCGATGCACGCGGATCACGCCGACCACAAACAGGCCGAAGTCGAGGGCGATAACGATACGTAAGAGGATTGGTGCCGCAGGGAGGAAGACGAGAAAGACTACTCCATGGAGCACTTTGTCGACAGTTGGATCAAGTCGTATCCCAAACGTCGAGGTGCGCTGCCGCTGCCGCGCGAGCTCTCCGTCGAAGGCGTCGGTGAGGACGGCAATACCGTAGAGCCCTGCGGCAACGGGCCAGGAAGATTTTATCAGGGCGACCGCGAGGGGAATGGTGAGGCCAAGCCGGAGCAGCGTGAGCGAAGTCGGCGTGACCCAGGAGGGAAATCGGCGCGTCAGCGGCGCCACGACCGCCGCGTGGACACCGTCATGGATCGTTTGGAGAGGCCGCCGCATGGTTCGAACGACATTGAGCGTTCAAGGATCATCCGTTGAACGCTACAAAAGCTTCCGCGCGCGGGAGTACCAGAGAATGACCGCGTCAGTGACAAGCATGCCGCCGATGATTGTCCAGAAGATGACGAGGTGGAGGGTGGGGATGTCGTTGCGGAAGGAAATGATCACCTGTGCCAGGAGCCCGAAGGGAATGAAGAGCGCGCCGAGAAGCGTGAGGAGTTTGATGAACTCGTTGAGTTTATGCGAGAGAAGATTCGAGTTTGTCTCCGACAAGGCGTGCACCTTCTCCTCCAAGGTTTCCAGTGCGTCCCAGAGGCGCGAGAGCTTCCCGTGGAGACTTCGGAAAACCGCCTTGAAGAGCGGTGACGAAAATTTCCCGTGGAGCGTTCCGTCGTCATACAAGTGCATCTGCGGGCGGACGACTGAACGGAATCCCAGGAGGTCCCGCTGGATTGCCGAGAGTTCAAACACCATCGCACGCTCTTCGCCCGCGAAGATTCCGCGCTCCGCCGATTCAATTTTCTCGAGGATATGGTCAATTTTTGGGAAGGAACTCTCGATGATGCGATCCATGATGCTATAGAGGAGGTACGCCGGCCCGCGCCCAACGACCCGTTCGCGAGTTGCCGTTTGCTCGTGGACTTCCTTGAAGAAAGCGTCGAGAAGATGTACGCGACCCAGGTGGACGGTGATCACGTGCGTCAGCGTCACAAACATATCCACTTCCGCGGGGACCGTGGATCGATTCAGGGCATCGTAGACGGGGATGTGGACAACAAAGAAGAGGTACCCGGGGTGCTCCTCCACTTTCGGCCGCGGTGAGCGGCGACGGAGTTCCTCGATGTCCAGGCGGTGGAAGGGAAACTCCTGCACAAGGAACTCAATGTCCTTTGGGGTGGGATTCACGATATCCACCCACATCAGCTCTGCGGTCGTCATGTGGCGTCTCACACGGTGAGTATACACGTATTTTACGAACGCTCGGAACATCCGTCATACTGCATACGTGCGTACGCCGCTTCGTTCTCCACTGCCGTTTTTCCTCCTGGCGAGCCTGTCGCTCCTCGGTGTCGGGTGTCCGACGCGTCAACCGCCAGAACCTGCGGCGATACCGCCAGGCGGCGCCTACCAGTCCGATGACGGTGGCCGCACATTCGACCAGATTTCGCGGTTGTCCGACGGGGGGAATATTACGTCGCTTACTCCCTCGGGAATCCAAATCGACCCCTTTGACCCCGCGGCCATCATCATGGCGGCGGGGGAGTTTGGTCTGCTTCGTTTCCAAGCCGCGCAAGGGTTGTGGGACCGGGTGCAGACACCGGCGAAAATCGTGACGGGGGTGGTGATCCACCCGCGGAACCCCCATATCCTCTTCATCGCGGGAACAGTGCCGGATCGTCCCGACCGGAGTAAAATCTGGAAATCGTTCGACCGCGGAGAGACGTGGAGCGAAATTTACGCGGAGCCTGTCGGCGGCAAGTCGGTGGACGGCGGGTTCTTTGCCGTGCGCCGGCAGGTCATTACCGCGGTCATGTCGCTTGACGTGGATCCGTTCCGTCCCGAGGTTCTTTTTGCCGGATCGAGCTCAGGCGCACTCGTGATTACGGAGGACGGCGGTTCAACCTGGAGCACCCAGCGGTCGTTTTCGAGCGGGATTACGGGACTCCGCGTTTCCCCAGATGTCCCAAGCCGAATGTACATTCGGCTTGCCAACGGGACGATCGGGCGATCGGAAGACTCGGGAAAGACGGTGACGCAACTCTCGATTCGAGAAAACGCCGTGGTGGCGACGGCCGTGTTCGCACTCTTTGTTCCGCCGGGAAGGCCCGGAGTTGTGTATGCGGGAACGGACCAAGGATTGTTCCGTTCCAAAGACGCTGGAGACACCTGGTATATCGTCCCGCTGCCCGTCAGCAGTCGTCAATTTGTGGAAGTCAGCACGATCGCGCAGGGCGTGGATGGGAAACTTTTTGTCGGATCGCAGTTCAATCTTTATATCTCTGACGACGAGGGTGTGACGTGGCGTATCCACCAGTTTGCTATTCCCAATCGGATCCGGTTCCTCCTCGCCGACCCGAATAACCCGCTGCGCCTCACGGCATTCTTTCTCCCCGTATCGTAGGAAGGAGAGACCGTATTTCTTCCCGCGTGCTAGCGGAGCTCAATCGTCCGTGAAGCTTCGAGTGTTTTTCCTTCGAGGACCGCCGTCACGCGAAGCTGAATGGTGCCTGGTGATCCGCCATACGAGAGCTGGGTAGAGAAGAACTCGGGAACGGTGAACGAACCGAAGGATTGCTCGCTTGAACTTGATGAGGCCGAGCTCGCGCCGTCTGAAGACGATGACGTGGCGTACGCTGCGTGGAGTGTGGTCGTACTCCCTTGTGTCCCCGTGGGCCCCTCAATGCGCCACTCCACGGTAAATGTTTCCCCTGACGACACCGTGTTCGGTACCTCCGCAAAGGAGATCTGGAGGGGGTTGGATTCCGGCTGGGCGACCGTCACGGTCTCTGTGGAGGCCGAGGTGGTCGTTGAGGACGAAGAGGAAGACTTCGAGGATCCGAAAAGCCCTTCTTCTCCGTCAGGTTTTGGACGAGGCGAAGCACGTTTTGGCGCTGCGGTCGCCGCGCTCTGGACGCGAGTGGTTGGCGCCTTTGGTGGCGCTGTCGGCAAGAGGCGTTGCGGGCTCGCGGTCGTGACCGGCGATGGAGAGGAGGGGGGCAATGGCGAAATCATCGGAGACGGCGAGGGCGTCGGGATTTCAATACCGAGCGACGGTGAAACATCCCCGCGCTGTTCCGCGATTTTTCCGAGATAGTACCCCGTGACAGTCACCCCAGCGATGATGACCATGCCGACGAAGGCGATAGAAAGGAGAGGGCGGTTCATAGACTCCTAGGACTACTTCCCGACAGAGTCGAGGAGTAGGACCGAGAAGGTCCTCAAAAATCTACAGTACAGACCATACAGGAGATGAGAAGTTGAGGGCGTTCTGAACAAAGACGTGGACAGTCTGAAGCACTTGTCCGCCAAAGAGGTTCACACGACTGCCCCACGAAGTGCACGGCGCTAACGGTGGGGTCATCCACCTCCTTCCATGCAAAATCCTGATACCACCCCATATGGGTACCCTCCGTTTCAGAGTGTACGAACCACGGGATTCTTCGTCAATGGGATTGTAAGTAATCGCCCACAGGTCAAGACGTACACCAGCCTAAAACAGCCCTGAAGGGCTGT
>CAYJQK010000004.1:0-25662 GCA_964372305.1 uncultured Candidatus Saccharibacteria bacterium | reverse complement strand
TACTCACGAAAGTCTCGGGCATTGGCCGGAAAACTGCGGAGCGCATCGTGGTGGAGCTGAAGACGCGACTCACGAAAGAGCACCCGGCGCTCGCGGAGCGCGGCGTGACGGCGCACGGAGATATCGTCGCCGCGCTCGAAGGCCTGGGATACTCGGCGGCGCAGGCCCGCGATGCCGTCAGGCAGCTCCCGTCGGACATTCAGAGCGCGGAGGAAGGCATCCGCGCCGCGCTCAAAGCCCTCGGTCAACACGTGGGAACAACGCGGAACAGGAACGCGGGGTGAGAGACGAGGGGAAAATGAACGGAGGCGGGAGACGTCGTCACCCTCCTGCCAAGTGTCTCCGTCCATTCTTGTGCTCCCGGACACTTTTTCGATACCGTAGGACGCACGGCGATGGTCGTCTCTGAAGCGAATCCGGAAATCCGCGGACGGTGGGATACGTTTGTTGCGAGTTCCCCGATGGGATCGTTCCTCCAATCATGGGCGTGGGGAGTGTTTCAGCAGGAGGCGGGGTTTCGCATTCGTCGTCTGCTTGTCCACGACGCGGGAGGCGGCGATCTCGCCGCGGTGTGTCTCTGTATCGAACGTCGGCTCCCCCTTGGCGCGTGGTACGTCTATGCGCCGTGGGGTCCCGTGTGGCATCGGTTCAAGGACCAGAATCCGCACGCCATGCCTGACGATCGGGTGTTCCGCGAGACGCTCACAGAACTCGCGAAATCCGTGGCCAACCCTCCACAACGCCGGCCGGTGTACCTCCGCGTGGAGCCGCGGGTGCAGCCGGATCCGTTCTTCCTCGTCAACCTCGCCCGAGCCGGTTTTCCCCCTCTCGGTCGCGGCGTTCAGCCGCGAGATACGCTCATCATGAATCTCCAAGAAAGTGAGGATGTGCTTCTCGGGGCCATGCATCCAAAAACCCGTTACAACATTCGGGTCGCGGTGCGCCATGGGGTGATCGTCGAGGAGCGAACCTCTCCCGAAGGCCTGCGCATGTTTCTTGCGCTCGCGAAAGAGGTGGAGGAACGCGGCGCGTTCCGGTTTCACACGCCGTCATACTACGAGGCGATGCTTCGCGTGCTCGGTCGCGAAAGCTTGCTGCGCATTGTTGTTGCCGCGCATCAGGGGACGCCGCTCGCCGCAGCGCTCCTGGTGGAGTTTTGCGGCACGGTCACCTATGCCCACGGCGCCTCGATAGAGAAGCGCCAGCACGTCATGGCGCCGACGCTCCTCCATTGGGAAGCAATGCTCCGCGCAAAAGCCGCCGGCCACGCACGCTATGATTTCTTCGGGGTCGCGCCAACGCGGAATCCCCGGCACCCCTGGGCGGGCGTGACGCGCTTCAAGCATGGCTTCGGGGGCTCAGCGGAACACTTTGTTGGTATTGCGGACGCCGCGCTGGATCCTGTGCAGTACCGGCTTCTCGCCGCTGCTCGCGGGCTGCGCGACCTTCTCCATCACTGACGATGCTTCCGTATCGCTTCACGACACATCCATGCATCCGGGCGCTGCGGCGACCGTGGAAGATCATGGAGGCGCTTGGGGCGAATCTCCTCTTCGGTTTCCCGTCACGGCATCTCGTCCTTGTGGGCATCACCGGAACAACGGGGAAGACGACGACCGCGCATCTCGTCACGGTTGCGCTCGAGTCCGCGGGATATACTGTCGGCGCCGTCTCCTCCCTTCGCGTCAAGGTCGGCACACGAGTGGAAAAAAATCTGTCGGGACTCACGTCCCTTGGGCCCTGGCAGTTCCAGAAGCTCCTTGCCCACATGGCGCGCGCCGGATGCCACTACGCCGTTGTGGAGGCCTCCTCGCACGCGCTGGACCAACAACGCTTCTGGGGCACGGCGTTCGATGTCGCGGTGATCACGAACCTCGCCCGAGACCACCTCGACTACCACCGTACGTTTGAGGACTACGCCGCCGCCAAGCGCCGCCTGTTCCGTGCGGTATCGCGTCGGCGGGAGAAGATCCTCCGCGGGAAATACATTCCCCGCGTGCTCATCGCGCCGCTTGATGATCCCGCGGTAAGGTTCTTGGAGGAGGAAGCGGACGCGCGGTACGGGACGCACACCGGAGACCAGAGACCGGAAACGGGAAACCGGAAACCGGAAACGGGATCGGGCGTTGCCAACATCCGGATCGTCAGGGCGTACGCGCGCACCCCCGGTTCGCCAACCGTGGTGCGCGCTGACGATCGTGAGGTCGTCCTGCCGTTGCAGTTACCCGGTCGTCATAATCTCTCGAACGCCCTTGTGGCCGTGGCGGTGGGGATCTCCCAGGGTATTGACGCGGCGCGGGTCGCGCGCGAGCTCGCGGAGATTTCCTCCGTCCCTGGGCGCTTCGAGCGCGTCATCTGCGGACAGCCGTTCACGGTGATCGTGGACTACGCGGTGACGGAGCTGGCGCTCGCGTCTCTCTTCGCGGCAATCCGAGAACTCAAGCCCGGGCGGGTACTCGCGATTTTTGGCGCCACAGGGAATCGTGACCGCGGGAAACGGGCGTCCATGGCGGCGGTGGTGGCGACACACGCGGACGTGATCTTTCTCACGAACGAGGACCCATTCACGGAGGATCCCGAACAGATTTTTTCTGATCTCGTCAAAGGGTTTCAACAGGAGAATGTGGTACGGAGAGAACCCGCGGAGGTCCCGGTTGAGAGCGGTCTCCGTCAGTACTACTTCGTGATCCCGGATCGGCGCTCGGCTATCCGCGAAGCGGTGCGGCGCGCGCGGCCTGGCGACGTCATCGTCGCCACGGGGAAGGGGGACGAAGAAACGATGCGGTTCAAGAATCAGACGATTCCCTGGAGCGACCGGGACACGTTCCAGGACGCTCTTGCCGAACTCCATGGTCCTGCTCATTGATCCCGTCGGCGAGATCGCGCGCATCGGTCTTGCCGAAAACGGAACCGTGGTTGCCAAAGATCCCTTCGTGGCCGGGGGGGCACTCGCGGAGAATCTCGCGGGGCGGATCGCCCAGATGCTTACCGCACGCGGGGCAACCTTTGCGGACCTGACGCGGATTCGCGTCCACTGTGGTCCGGGGAAGTTCTCTGCTGTACGAATCGGTGTCGTGACCGCGAACGTTCTTGGATGCGCGCTCGGTATTCCGGTCGCGGGGGTGTCGGGAGCAATTGCTACCCTCGCCGAGCTCCTTGCGGCGAAGGCTGACGCGGACGTTCCCGTGCTCCCGATCTATGATCGTCCGCCGCAGGTGACGTTCCCCACGGTGTGACGGTGGACGAGAGGACGCGGGACGAGACGGTCCGTTGTGGGATCAGCGTCCCCTCTTCTTCTCCTCCCTGTCCTGCACTCGACGAAAAGGTCCTGTCAGCCTCCCTTGACAGGATTTTTCCACCTGTGTATAAATGATGAAGTATCTAGGATTTCGGATAGAACTTCGGGATGACGATGGTTTTTTCGCTGTCGTTCGCACACGATGGAGGATCGGGCGTGTGCATCAGAACCGTGACACGTTGACTCATAACCGAAATCATGGTGAAATTTCACCTGTGGACAAACGGAGTGCAACGGTGTTTCAGAAGTGGGACATTTCCTCATGTCCCGAGGAGTGATCTGCAGGTGATGCGTCACGGTGAGGATCGGTACCGATGAGGGGATCACGCTGGCAAGGAGACTCCGAGGCGTCCTCCGCACGCGAGACGCTATCGTCTGGTGTGATGTCCGCTCGTGAAACATCAGATCGTGTCTTCTTCACGTCCGTCCGTGACGCCACGGTCATCCCTCCGCTCATCGAAACACAAGTGAAGTCGTATCGATGGTTTCTCGAACACGGACTCCCCGAGCTCTTTGAGGAGTTTAATCCCATCGAGGCGCACGCGGGCGCGATGCGCCTGGAATTTCTTGATTACTACCTCGACGAGCCGAAGCACACGGAGAAAACCGCGAAAGATCGGAATACGACGCTCGAAGCCCCGATCCGCGTCGCCGTTCGTCTCACGAACAAGAAGACCGGGGAAGTGAAGGAACAGGAAGTATACCTCGGGGAGTTCCCCATCATGACGCCGCGCGGCACCTTTATCATTAATGGCGTCGAGCGTGTCGTCGTCTCCCAGCTCATTCGCTCGCCGGGAGTGTTCTTCACGTCGGTCTTCCAGCGCGGACGGCATTGGTATGGGGCGAAAGCGATTCCCAACCGCGGCGCGTGGCTGGAGATAGAAACCGGCACGGACGGCGTCCTCACCGTGAAAATTGATCGTCGTCGGAAGGTGGTCGCGACCGCGCTGCTGCGCGCGTTCGGGTACGGGACAGATGAAGAAATCCGCGAAGCGATCAAGGATGTGGACACGGACCCGAATATCTCGTTCGTGGAGGCGACGCTGGCGAAAGACCCCTCGCATTCACAGGCGGAAGGCTTGAAGGAAGTCTATCGGAAGATCCGGCCGGGAGATCTCGCGACGTCGGACAACGCGCGACAGATGATCGAGGATATGTTCTTCCGGTTCGACCGGTATGATTTCGGGCGCGTCGGCCGGTACCGCATGAACGTGCGTCTGAATGTGCACTTCTCCGAAGCGAAAGACTACCGGACGCTCCAGAAAGAAGATCTGCTGGCGATCATGAAGGAAGTCATGCGTCTCAATGCAACGCAGGAGATTGCCGATGACATTGATCATCTCGGGAATCGTCGTGTTCGGGCTGTCGGGGAACTCATCCAGAACAAGTTCCGCGTGGGACTCCAGCGAATGAAACGCATTGCGCAAGACCGGATGAGCACCATGGATTTGAACACGGTGACGCCGTCTCAACTAATCAATGCGCGGCCGATCATTGCGGCAATTAAGGAGTTCTTCACGAGCTCCCAGCTCTCCCAGTTCATGGATCAGACCAATCCCCTCTCGGAACTTGAGCATAAGCGGCGCCTCTCCGCGATGGGCCCGGGCGGGCTGGCGCGGGAACGCGCGGGTTTCGAAGTGCGAGATGTGCACTATTCCCATTATGGACGCATCTGTCCCATTGAGACGCCGGAAGGGCCGAACATTGGGCTGGTGGGGCACATGGCGAACTTTGCCCGGGTGAACGAGTACGGATTCCTGGAAACGCCGTATCGGAAGGTGCGGCATATTGTCTCGGTGGAGGACGCCGTTGGCGAGGAAACGTGGGCGGATATCGTGGACCGTGAGACACACGCGGTCATTGTCCCCGCCCGGACGATGGTGACCGCCGAGCTCCAGGCCCGCTTGCGGCAGGCGGGGATCGCGGAGCTGCGTATCCGGCCGCGGGTGACGAACGAAATCGAGTCCGTTGACGCGCACCGCGAGGATCGGTCGGCGATCGCGCACGCCATGGAGCCGCTCAACGATAAGGGATATTTTCTCACCGACCGTGTGGGCGCGCGGGATCATGGCCAATTCCGGGAAGTGTCGGTTGATCGCGTGGACTACGTGGACGTGTCGTCGATGCAGTGCGTCAGCGTGGCCACGGCACTCGTCCCGTTCCTGGAGCACGATGATGCGCAACGCGCGCTCATGGGCTCGAACATGCAGCGGCAAGCCGTCTCCTGTATTTCCCCGGAAGCGCCCATTGTGGGCACGGGTATGGAACGACGGGCGGCGGTGGACTCGGGGCATGTCGTGCTCTGCCAGGGGGATGGCGTCATCGTCGGGGTTGACGGTCAAAACTTGAGCATCTTGGAAGACGGCGGGAATATCCGGACGTACCCGCTCCAGGCCTTCGTCCGCTCAAACACCTCCACGTCCATGACGCACCACCCGCTCGTGAACAAAGGTCAGAAAGTCCGGCGCGGCGACATCCTGGCGGATGGTGCCTCAATCGAAGGTGGGGAGCTCGCGCTGGGACAGAACCTCCTGGTGGCTTTCATTCCCTGGCACGGAGGGAATTTCGAAGATGCCATGCTCATTTCGGAGAACGTCGTCCGCGATGACCGTTTCTCCTCGATCCACATTGAAGACTTCTCCATTGACGTGCGGGATACGAAACTTGGGCCAGAAATCGTCACGCGCGACATCCCGAACGTCGGGGAAGAGAAGCTCCGGAATCTTGACGAGGACGGAATTATTCGCATCGGCGCCGAAGTCTCTGCCGGCGATATCCTGGTCGGGAAGATTACGCCAAAGGGAGAAACCGATCTGACGGCGGAGGAGCGACTCCTCCGCGCCATCTTCGGCGAAAAGGCACGCGATGTAAAAGACACGTCCCTCTACCTCCGTCACGGCGAACACGGGAAGGTTGTGGGCATTCGGATGTTCGATCGGGAGAAAGGGGACAAACTCCCGTCAGGCGTGATTCGTCAAGTGCAAGTGAGTGTGGCACAGCTGCGGAAGCTCCAAGTCGGCGATAAGCTTGCCGGGCGGCATGGGAACAAGGGGGTCATCTCGCGTATTGTGCCGGTCGAGGACATGCCGATGCTAGAAGATGGAACGCCCATGGATATCATCTTGAATCCTCTCGGCGTGGCGAGCCGAATGAATCTTGGACAGATCCTCGAGACGCATCTTGGCTGGGCAGCGCAGCGCCTTGGGTACACCGTTGCCACCGTGCCGTTCCATGGGGTCTCGGAAGTGACGATCCGCGAACAACTGCGGAAGGCGGGACTTCCAGAGGATGGGAAAGTGACTCTCTACGACGGATTGACCGGACAGCCTTTTGACCACCGGGTGACGGTCGGGGTGATGTACATCTTGAAGCTCCATCACTTGGTGGAAGATAAGATTCACATGCGGTCCACGGGTCCGTATTCGCTGGTGACCCAGCAGCCGCTTGGCGGGAAGGCCCAGAGTGGCGGTCAGCGCTTCGGCGAAATGGAAGTCTGGGCGCTCGAAGCGTACGGTGCGGCGTATTCGCTCCAGGAGATGCTCACCATTAAGTCCGACGATGTTCTTGGCCGGTCAAAGACGTACGAGGCCATCGTCAAAGGCGAGGAGATTCGTCCACCGCACGTTCCCGCTTCCTTCGATGTGCTGGTCTGTGAACTCAAGGGGCTTGCGCTCGATGTGGATCTTGTTGGACAGCACGCGCCGTCAGATGACGACAGGGACAACGCCGTCGGCGCGGCGCCACGGGAACTCCGGATGACGACACGAACAATGCGCACACGCGCGTAACGAACGCCCCCATGTCGCTTTTTACTGAAGAGCACAATCTCGACTTCCAATCCGTCCGACTGAAACTCGCGAGTTCAGACGTGATTCTGCGCTGGTCGCATGGGGAGGTCACAAAGCCGGAAACGATTAACTACCGCACCCAAAAACCGGAGCGGGATGGACTGTTCGACGAGCGGATCTTCGGTCCTGTCAAAGACTGGGAGTGCTACTGCGGGAAATACCGACGGATTCGGTATAAAGGCATTACCTGTGACAAGTGCGGCGTTGAAGTCACGCGGTCTATTGTCCGCCGCGAGCGTATGGGACATATCCAACTCGCTTCCCCTGTGGCGCATATCTGGTTTCTGCGCGGCATCCCGTCGAAGATTGGGCTCTTGCTCGACATCAACGTCCAGCAACTGGAGAAAGTCGCATATTTCGCCTCGTACATTCTTACCTCGGTGGATACGGAAGGGAAACAAGAGGCGAGCGCGCGGCTGGAACGCGAACTGAAAGAAAAAGAAGAAAACATCCGCCGAGTTTTCCGGGAGGCGCAGGAAATCATTCGGCAGGCCGCCGCGGAGCAGTTGAAGGACGCCGCTGCGGACGCGCGGAGTTCCATCGAAGCGAAGCTCGCGAGGGAGTTGCTTGCAAAGGATACGGAGCGCGACAACGAACTCCAGAAACTCACGGTGGCCGCGAAGAAGGCGCGGGATGAACTCACCCTCCTTTTACCTCTCCAGATTGTGTCCGAGGTTGAGTATCGGTCACTCTCGTTGAAGTACGGGCACATCTTCACTGCCGGGATTGGTGCGGAAATCCTCCGGAGCATCTGTGAAAACCTCGACCCCGGGAAGCTCGTGCGGCAGTTGGAGGCGGAACTCATGGAAGCGAGCGCGGCGAAGCGGAAACGCCTCATCCGGCGTCTGTCGCTTGTGCGGAGCTTTATGAAGGCGAAGGTCCGTCCGGAGTGGATGTTCCTCACGGTGATCCCGGTGATCCCGCCGGATCTCCGACCGATGGTCCAGCTGGACGGGGGCCGCTTTGCAACATCCGACCTCAACGATCTCTACCGTCGGGTGATCAACCGGAACAACCGTCTGAAACGCCTGCTCGAGATGGGCGCGCCGGAGGTCATCACGCGCAATGAGAATCGTATGCTTCAGGAAGCGGTTGACGCGCTCATTGACAACAGCGCGCGGCGCGGGTCCACGACCACCGCGGCTGGCCAGCGTCGGCAGTTGAAGTCTCTCGCGGATATGCTCAAGGGGAAACAAGGTCGCTTCCGGCAAAATCTCCTCGGGAAACGCGTGGACTACTCCGGCCGCTCGGTCATTGTCATCGGACCGCATCTTCGTCTCCACCAGTGCGGCTTGCCGAAGCTCATGGCTCTGGAGCTCTTCAAGCCGTTCGTGATCCACATACTTATCGAGCGCGGACTCGCGCACAACATCCGGTCGGCTTCGCGGCTCATCGAGCAGGGGATTCCGGATGTGTGGGATGCGCTCGAAGATGTCACGCGGTCGTCTACCGTACTCTTGAACCGCGCTCCGACGCTCCACCGTCTCGGGATCCAAGCGTTCCAGCCGGTCCTTATCGAGGGGAAAGCGATTCAAATCCACCCCATGGTGTGCGTCCCGTTCAACGCGGACTTCGATGGCGACCAGATGGCTGTCCACATCCCCCTCTCGTCCAAGTCTCGCCAGGAAGCGGAGGAAATTATGCTCGCGTCCCGGAATCTCCTGAAGCCCTCGGACGGCGAGCCGGTGACGAGCGCCTCCCAAGACGTCGTTCTCGGGCTCTACTACGCTTCGCGCGTTCAAGAAGGTGCGCCCGGAACAGGGAAAGTCTTCGGTTCTCCGACAGAAGCAATTTTTGCCTTCGATGCTGGGACCATTGCCGCGAACGCACTGGTGAGGGTTCGCCTCACGCCGGATGCCGGACTCCTTCAAGAAACAACGGTCGGACGGCTGCTCTTCAACGAGATCCTGCCGCGGGGAATGGATTTTGTGAACGAGCTCTTGGACAAGAAACGGTTGAAGGCTATCCTCGGTGAGGTCCTCGCCCGCTTCGGTCTGGAGGAAACTGCCAACTTTATTGATCGGATGAAGGATCTCGGGTTCGGGTTCGCGACACGATCTGGTATTTCGTGGGGCATGGACGATCTCCACACCCCGGAACAGAAACACGCGATCATTGAGAGCGCAGAGCGGGAAGTCGACGTCATCCGTCAGCAGTTTGAGCAAGGACTTCTGACGGATGAGGAACGCTACGCCATGACGATCGAAGTATGGGAGCGGGCGAAGAACACCATTACCGACATCGTGCAGAACTCGCTCGACAAGGATGGGAGCGTCTACACGATGGTTGTCTCCGGCGCGCGTGGCTCTGTCGGGCAAATCACGCAGATGATGGGGATCAAGGGACTGGTGATCTCGCCGACGGGTCGGACCAATGAGCTGCCAATAAAATCCTCTTTCAAGGAAGGATTCAACGTCCTCGAATACTTCATCAGTACCCACGGAACCCGGAAGGGGATGGCGGACACCGCGCTCCGCACAGCAACTGCGGGCTACCTTACACGCCGTCTCGTGAATGTTGCTCAAGACGTCGTCGTCCGGAGTGGAGACTGCGGAGATATGGATGGCCGGACGATTACCAAGAAGCAGAGTGATGCCATGGGGACGCCGTTCGCGCGTCGGATCCAGGGTCGCGTCCTCGCGAAGGATGTCGTGGACCTCGCAACGGGAGAAGTACTTGTCCGCGCGGGGACACTGCTTTCGAAGGCGGAGGCCAAAAAGATTGAGGCCGTCGGGGTCGCGGAGGTACGTATTCGGTCGGTGCTGACGTGCCGGACGCTCCGCGGGGTCTGTCAGCAATGCTATGGGTGGGATCTGGGGTCAAACACGCTGGTTCGGATCGGTGAAGCCGTAGGGATTGTTGCGGCGCAGAGCATCGGTGAACCAGGGACCCAGCTCACTATGCGGACGTTCCACGCGGGGGGTGTCGCTGGCGGGGAAGATATCACCCAGGGGCTGCCGCGTGTCGAAGAACTCTTTGAAGCGCGCCCCCCGAAGGGCGAAGCGATCATTGCGGAAATTGGAGGAACCGTAACACTTCTCGAACGCGATGGGCAGACCGTCATTTCTCTCCTCTCGCAGGAGGCGGGTCAGGAAGTCTACGACCGCGTTGGGATCTTCCTCGATAAGGCGCTTCGTGATGGGGAGGAGGTCCAACCAAACCAGCGTCTCTTGATGGATATGGAGGGAGAAGAGGTCTTCGCGAAGCGGAAAGGCATCGTGCGGCTCACGGATGAGCGTCTTCTGATTCAGGGGACCGAGGCAGACCTTCGGGAGTCCGTCGTGCCCCAAGAGACCACGGTGTGGGTGCGTTCCGGTGATGTGGTGACGATGGGACAGCAACTTACGGAAGGACATGTGAATGTCCAGAACCTCTATGCGATTGCCGGCGCCGACGCGGTCCAGCAATACATCATCCGCGAGGTCCAGGAGGTCTATGCAATCCAAGGGGAGGCGATTAACGATAAGCATCTCGAAACGATCGTCCGCCAGATGATGTCGCGCGTGCGAGTCAAGGATGCCGGAGAAACCAGACTTCTCCCTGGGCGTGTCTACGAACTCGCAGAATTCTCCGAGGAGAACGCGCGGCTGATCGTAGAGAAGAAGAAGCCTGCGCTCGGCGAACTGCTCCTTCTGGGGATCTCCAAAGTCTCACTCACGACAGCATCGTTTCTCGCGGCGGCATCTTTTCAAGAGACGGCGCGCGTATTGATTGACGCCGCCGTCACGGGTCGTGAGGACCGACTCACGGGTCTCAAGGAGAACGTCATCATCGGGAAACTTATCCCCGTAGGGACAGGATACCGGGAACGTGAGGCGGTCGCGGAACACGCGACGACGTAACGGCTGGAACGAATCGCGTGAACACTCTTCGTGTTCACGGTTCTTTCGCGCGGCGCATTCCGGCCCCTCGGAGAAGGTGGTACCATACTCCTCATGGCACGGCGAAAAGAGCAGAACCGACAGCGGCGGTCCCGGGGTCTCTTCGGACGCTTCACGAAAGAGTGGGAAAGCTTTGAACTCGAACCGGAAACTCGGAAGAATATTCTGGCGCTGCTCATCTTTCTTCTCGGGATCGTCAGCATTTTGAGTCTCTTTGACGTCGCCGGGAGTTTCGGGGTATGGCTCCGCCCGCGCTTGTTTACGATCTTCGGGTGGGGCGCCTATATTGTTCCCTTCCTTATCACTGGGGGCTCGCTCCTGCGTCTCGACCCTGACCGATTTCGTTTTTCGCGCGGCCGCTACGTCGGGTTGTTTCTCTTTCTTCTGAGTGCGCACGGTCTGCTCCACCTCACGGCGCCGGCGCAAGACAGCTTGGTGCTTGTTGACCGTGGGCGCGGTGGGGGATACCTCGGGCTCCTTATTTCGTATCGTCTTCGTCTGGGGATCGGGGACATCGCCGCCTGGGTCGTCTTAAGCGTCGTGCTCGTCATGGCACTGATCATGGTCACGAATCGGACGCCGGGGGAGCTTCTTTCTTGGATTCGCGCGCGACGTCGTCGCACGGAGGACGCGGTGGAAGAAGAAGAGCCAGAAACGGCATCGGCTCCCGCGGAGGAACCCGACGAACCGGCCTCAGAACCCGCGCAGGAAGAGCGCACCCTTCCCGTCTTCGCCACGCGACGTCTTGATAGCGTGAAGCTCTCGCGGGACGGGAACGATCTCGACCTCCGGGTGTCGGCAGCTCCACGACGGGATTCCGGTCCTCCCTACGAACGACCATCTCTGGAACTCCTCTCTGATTCTACGACTCCCCCGTCTGCTGGTGACGCCGAGGAGATAAAGCGGAAAATTCAGAAGACGCTCCAGAATTTCGATATTCTGGTGGAGATGAAGGAGGCCCACGTCGGGCCAACGGTCACGCAGTACACGCTGAAACCGGATGAAGGCGTGAAACTCGCAAGAATTACGGCGCTCCACAACGACCTCGCGCTCGCCCTCTCCGCGCATCCCATTCGGATCGAAGCGCCAATCCCCGGGAAAGCCCTCGTGGGTATTGAAGTGCCAAACAAAGCGGTCGCGATCGTGCGGTTACGGAACATTCTCGAAAGCGAATCGTTCGAGCGGGCGCCGTCTGCCCTCACGTTCGCCCTTGGTCAAGATGTGACTGGACAAGCGGTTGTTGCGGATCTGGAGAAGATGCCGCACCTTCTTATCGCTGGGGCCACGGGGTCGGGGAAATCCGTCATGATCAACAATCTTATTATGAGCATCCTCTACCGCAGCGGGCCGGCGCTGGTACGCTTCCTCCTTATTGATCCGAAACGTGTGGAACTCACCCTGTATAACGGCACGCCCCACCTTCCCACGCCGGTGATCACAGAACCGGAGAAGGCGATCAACGCGCTCCGCTGGGCTGTGGGAGAAATGGATCGGCGGTACACGCTCTTTTCGGATGCTCGGAAGCGTGACATCGCGTCGTACAACATGGGCAAGCGCGGGCAAGACCTCCTCCCCTTCGTCGTCATTGTGATTGATGAGCTGGCAGACATCATGGCGCGGTACGGGAGAGAAGTCGAGGGCGCGATCATCCGCCTGGCGCAGATGGCGCGTGCCGTTGGACTCCACCTTGTGGTGGCCACGCAGCGCCCGAGCGTTGATGTCATCACCGGTCTCATTAAAGCGAACATCACCGCGCGGATCGCCTTTACTGTCGCCTCCATTGTGGACTCGCGGACCATTCTGGACAGCGGTGGCGCGGAGAAGCTTCTTGGGAATGGCGACATGCTCTTTCTGCGGGGTGATATCTCGAAGCCGCGGCGGATTCAAGCGGCATACGTAGCGGAAGAAGAGGTGAAGAACGTCGTGCAGTTCCTCGCGGCGCGGGGAGGCGTCGTCTCCACGGATGATTCCATCGTTGCATCGCGCCCCACGTTATCGGATCTGGAGATGGCAACATTGGATCTCAATGGGGAGGTTGATGATGCGCTTCTTGAGGAAGCGGAACGGGTGATCCGAGAAGCGGGGCGTGCCTCAACATCACTCCTTCAACGGCGCCTGCGTATCGGGTACTCCCGGGCAGCTCGCATCATTGATATTCTCGAGCAGCAGGGTGTTGTGGGTCCGGCAGATGGGTCGCGTCCGCGCGATGTTCTCGGCGATGGTCCGGTCGCCTATGGTGACCGGGTCGCCCACGGTGGAGAACCCACGAGTTCCGTGGATGGTTCGGATCGCCACAACGTCGTCACGGGGGACGTGGACGAGCGCGACGATTCGGCGTAGCGTACCGACGCACCATGGATCGCCAATCCCAGAATGGGGATTCCCTCTTCCCGCCGGCGACGCCCGCCGGTCTGGTGGACGACGATGGCGACTCGCCGCGCCGCGAGCGGCGCCTGGGGGAGCGGCTGCGCGTGGCACGGGAACATCAGGGCCAGCCGCTCGATGTCGTGGCGCGTGTGCTCCACGTGCCTCTGAAAAGTCTCCGTGCCCTCGAGGAGGGTACCTATGGAACACTGCCTGCCGACGTCTACGCGCGTGGGTTCGTCCGGCTCTATGCGGAGTACCTTGGTCTCGATGCGGTGGTGGCAATGCGCGACTTTGTGGCGGAACGAGGGCAACAAGGGCTCGTCACGGACGGGACAGTACCGACAGCGCTCCGTCCCTTCCGACGCCGGCGGCGGATCCCGCGATTGCGTCTCGCGGGTCTTCTTGGCGGGACGCTGCTCGCCGTGTTCATCGTCCTGTACTTGGTGTACGAGGTGCGGGGGTACGCGCGTTCGCCCTCCCTCCATATTGCCGAGCCGCCGGGTGATATCGAGATCCACACCGCGACCATCACCGTACGGGGAAAGACGGATCCCACCGCCGAGGTGCGCATCAACGGCGAACGGACCTTCGTGAAAAGCGATGGGGCTTTTGAGGAAACCCTCGGGGTGAGCGAGGGCGTCAATACCATTCGGGTGGCAGCGACGAGTGTGGGAGGGAAAGAGTACAGCGTGACGCGGGAAGTCCTCATGCGTCTTCCGAAGGATGACACACAAGCGGTCGTGGCGTCAGGTGTGCCGCGCGGAGAGCGGCAGCCAGGAGATTCACTGACGCTCACCGTCCGCGCGGACGACGAACCCGTCTGGCTTCTCCTCCGCGTTGACAAGCGCGTGGCGTTTGCGGGACTTCTTCTCCCCGGCTCCTCCCAGACCGTCGAAGGACGGGAAGTTCACCTCACGTCCGGAAAAGCGAATCGCACGCGCCTCCAGATTGACGGTGAAGACCGCGGGGTTCTTGGGGATGCTCCGGACGTCGTCCGCGACGCGGTGTTTACGCGTGAGCCCTCGTCTGGTAAGGTGGAGCGACGGTAAGACGTATGGTCCCACAGAAGAAATCTCTCGTCGCCGAGCGGCTGAAGGCTGCGGCAGTTGCCGTTGAGCAGATTAAAGAACGGTTCGGTGAAGGCGCGATCATGATGCTTTCGGAGGCCAAGAAAGTGGCGGTGGACACGATCCCGACGGGCGCAATTTCTCTTGATCTCGCCCTTGGTGTTGGTGGCGTCCCCCGCGGTCGAATTATCGAGATCTTTGGCCCGGAGAGCTCCGGGAAAACCACACTCGCGCTCCATATTATCGCGGAGGCGCAGGAACGACGCGGCATCGCGGCGTTTGTGGACGCGGAACACGCGCTCGATCCCGGGTACGCGGGGCGGATTGGCGTGAAAATGGATGAACTGCTGATCTCCCAGCCGGACACGGGGGAACAAGCGCTGGAAATCGTGGAGACGCTCATTTCGAGCAACGCAGTGGATGTTGTCGTTATTGACTCCGTTGCCGCGCTCACGCCGCGCGCCGAGATTGAAGGGGAAATGGGCGCGTCGCACATGGGCTTGCAGGCGCGCCTCATGAGTCAGGCCTTACGGAAAATTACCGCCGCCGTTGCCCGCTCGAACACGACGGTCATCTTCCTCAATCAGATTCGCATCAACATCGGCGTGATGTTCGGGAATCCCGAGGTAACAACCGGCGGGAAGGCGCTGAAGTTCTATGCCTCCGTGCGTCTGGAGGTGCGGCGTCGCGCGCAGATCAAACAGGGGGAGCGAATCGTCGGGAGCCGGACGATCGTGAAGGTTGTGAAGAACAAGGTTGCCCCGCCGTTCCAGTCCGCCGAGTTCGACCTTCTCTTCAACGAGGGGATTTCTCGCGAAGGAGATCTCATTGATACGGGCGTTCGCTTGGGAGTGCTCCAGAAGTCTGGGTCCTGGGTTACCTACCACAATGAACGGATCAGCCAAGGGCGGGAACAGGCGAAGCAGTACCTCCGGGAACACCCAGAAACGGCAAAGGAAATCGAGGAGGCGATTCGCGTGACCGCCGCTTCCCAGGAAGAACAAGCGGCGCTGACCCCCGCGGCAGGGGAGGAGGACGCGGCGGTATGAGGAAGGCTTCGCAGCGCGTGTCTCCGACAGAGATTTCCCTTGATGGTCCGGTGCGTCCGACAGTGACGCCGCCAGCGCCACGGTTGTTCGGGAGGATCGTTCTGACGTTCGTGTTTGTTACTGGAGCCCTCATTCTCGGCACGCTGCTTCTCTGGCATCCGGGCGCGTTGACCATCGTCGCGCGCGCCTTCGGAAATTTCTAGGCGGGCCACACACGCCTGCCTCCAAGTGTGGTGTAGCGTTCCCAGGCGTCATCACGAGCACGTCGGTTCTTTCCTAAGGCGCCGCACCGGCGGCACCGGTGGTGGATGAACCAGGTTCCGTGCCGTTGGGACACGGCGACGGGATGCATGATTCCGCGACAGGCGTGGCCACGATCCCCCGGGAAGACGTCCACATGAAGGGAACACAAGCACGCCGGACAATGGTTACGGTAACCAACGGGCGCCGGGGGGACGTTCGTGTGGCAAACGAGGCAGGTGAACTCCTCGTTTCGCGCGGTGAACTTTCGTCGGGTGATCATCGTGGTCCGCCGCGTGGTCACATTGGACGAGTCACGATGCCTGTGTCCGTGAGGCCTCTGCGGGAGGCGGAGAATCTCTGCCACCCCGGTCATTGCCCCGTGTACGGGAGGTACGCGAGTTCTCGGGCGCGCTTGATCGCGTTCGACACCTGGCGCTGGTGCTTCGCGCACGTGCCGGTTTTCTTCCGCGGGAGAATCTTCGCGTGGCTGCTCGTGAACCGGCGGAGATGCTCCGCATCCTCGACAGACGGTCCGGCGATACGCTCCGTACAGAAGACGCAGCGACGGCGAATGGGGACGGGAGACGTTGGACTCATAGGAAATTAAAAAGGAATATCTTCAATGCGAATTTCTTCTTCCGCTGCGCCCGCGGGGACTTTCGGCTGTGCGGGCGCCGCAGCCGCGTCCGTGGGTGGCGGTGGAACACTCATGGCACTCCGTGTCGTCGTGTCCTCATTCGTGGCTGATGCCGGCGGCGTGCCGAGGAAAATGACGCTATCCGCCACGATTTCCGTGCGGTAGCGCTTCACGTTATCCTGTTGGCCAACCCAACTCCGTGTCTGGAGGTACCCTTCGACGTAGACTTGCCGACCCTTCCGGAGGTACTGGTGGACAATGTCCGCGAGCTTCCGCCACGCCACAATGTTGTGGTACTCGGTTTGTGACTGGAGCGCGCCCTGCGCGTCCTTCCACTGCCGGTTCGTCGCCACCGAGAACGTCGCGACGGTTTGGCCGGTCGGCGTCGTGCGGAGTTCGGGATCCTGCGTGAGATGCCCGATGAGCATCACTTTGTTCAGGTCACGGGCCATACCATAGGCGAGGGAGGGGGAAACAGGAGGCGAGAGACGGAAGCTCGAAGGGGGTCGGTGCTGACCATCCGGCGTCGTGCCCCACACCGCTGGCAGGAAACATCAGAGCATTTTCTCTTCGAGGATCTCCTGAATCTTCGCATCGAGCTTCTCGATTGACGCCTTCTCTTTCTTCGGCGCGGGGACTGCGGCGGGCTTTCCCGCGTCCGCCACGGTCGGACGAAGCGGAACGTCCTTGAGCGTTTTTCCTTCGCTTCGCGGCGGTTGCTGATACGCCGCAAAGCGCAAGACCTTCTTCTGCCGTACCACGCGTTCGTGGAGATCCGTGAGGTTCTGGATCGGGAGTTCACAGCGCATCATGGTGTAGTGCGCCTGGTGAAGATGGCGGATCGGGTACGCCAGGCGTCGTTTGAGGTCGCGGGTGGTCGCTCCGACGGACCCCTCGTGCTCCCCGACCCACGTGTGGACGAGCTTCTCGATCTCTTCCTGCTCGCGCGTGCTCGCCTGCGGATGCATGAGGATCGTCAAAAAGTATGGATGGAGATTCTCCATGTGACAAGAGCGAACGTATCATACGCCCCGTGCCCTTGGCAAGGGCAGCAGTCTCCAGACAGGAGATCCAGGCCCTCGCGCGGAGGGCGTGGATCTCTCGATGTGTTTCATTGTTTTTCGAAAAATATTCTTCGTTACTTCCCTATCGTGTGCCCCCGGTGCTTGTGCCACTGCATCGCGCCGTAGAGCGCGTCGTACTGGGGCTTATCTGTCAGCAAGCGGTGCGACCAGTATTGCCACTCGGGGAGCGTTGGGGTGTGTCCGTACACGCCCCGGAACGTCTCATTGATCCAACGGAGCTTCCCAGGGACACCGACAATCATTGTGACGCCCTTCACGCGGCCGACCAGCTTCTTCGTGATCTTCCGTCGCGCGACCGCTTCATCACGCCCGGGGCAGCAGTCCGCGTCTGCCGACGGCGTGCTCGCTGTGCTCACGGTGTCTGCGCTCGTCGGCGTTGGTGACGGTGGTGGCGTGGGCGTGCAAGAGGGCACGGTGAATGTCCCCGTCGCTTGTGCGCGCACGGTCTCGTGTTCGCCATCGCCGGTACGGTCGTAGATCGTCGCCACGAATGTGTGGGACCCAACTGCTGTCACCGTCGCTCCCGCTGTCCACGTGGCCGGTTCACTGTGGTTCTCAAAGAGCACGGTTCCATCCAGCGTTCCCACGAGGTGCTGGGTGGACTCCGAGTACGTCGCTGTCCCCGAGAATGTCAGGGATTGCGACCCGCAGCCCGTCACCGTCACGGGGGTGATCGCGACGGAATCCGCATCCTCCGCGAGGACGACGGTCGCGTGTCCGGCAATGCCGACGAGGAGACTCGCAAACATTGTCGCTGTTCTCATGTGCATGTGTTGTGCTCACCTCCTTTCCTAAAAAGTGGATGACCGTCCTTTGTACCACCAAGGCCAGGGGGTTGGGAACGTCTTGACAAGCGACATTTTTTGTTCCTGCGACGATCGGCGCGGGAGTACGGGCCCCCATGCTTCCGTATCCTACGCACCCATCTTGAAGATGAAGACGTCACCGTCCTGGACGACGTACTCCTTTCCCTCGTCGCGCACGAGTCCGTGCTCCCGGGCAGCGGCGTACGAACCTGCGGTGATCAGGGTCTGCCAGGGAATCGTCTCCGCACGGATGAATTCCCGTTGGAAGTCCGAGTGGATCTTCCCGGCTGCTTCGGGAGCCGTGGCGTTGCGCGTGACCGTCCACGCGCGTGTCTCCTTCGGGCCGGTCGTGAAGAACGTGATGAGGTCGAGAAGGTCGTACGCCGCGCGAATGAGGTCGTCGAGCCCGGAGCGCGTCAGCCCATACTCGCTCAAGAAGAGTCGCCGCTCCGCCGGCGGCAGCTCAATGAGTTCTTGTTCAATCTTCACGGAGAGGGGGACGACGGGCGCGTACTTCTCGGTGAATGAGCGAACCGTCGCCGCAGCGGAACGGACCTGCTCCTCGTGGAGGTTCGCGACGTAGAGGAGTGGTTTTTGCGTCAGCAGCTGGACATCGCGGGCTGCTTCTTGCTCTGGAACCGTGAGCTCCGCCATCCGTGCCGGGCGGCCGTCGGCGAGGATCTGCCGGTATTTCTCGAGGGCGGCGGCGCGAACGACAGAACGCGCCTCTCCCCCTTTTGCCTCCTTCGCGGCGCGCGCGGAGAGTTTTTCCGTCGTCTGGAGATCGGCGAGCGCGAGTTCCGTGTTTATGGTTTCCGCGTCGCTCGCGGGGTCAACGGCTCCCGCGACGTGAATGACGTCCAGGTCAGGGAAGAACCGCACAACCTCGGCGATCGCATCAACCTCACGGATGTGTGCAAGGAACTGATTCCCTAAACCTTCTCCACGATGTGCTCCCGCGACCAACCCCGCGATGTCCACAAACTCGATGGTCGTCGGGACAGTTTTTTCCGAATGGGAGAAGCGTGTGAGGGCAGCGAGGCGTTCATCCGGCACGGTCACGACGCCGATGTTCGGGTCCACCGTTGTGAAGGGAAAATTTGCCGCTGGTGCATGCTGACTCGTCAACGCGTTAAAGAGCGTGGATTTCCCCACGTTCGGCAGTCCAACAATCCCACATTTGAGCATTGCTTATCGGTACTGTTTTTCTTGATCTTTAGCAAGAAAAAATCGTGACCTCGTGTCACGCTCTTCGTGCGGTTAGCTTTCTACCTGGACGAACACTTCGTCCTGATGTTGGTGGAGCCACCGAAGGCAGGGATCGAGCTGCGGGTGAATCTTCTCTCCCTTTTCGACAAGAGCCAGTGCCTCGTCGAGAGGATAGAATTTGCCACTCGATACTTCTCTATCCTTGAAGTCGAATCCATGAGTAGCTGAAGTCACAAATAGGGTAATGAACCGCTTGTGACTGTCAGACTCGAAGACGAATCGGTGGACTTCTCGGACAGGAGCGGCTATGCCAATCTCCTCATACAGTTCGCGCTGGGCTGCCTGCTCAACCGTTTCACCCGCGTGGACGTGGCCACCTGCCGATGTGCAGGAATAGCCCGGCTGAAACGACTTGGTTTCCGCTCGCTGCTGGAGATAGACTTCTCTCGCTGTAGGGTTGATCACGAGGACATGCACAATGCGGTGGCTGTGCTTTTTCTCGTACACCTCCTCCTGCGTGGCTTGCCCGGTGACGTTTCCCTCGTCATCAAGAATGTCAAGGTGCTCCATCATCTTTTTGACCGTACCATTCGGGAGATGCTTCGTCTTGTCGTAGTGTAACCGGAGATTAAGATCGTAGTTGTCGGGAGCGACACACTGCTGCCAGTGAGCAACCACTTCCTCAAGCGGCATCGTCAGGAGATTCCCGACAGGGATCTCGTACGTCATCCCGCCCTTGTCGGTTGGTACCACCACGTCGCCTCGAGGGTTGACCATGAAGTAGGCCTTGTCTCGGCTTTTCGCTGGTGCCAGCGTGATCTGCGGCGCCAGGTCGGTCTGCTGAAGCAACTTCGCCATTTCTTCTCCGACGTATTCTGCTCATACATGATGGGGTGGCGAGGCTCCGGCTGGAACTCGTCGTCGATGATCTCGTAGATTTTCCACGTGTCGATGAGATGAGCGTAGGGTTCGAGCAGGCGTGCCATAGCTACAAAGTCGCCGTGCGTCGCCTTCGAGTACACGCTGCCGATTCGCAGAATTTCAGGCTTGCGCTCCGGGCAGTGACGGTAGTGCTCCAGCACGTCAAAGAATGTGTGGAATGATCTCTCATCCATGCGAGAGGCGGCGTGAATCTGCGGAGTTGATCCGTCGAGCGGAATATTGAGCGACGATACGCATTCTTCGATCAATGTCTGAAAACGGCGGAAGAAGGTGGAGTTGGTGGAGAGAGCGATCTTTACTCCCGTTTGCTTCAGCGTTCGCATCACGATATCGATGTTGGGAACGATGAGTGGCTCACCACCAGTAATCACGACCCATGACAGCTTCAGCTCTTGAAATTTCGAGATGAGAGTCAGAAGTTTCTCCAGCGGCAGCGGCTTTTCTTTCTTGAGTGGGCCGTAGCAATGGAGACAGCGCAGGTTGCAGGTGCCGACCCAGTTTATCTCTCTGCACGATAATCCGCTCTTTTCTCGGCTTGAGAATAGGTAGCCGGAATATGGATTCAATCTCACTTCGCTTCATGGCTTCGCGAGACGCAGAAAGTCGGATTACGTCCTTAGGGTGCGACTTTTACTGACATGCTGGCACTGTACGAAGGGTGGCGCGTTTCTTCAAAGTTTGGAAAAAGGTACTTGACCTCTTTCCTTCCTTTCCTCCTCACAGGCTCTTCGCTGCAAATCCAATCACCAGGATTCCAAGAAAATTCGCAATGAACGACAAGGGGAAGAAAAAGCGTCTCCGCGTCTTTGAGAACCCAAGCAATGCCACTCCCATCTCGTCTGGCAGTGGTGAAGCAAGGATGAGCATGCCGATAACCGCCATCACCCAGCGGGATGATCGCAACTGAATGATTTTCCGGAGCCGACGGTAGCCGTGCTGTTGGAGCAGCAGCAGAATGTCTCCGGAAAATCGCTCGCGGGCAAAGTGAAAGATAAGGAAATCTCCTACCGCTGCACCAAGCGCCCCGGTGAAAGCCACCGTCCAGGCTGAATTTGCCTGGGCGAGTTCACCAAGCAGCACGGTAGCTGGTGCAGTTGTGAAGACTGAAGTGAACATTGTTCCCGCAAGAAAACTACCGAGCAGCCGATGCTCGCCAACGGCCGAAATGAATCGCTCGAGCGCGCCGGATTGAGCGAGCAGGACTGCGATCAGTATGCTCAGCGCGATAATTCCGACGTCTTGATACAGGTTTTTGTGATTGTGTTGGCGCTTTGGCACCCTTTCATCTTACTCCGAGCAGCGGAGCTTTCGAGCGGATAATCCGGCCCAGGGCGTCTCTTTGTACAATAATCCGCTCTTTTCTTGGTTTTGGAGTTGGCCGTCTAAACACTGATTCAAAAAGTCGGATTACGTCCTCAGAGTGCCGACTCGAAGCATTGCGTATGGGTAGCGCCTCTCGTTTCTTTCAGCAAGTCAATATGGAGCGTTTTTCTGTGCCAACGTGGCGGATTCTTAGGGGTTATTCGGCGTGCGGTGCCGGAGAGCGTAAGCACTCGGCCGGCGTGTTCACAACATCCGGGTTGTGACAACCCCAGAGCTTTTTCTCGAATTTCTCCTCGTCGATGACACCGATGCCGATGTAGACATCTTGTTCCTCGAGAGCTTTCTCCTCGTTCATGGCTCGGGAAAGAGCAAAGTTCGGACCCTCACCAATGAATTCGCAGGGGTGAGACTCGCGCCAACTGCGGGGAATGATCATGTCTTCTCGACTGTGTACGCCCGGCATGGCCGCTTGGTACTCCTGAAAAACCTCGTCAGACATATAGCGAAAGACCGAATCGAGCTTTTTGTACGGCTCGCCGTTGCCGTTTTTGAACATAGGAGGGATGGCCGTTACGCCGATTCTCACTTGCGTGCCCTTGTTTCGTTGACCATATCGATCAAGTGCGTTCACATACCCCACATGCGTTCCGGCCGTAACGAAGTGGATCGGGGGGCGCTGGTACTGCGGCAACACCCGCGCGTGATTCATCGCAAACCGCCATTGGTTAAAGGGCCACCAGGGAATACCGGACGCGGGCACCACTGAACCGGTCGAACGATCCGAGATCAACGAAGTTCCGTGTGATGAGAAAATCCTTCGGCGGCTTGTCCGGAGCAAACTGGCTGATCATCGAGACGAGGACCACAAACCCGATGGGGGTAAACACGATCCATTTCACCACGCGCAACAGCCGAGGGTGGTTGTGGACGGGCTGGTACACCAGGGCGGAGGCAACATAGGCCGGGATCATGATGGAAAGTAACGCCCAGTACCGGACCGTTTCGGGATGGAAAACAAGTGCAACCACCAGAAAAGCGATGAGCGTCAACAGAAGAAACAGGGCGACCTTCACGGCGTTGGGCTTGAGCAGCTCTTTCCATCCCATCGCGCGACGCGGGAAGCGGGCGTGGGGCACGGGTCCAGTCTAGCACGAGCACATTGCCCCGACCGCCAGGGGCGAGGCGATGATGCGCACCGACGACCTCGGGCGGGCTCTTGTGTGCTAGCGGGATTCGGTGAACGGCCCTCGTGTTCCCCGCTCCCTCTGCCCATGTCCGCTCCCGCGCGGTGCACCTCCCCCTTCTGACGGGGGCTGCTGCGGGCGGGAGGGGAAACCGCCTGCGCCACCCGGACCTTCCGGCCCCGCCTTGAACGGTTTCTCTTCTCGAGCCACGTCCGCCATCCTCCGCGGCGTTTCCAGGTCGATCTCCCGCTCGCGCACAGGTCCCTCGGGTCCGGCTTTGAACAGGAGCGAGTGCACGTTCTCCTGGAGGTACTGCTGGGTTTTTCGCATCGCTTCCGCCTCGGCGCGAAGTTTGTCGAAGTCGAGAGGCATGCCCTGTACCGGTCCCTCCGGCCCCCCCTTAAAGAGGAGGGCGGGGGCCTTCTCCCGCAGCTCGCCAAGGAAATCGTTCATGGCGGCGTCTTTCCACAGTGTTTCCACATCCACGCCGCCCGCCTGCAGACTCTCCAAGGGAACCATGCCCACGATGCGCTCCCACGTGCTCACGCGCGTCCCGAGCATGGGGTCGCGCCCCGTCACGGAGCGCACGACGTTCAGGATACTGAAGTTCGACCGGATAGCGATCACCGCGGTGAGCGCGAGGGCGGTTCCGGCCGCGGTGGCCGTCTGCGCTGTGCCGTAGCAGTCGCTAAAGCTCCCGCAGTTGTCGGCACTGGCGATGTTCGCGGTCACCACCATGAGTGCTGCGGCAACCCCGCAGGCCGTCACGAACCGGAGACGCGCACGCGTGCTCATGTGCGAGCGCGTGAAGGCGAACGCCGCGCGTCGCCCGGGTTGAGGAGGAAGAAGACCACCACGGAGAGCACTACCAAGATCACCAATGGGCGGAACCCTTCCGAGGCGGACAGTTGGGAGCGGAGGATGGGGTACCCTACCAGGGAGATGACGACTGCCCCGGCGGCGAGTCGGGCGAGGAGTGGTACACGCTCGACCGCCTCCGTCCAGCGGCCGAGCCGGATGGGGATGAGCCCCTTTTGTGTGGCGGAGGCGACGAGGAGCACGGCGCCAACGATGAGCGCTTCCGCCCAGGAGGAGAACCTACCGGACAGCACGAACGTCAGTCCCGCAGCGCCGAGGGCTGCGCCCACCCACGGGGGGAGGAGACGCCGGGCGACGGGCTTTGCCGCCGCCAAGATGTACTGGAAGCGCACGACGCGCTCTGCGACGGGCCGCGCGGCCGTGGCGACGTTCTGAACGTACAGGCGGGCCACCGCCGCAAGGCCCGTCGCCACCACGAGCAGCCACACCCGCTCCTGGAGTGGAGCGGCCATTGCCACGGAGGGCAGAGATCCCCGCCACGTGAACAGCGGTCGCATGAGAATCGGCACGGTCTGAGCCCAGACGTACACGAGCACCATACTCACGACCGCGGTGGCGATCAGCGCCGCCGTGAACGTCCGGGCCGGCGTCGTTTTCTTACCGGCGAGCGGGAGTGTGACCACGAGCCCCCGTGCCGCCAGCGGAACGCCCACGGCGAGCATCGCGAGCAGCGCGTATTCAATGAGTTGTGGGAGCGAGGCGACCACGAGCGCGTTCCCGAGACCAACGCCGGACGGGAGGCGCTGCCCGATGTGACCGAGGAGGAGGTCCCCGACCGCATACCAAGCGACGAAGAGGATGCCGAGGTGCGCGCTCATCGTGCCGAGGACGGCGACGACGACCATCAAGACCATCGACTCAGAGAACACGACGTCGAACCCGAGGTGCAGCCACCCCACCACGAATCCCGCCGCGAGCGCCGCGATCGAGAGTGTTGTGGCGGTCTTCGGGAATCCGACGAGATACATACCGTCCGTCAGAGCGACCGAGACCGCCCGGGAGAGGCGCCGCAGTGCGAGCGGCAGCACGAGCCAGAGGAACACGAGGAGGCGGGGCACCGTCGGCCGAGTGGAGGATGCCATCCGTGTCACGTTCGCGGGGGAGCCGCACGCGCGTCAGCCCGACGCAGGAGGAACCGCGCCGTTCCGCCGAGGACCGCGCCGTACACGAGGTGGCCGACAATCGACACGCTGAGGAATTCGCTCGTGCGTGTGATGTTGAGCCACCCGGGATACACCATGACCATAAGGAATTCTAACCCAAGCGCGAAGAGAACGCCAGCCACGATGCCCCGGCGACCGAACCAGACGGTATACGCGACGCCGAAGGCGACGCCGTTGAGCAAGTGGTACCCGAGACCCGCCAACGCCACGGCGGGCCCGTGGGTGTTTGGCCCGAGGAGGGCCCGGCCGAAGATTTCGAAGATGTCGAACGGCCAGAACTGGATGCCGGTGATGTTGATGAGGAGAAAGCGGGAGAGGTCATACGCGCCTGTGGCGATACCGCCACTCACTGCACCTGCGGTGACGGCGACAGCGAGGCGCGCTCGCTGCCGGTCGTTCGCTGTGCGCCACACGATGCGCGCGGCAGTGACCACAACCACGAGGCCAATGGCCAGTCCCAGCGCGAGGGAGACTCCCGCGAACACGTACACCAGGAGCGCCACTCCGCTCACGAGGAAGAGCGTTCCAAACGCAGCGGTGAGAGATGGCGGGTCCAGTTCCGCGCCGCGCTGCGTGTCCTGCATGTATGTATGATACGCGACAGTACTCACCCCTCGATACCAAGCTGCACAAGGTCAGATACATCCTGGACTCCCATGAGAAGAACCGTCAGCCCAAGAA
>CAYJQK010000003.1:0-30868 GCA_964372305.1 uncultured Candidatus Saccharibacteria bacterium | reverse complement strand
CGGAGAGGACATTTCTATTTTGGCCATGAGAGGACATTACTATCTTGGCGTTACAATTGCTCTTGACGTCTATGGATGACGCGTATACCATCCACTTTCGTCCAACGTCAAGTGGCGATGTTTGTCACTGTCAATGGTCGGTGACAGGATAAAGTCGGTGAGACGCAACAGGGATTTTCCGTTGGCAATTATTGTTTGTTCGTAACGCATGACAAGATGAATCAGAAGAAAATGCTCATGACCGAAGACGGATTAAAGAAACTTCAGGAAGAACTGAACCTCCTGAAAACGGTTCGACGTAAGAAAATTGCGGAGGCAATCCAGTCCGCAAAAGAACAAGGGGATCTGTCGGAGAACGCGGAATATGTTGATGCGAAGGAAGAGCAGGGTATCGTTGAACAGCGCATTGTGGAGCTCGAGGCAATGCTCAAGAATGTGGAGGTTGTTCAGAAGTCGGCGTCCACGGATATTGAAGTGGGTAAGACGGTTACCTTGAACACGAGCGCCGGCGCAGCGACGTACACGATCGTTGGCGCGAGCGAGGCAAATCCCGCCCAAGGGAGGATTTCCAATGAGTCCCCGCTGGGGCACGCACTCCTCGGCAAACGGGTGGGTGATGAGGTATCCGTACGTACACCGGGTGGAAATCGGAGTGTCAAAGTCGTGAACGTGGAGTAGTGCGCATCCTCTCGAGGCAGTGATGGCGACGCGGGGTTTCGTTCATCGCTTTCTCCTCTGGTCTCGCGGCTCTTGCTTCGGGAGCGCGTGATGCGTGGGACAGGATTTCTCGCCTGTGGTAATATTGCAGGATGATAGGTCTCACGAAGGACGACGTTCGCGCAATCGTCAAGGAGGAACTCAAACCGCTCACAAAGGAAGTGGGGGCTCTTGGGGGCAAGGTCGCCAATCTCGAACGTGACGTCGCCGTACTGAAGACGGACGTCGCCGTACTGAAGACGGACGTCAGGAGAATAAGGGAAGATGTCGGCCTGATCTTGACGAACATGGACCATCTTCTGAAGAACACGGAGAAGGAATCGCAGGAACGAACGGTTGCGCATAGACAGCTCGAACGCCGCGTCGAGGTTCTCGAGAGGGCGGTTTTCAAGAGCTAGAAACTTCATCAGCGGGGAGAAAAGGAAGAAGAGTTGCCTCAAGGCCTCGTCTCCCGCTACGATACGCTCGTGCGAGAAGATCTTCGAGCAGCGCGTGAGGAACATATCCAGCGTCTGGAAGACGCTCAAGTTCCGTTGTACCCGACGTGGCACGGTCGTACTCATCGTGCGGCAGAGATCCATCGTGATGCGGCGGAACTCATCTCCTCCAAGGCCGAAGTCACCGTTGCCGGAAGGATGCTCGGGAAGCGCAGTCACGGGGGCTCGATATTTCTTGATGTCGTGGATCAATCCGGAAAAATCCAGGGGCTCGTGAAGCGTGACCGGATCGGTGATGACCGGTACCGCCTCCTTGACGCCACGGACATTGGCGATATTGTCGCCCTCACAGGTCCCGTGGAGAAAACACGGACAGGGGAGCATACCGTTTCGGTGAACTCTTGGGCACTGCTGACAAAGGCACGCACGCCGTTACCGGATACGTGGGCGGGGCTTCAGGATCACGAGACGCGCGCGCGAACTCGAGAGCTTGATCTTATTGCGAATGCGTCGGCGCGTCTGGTGCTGGAAATCCGGAGTCGCGTGCTTTCCCTGCTGCGCCGTTTCTTCTCCGAGCGGGGATTTCTGGAAGTGGAAACACCGACGCTTCAGCCGATTCCCGGAGGCGCTACGGCGCGGCCCTTTACCACGCACCATAACGCGCTCGATCTCGACCTCTTCCTCCGCATTTCTCCAGAACTCTATCTGAAGCGGCTCGTCGTCGGCGGAATAGAACGCGTGTTTGAAGTCTCGCGGAATTTTCGCAATGAGGGCGTAGATCGTCAGCACAATCCGGAGTTCACGATGTGTGAATGTTACCTGGCGTACGCGCGCGTGGATGATCTCATCCCGCTGACCGAAGAACTTTTCCGTTCGTTCTTAGGGGAGATCCGCGGCGGGCTGACGATCGTCTACCGTGGGCGGCAACTCGACTTCACGCCGCCGTGGCCGCAAATCCAATTCGTCGCGGCGCTCAAGGAGAGAACCGGGATTGATGTTCTTCATGAAAAAGACCCCGCGGTCTATAGGAAGGTCCTCGAACGGCTGGGGAGTTCGTCTCCCGCCGCGCGGAATCTCCCCGCGCTCATCGACGCGTTGTACAAAGAGACCGTCCGTAAGGAGGCCTGGAATCCCGTCCTCGTGCGAGACTTTCCGGTATCGCTAGAACCTCTGGCAAAACGCGTGGAGGGGTCGCCGGCATTAGTCCAGCGCGTCCAGCTTCTCGTTGCAGGCATGGAACTTTTGAAGGCGTACACCGAGTTGAACGACCCGGTGGATCAGGAGCAGAGGTTCCGCGAACAGGAGTCGCTCCGGGCGCAGGGCGACTTTGAGGCGCAGCGTATTGATACGGTGTTCCTGGACGCGCTCCGCATCGGGTTACCACCGACGGCAGGATGGGGCTTAGGCGTAGACCGCCTCACGATGATTCTCGCCGATCAAGCGCACATCCGAGATGTCATTGCGTTCCCGCTCTTTCGGCCATCCCGCACCACATGATTGATCTCGCGCTTCTTCGGAACGATCCCGACCGTCTGGCCGAGAGCATCCGTGCGAAAGGAGTTTCGGATGTTGATGTTGGGAAGATTCGTGCGCTGGACCAAGAATGGCGGGACCTGACGGTACGGGTTGAAGAGCGTCGGCATGCGCTGAACGTCGGAAGTCGGGATGTCATGGGCCTTACGGGGAGCGCGCGCGATGAACGCATCGCGGTCTTGAAGCATGAGCGTGCGTCGCTCGCTGCGCTTGAAGAGGAACTCCGTCTTCGGTCCGCCGAACGGGATACGCTTCTCCGACGTATCCCAAACCCGCCGCTGCCGCAGGTACCGCTTGGGAAGAATGCCTCGGAAAATCTCGTGCTCCTGGAGACAGCCCGTCCAACGCTTGGGTTCTCGCCGCGGTCCTACCAGGATATCGCGACAGATCTGGGGATTATTGATACGCAACACGCGGCCAACGCCTCTGGATCTCGCTTTGGCGCGCTGTTCGGCGACGGCGCACTGCTGGAATTCGCCCTCGTACGTTTTGCGTTCGATCGGCTGTCTCTCAATGGATTCATTCCCGTGGTTCCACCGGCACTCTTGAAGCGCGAAGGTCTTGCCGCGATGGGGTATCTCGAACGCGGTGAAGAAGAAATGTATCGAACACAAGATGATACATTTCTCGCGGCGACTTCCGAGCAATCTCTCGGCGCGTTACATCGGGATGTCACCTTTCGCGAGTCTGATCTTCCACGACGGTATGTGGCATTTTCTTCCTGTTTCCGCCGCGAAGCGGGGAGCTATGGGAAAGACACCCGCGGCATCATCCGTGTCCACCAGTTCGATAAGGTCGAAATGTTCTCGTTCTGCTCTCCATCCCAGTCTCAAGCGGAGCACGAACAATTCTTGGCGCTCGAGCGGGAACTCATGGACGCGCTCGAAGTTCCATACCGCGTTCTGAACATCTGCACGGGCGACCTCGGCGACCCGGCGGCGGCAAAGTTCGACATTGAAGCTTGGTTGCCGGGCAGCGCGGAGTATCGTGAGACCCATTCGACAAGCAATACAACAGATTTTCAGACACGCCGGCTCGGCGTGACGTTCCGCGATGTGCACGGTGAGACGCATCTCACGCACGCGGTCAACGGCACCGCGTTCGCTATTGGACGGACCATTGCTGCGCTTCTCGAGAACCACCAACGCGCTGACGGGTCCGTAGGTATCCCCGAAGTCCTTCGACCATCCCTCCCTGGCCGCGCCACACTCACTCCTCTCTCTCTGTGGTGAACATCGTCTCTCGCGTGGTGGGGGAGATCCGGCATCCCCACCGCCGCGAGGCTCGCCCTTCCTGGGCGGCGCATTCGGCGGAACGTATCCTTGAGCGGCGCGCATCGCGTCGTTGGCTCATGGGGACACTCCTCGCGGGCGTCTTTCTCGTGTGCGCGGGAGTGGTGAGCGCGTTCTTCCCGGACACGTTTGTGGTGACCACGATAGAGGTTTTGGATGCGCGTCCGGATCTTGCGGAGGCCGTCCGCAAAGCCGTCCGAGAAAAGGTCGACACCCGGGCGCGGCTCTTTGGGCGGACGAACATTTTTCTTGTGCCGCGCGCCGACCTTGAGGCCGAACTCCCGCGGCGTTTTCCGCCGATCCATAGCGTGCAGGTCCTCCGAAAACTCCCAGGAACGATCCGGGTCGCGCTCCAGGAAAGGATTCCCGTCGCGTTATACTTCGCCGGAACGACGTACTACGCTCTGGATCCCGAAGGCATGGTCCTTGAAGCATGGCCGCTTGAACGTCTGCGGGAAAATACGCTGCCGGTTGTCCGTGACGCGCGCCAAGACGTTCGAGTCGAACTCGGACAACGAGTAGTGTCCGGCACGGTGCTGACGATGCTCCATGACGTCATTGCCTTGTTGCCGGAGCGGTTTCACCTCGTGGCAAAAGAAATCACGATCCCCGCCGTTGGCGCGGAAGAGTTCCACGTTCTCACGAATGAGGGCTGGACGCTCCTTCTGGACACGACACGGTCGCTCAATGATCAACTCATGATTCTCGAGAAGGTGTTTGCGGAACGTATTGATTCCAAGGACCGAGAAAATCTCTTGTACCTCGACCTCCGGGTCGCCGGTAAAGTCTTCTATACGCTGCGACGTCAATGATTCTCTCCGAAGAGTACATCACGATTCACGGAGCGCCGGCGCGGGTGCTCTCTGGGGGGAAGGGGAGCATCCATCTCCTCGTCCTTCACGGGTGGGGGAGTACTGCCGACCGGTACCGCGCGGTCTTTGCGACGTTCGCCGAAACGGACGTATCGGTGCTCATTCCAGATCAGCCGGGGTTTGGCTCTACGCCGCCCCCGCCGCGCGCCTGGGGGATCGCCGACTACGTTCAATGGACACGCGAGCTTCTTGTGGCCCACGCGTGGGAACATTGCGTTATCCTCGGGCACTCCTTTGGCGGCGCCGTTGCCATTGCTTTCGCCGCGACCGCGCCAGATCGCGTGACCGCCCTCGTTGTGTATGCGGCGCGGGGGATTTCGCGGAGACCGGCGGCGCTGCGCGCGCTGATCCAGATGTTCGCGCACACGGGGTCGTCTCTGTTCGCTCTCCCCGTCCTCCGGACGTTTCGGGAGATCGCGCGGCGTCTCCTCTACCGCGCGGTCGGGTCCGAAGACTATCTCCGCGCTGGCGTCATGGGTCCCACGCTTCAGCGCGTCGTCGCGGAAAACATCGCGCCGATTGCGGCGCGTGTCCGTGTGCCAACGGCGATCCTCTGGGGGGATGCTGACCACGATACGCCTCTTCGGGACGCGAAACGACTCAAGATGCTCATTCCCGGTGCGGCGCTCGTGGTTGTCCATGGCGTCGGCCACGCGTTTCACCATGACGATCCGGAACGTTTCGCCGCCGAACTTACGTCGATCCTCACGACGTTCCCATGACCGCTGTGACGATGCTTTTGAGCACGCTCTGGACGCTGCGAACCATCCGCAGCGCGGCGAGAGAGACCGCGTTTTGGCAAACGAAGGAGTACCGTTGGGATCGCGTGCGGGCACACCTGGCGCTCCCAAGTTCTCGGGTCGCCCTCTTTCATCCGCTTGGTCTCCTCAAGTGGCTTCTGTTCGTGATCCTTGTTATCCAGCCGGCCAGAGCCGACGTCGTTTCCGGAACTCTCCTTGCGCTCTATATGCTAGAGTGCGTATTTTTCGGCCGTGAGCTCCTCACGCGGACCGCCAAGCGCCCGCAGTGGACGGCGAAAGCGCTCACAGTCCTCGGGGGCGCGCTTATTGTCGTCTTCGCGATTGTCCCATTCACGGCGCGGTTCATGGGTGATGGTGAAGGCGTACCGCTCGCGGCGACACTTCTTCTGGGCGATCGACTTGTGCTGTTCCTTGTTCCGTTCGTTGTCGCCCTGCTCGCGCCCGTCTCCACGATTCTGAAACAGCGCATCATCGCCCGCGCGCGCATCCTTCGGCAGTCCTTTCACGGTCTCTCTGTTGTCGGGATCACCGGGAGCTATGGAAAAACGAGCACGAAGGAATTCCTCGCGCAGCTGCTTCCGGTGTCACCGGACACCGTACTCACAACCCCGGCGAACACGAACACGGAGATTGGCGTCGCGCAGGTGATTCTCGCGAAGCTCCGCCCCACGCACGAAGTATTCATCTGCGAGATGGGTGCGTACCGCGAGGGGGAGATTCGGCGCGTGGCCGAGATCGCACGGCCTAAAATCGGCATCCTTACAGCCATCGCGACGCAGCACCTCGCGCTCTTTGGCTCGCTTGAGGCAATTCGTCGCGCGAAGTCTGAACTCATCGCGTCACTGCCACACGATGGAACGGCCATTGTGAACGACGACGATCCGCTCTGCGCGGAGATCGCGCGGAACACCCAACACTGCCGCGCGCTCACCTACGGGAAGAGTGAGCGCGCGGACGTGCGCGCGAGTGATCTCCAGGCGGATCTCAACGGAATTTCTGCAAGCGTGCGGACGCCCTGGGGTTCCGCCGCAATCCACGTGCCCTTCCTCGGTCGCCATTTTCTCCAGAATGCCTTGGCGGCGCTCACCGCCGCCGCCGTTATGGGTCACCCGCTGCCGACACTTGTCGAACGGCTCTCTTCGCTCCATCTGCCGGAACGTCGTCTCGCCCCAGCGCGGCTGCGAGATGGAACGGTTCTTCTGGACGATTCATACAACGCGAATCCCGACGGTGTTCTCGCGGCGCTCGACACCCTCGCCATGTTCCGCCAAAAGAAAAAGGTTGTCGTGCTCACGCCGATGATCGAACTGGGACCGTTCACTCGTGACGCCCACGCGCGTGTGGGCAAGGCGCTCGCCACCGTGGCCACGAACGTGCTGTTGACCCAATGGGACTTTGCTGACGTGGTCCGAGCAGGTATGGAGAGCGGGGCGGTCTCCGCGCCCGCGTTAGTGGTGGTTCCGTCAAGCGCGAAGATCGTCGCCGCGCTCCGCTCTCTTCGCGGCGACGACTGTGTCGTGCTCCTTGTCGGACGCTTGCCGGCCCGTGCGTGGGAGATCCTTATCCGCGACGGCGCGTAATCCCATGTCTCACGGTATTGCCATCTCCCTCGCGCCGACCGCGACACACCGGGACGCGCTCCGTGCACTCTGCTTCCTGCTCGCGCCATGGCACTGGATTTCTGGTCCCTTTCCCGCGCGCCTAGAAAAGGAGTTCCAAGATTTCTTCGGCGTGCCCACCGTCATTGTCTTGACGAGTGGCCGCTGGGCGCTCTTCGCGCTGCTGCGCGCGCTCCGTTGCGTCCCGGGTGACGAGGTGCTGCTGCAGGCCTACACCTGCGTGTCAGTCCCTGGCCCGGTGCTTTGGGCTGGCGCGAAACCCGTGTACGTGGACATTGATCCCGCAACGCTCACGATGGAGCCCGCGGACCTGCGGCGGAAAATTACCCCGCGGAGCCGCGCGATCATCGTCCAGCACACCTTCGGCTGCCCGGCGCCGCTGGAAGAAATCCGCGCGATCGCGCGGGAGCGAAATCTCGTCATCATTGAAGACTGCGCGCACGTCATTGGCGCGCGGTACAACGGCGAGCGCGTGGGGACACTCGGCGATGCGGCCATCATGAGCTTCGGACGAGACAAAGCGATTTCCTCCGTCTTTGGCGGCGCGCTCGTCGTGAAGAATCCCCAGCGGTTTCCCGGAATTACGGAGGAACTCCGCACGCTGCCTGTCGCCCGGCGGTGGTGGGTTGTCCAGCAACTCCTCCATCCCGTGGTTCTCGTGTTTCTCGTCCGTCCGCTCTACTTCGTGTTCGGGATTGGCAAGGCGCTGCTCGTTCTGGCGCAGCGAACGCATCTTGTATCCCGTGCGCTCACGCCGGGGGAAAAAAGTGGTGGGCGTCCGTCGGCGCCGTATGCGTTATTCCCGAATGCGCTTGCGGCGCTCGCGGCCGGTCAGTTTCAACGTCTCGCGGCAATGAATGAGCGACGCACGGCGCTCGCCGCGTATTACCGTCAGGCGCTCGCGGACCTTCCGCTCCGTCAGCCGGAGTTCCCGGCGGCGTCCGAACCGATATGGCTTCGGTACACCGTGCAGACGAAGCATGCCGCCGCGCTCCGGCTCGCGGCGCGCCACGATCGTCTGCTCCTCGGGGATTGGTATAACACGGTCATTGCTCCGCGTGATACGGATCTCTCGTCCGTCGGGTATGTTCCGGGGTCGTGTCCTGTTGCGGAACAGGCAAGCGCGCACTCGCTGAACCTCCCGACAAACCCGGGCATGTCGCTTACCGACGGAGAACGCGTGCAGACGGTTCTCCGCGCGCTGTTGAAGGAACTCCCGCCATGAATGAGACTGCAGAAACATGCGATCTGTCGTCTCGTTCCCGTGTCGGGCAAAGCCCGCCCCCGGGAACGAGACGACCCTCAAGCGCTCGGTCTTCGCTCCGCTCCGCGCTCACCGTACCTCTCGTACGCCTCGCGCGGTGCTCGCTCCAGACCTTCGCAGCTCATCATGTTTCTCCAGTCTCATGAATATCCGCGAAGTCCGCGACGATGCGGCGTGGGATCGTTTTGTTATCGCCTTGCGGCCAAACACGTTTCTCCACTCCGCGAATTGGCGACGGATGCAAGAAACGCTTGGCGAACGCACGGTGCCGCTCGGGGCGTACGACGGGGAGCGGCTCGTCGGCGTTGCTCTCGGCGTGACGGTGTCCGCGCGACGGGGGCGTTTCCTCTTCTGCCCGCACGGGCCGCTCGCAGACATTCGGGATCCCGCGTCGCCCGCGACAACTCAGGCGCTCCTCGACGCGCTCGCCGCGGCAGCACGCGCCGAACGATGCGCGTTTCTCCGCGTGAGTCCGCTTGTTCCGGATACCCCGAAGCAGCGGGCGTGGTATGCCGCGCGGGGGTACCGGCCGGCGCCGCTGCACATGCATGCGGAAACGATGTGGGTGCGCCACATCCGTCTTTCAGATGAGGAGATGCTCCGCGGTATGCGGAAGACCACGCGGAATCTCATCCGCCGCGCGGAACGCGAAGGGGTAGTCGTACGCTTCACGAGAGACACTGCTGATTTTGGCATCTTTCAGCGGCTGTATTCCGAAACAGCGGCGCGGGAGCGCTTTGTCCCTTTCTCCGCGGATTTTCTTGCGGCGGAGTTCGCGGCGTTTCTGCTTCATGACCGCGCGTTTCTGGCGATCGCGACCCATGACGGAACTGCGCTCGCTGCCGCACTCATCGTGACCTACGGTTCCGTGGGCTTTTATCACCAAGGCGCCTCTTCCCGCGCGCGAGCGAAGATCCCCGCGGCGTACCTCCTCCATTGGAACATCATGCGCGAGCTTCGGCAGCGTGGGATCACGACCTACAACTTCTGGGGAATCGCGCCTACAGCCGATCCGCGTCACCCCTGGGCGGGCCTCACACTCTTCAAGCAGGGTTTTGGGGGTGAGCGGCGCGACTACCTTCACGCGCAGGATCTCCCCCTCACGCCGTTCTACTGGTTCACGGCCGCAATTGAGCGCCTGCGTCGCTGGGTCCGACGGTATTGAATGTTTTCCCGTCACCGCGCTTGCCAGGCGCACAGCACGCGGAAGAGGGATATGCCCGCAGCGGGAGAGCCCCCGCTCGGACACGAAGCCACGCTCTCGGAGTTCTCCACAGAACGACGGGAAAAACACCGCCAGGTACTTCCCGAAGGAGTTCAGGAGAGTTTTTCGACGGTCTCGACCAGGTGTTTGACGGTGAAAAGCCCACGTGATACCGTATAAAAACGTTGTAGGGGGAGGGTCGCGCGCACGCGTGAGATCATCGTACGTGTAGCGCCAAAATACCTACACCCATTTATTGCAACAAAAGAATTTCACGATCAAGGTTATGAATCCACAAACAATTGCGCTCCTGAAACGTCGTTTGGAAGAAGCGGAACGGAACATGCAGCTCATGCGGCAACTGCTTGGTGACGACGCGGGGGAGAGTGTGGGGTTGGACAATATATCTGCCGCGCCGCGCGGGGCGGTGTTAGAAATTCCTACCGATGGGCGCGTGATCATCGGCGAGTTTGATGGGGAGCATATGAAGGGGGAAGATGGGCAGCTGTATCCCGTGCCGGCAAACTACGCGTCGAAATCAAAAGTGGTGGAAGGTGACCGTCTCAAGCTCACCATTAAACCGGACGGAGCGTTCGTCTATAAGCAAATCGCGCCCGTGGAACGTCGGCGCGTCCGCGGGATCTTTGATCTTGATGATCAGGGTCACTATGTGGTGCGCACGGATGAAAAAGAGTACCGTCTCCTCCTTGCTTCGGTGACGTTCTACCACCTCGAAGTAGGGGATGACGTCACGATTCTTCTCCCTGAGGGCCGTGAGGCGCACTGGGGGGCCGTGGAGCACGCCCTCAAGAAATCCACGGACACGGAGCCCCCCGCAGCGACGTGACGTTCCAAGAGAACCTGAAGCAATTTTTGCGTTTTGGCACGGTGGGTACCGTGGGAGCGGTGGTGGACTTTGGATCGTATGCGCTTCTCACACGCATTCTCGGGTGGGCCACGGTGTACTGCGTCTCCCTTAGCGACTGGGGAATATCGCGGCACACTCTTCGGACATTCGCGGACTGTGCGGCGCCGCGGTACCCCGTTGTCGCGGCGAACATGGCGAGCGTATTTCTGGCAATCGCCGTGAACTTTTATCTGAACAAGTACTGGACGTTTCGAAATACGGACACGAGCCGCATCGCTACGCAAGGGGCCCGGTACTTCGCGATGAGTGTGATCGCCTGGGTGTTGAACCAACTCCTCACGGGGTTCTTCGCGTCCCGTCTTGTCATGCTCCACGCACTCTTTGGCGCATCCGCGGATATTGCCGCGAAGGTCCTTGCGGTCTTCGTGGTGCTGTTCTTCAACTATGGGGGAAGCAGGCTTATCGTCTTTCGGCGCTAGGCGAAGGAAAATCTTTTCCCGTGCTCACTTGCATTGAACTTTCTCCTGCACAGCATACACTTGGACCGTGACCAACGATCCCCGATCGGCATATCAAGAGCGGACGCTCTACCGTAAGTATCGTCCGCAGCGGTTTGCGGATGTTCTCGGGCAAGACCATGTCGTGACCATCCTCACAAACGCTCTCCGCGAAGGACAGCTCGCGCACGCGCTCCTCTTCGCGGGTCCGCGAGGAACGGGAAAGACAACCATCGCGCGGCTTTTAGCACGCCGTCTGAACTGTGAACACCCCGCCGGTCCAGAGCCCTGCGATACGTGTTCGTGCTGCGTGGCCTCGCAACAGAACGTGCATCTCGATGTTATTGAGATTGACGCCGCAAGCAATCGCGGGATCGATGAGATCCGCGCGCTCAAGGAGCGCATCGTGCTCGCCCCGTCTGCCGGTGCGTTCAAGGTGTACATCGTGGACGAAGTGCACATGCTGACGAAGGAAGCGTTCAACGCACTCCTCAAAACATTAGAGGAACCGCCGACACATGCCGTGTTCATCCTTGCCACGACAGAGCTCCACAAGGTTCCCGACACTATTCGGTCGCGGTGCCAGACATTCTTGTTTCGCCGTGCGCCAGTCGCGCTCATTACCCAACGGCTCGCGGCGATCGCAAAAAAAGAGGAGCTCGTTTTGGAACCGACCGCGCTTCTCCTCATTGCCCAGCATAGCGAGGGGTGTTTCCGTGATGCGGAGAGTCTTCTCGGACAAGTCCTTGCCCTTCATACGGACGATCAGCCGGTCACAGCGCTTGTTGTCGAGCGGGCGCTCGGCATGACGAGTATTGAGACGACCCAGTCGTTTGCCGAGGCGCTCTTCGAAAGGGCGGCACACCCCGCACTCACCGCGCTCCATGCCGTCATGGATCGCGGCGCGTCCGTTCGCGCGTTTGCTGATGACTTGACGCGATACCTCCGCGCTGTGGCCTCCATGGCGATTGCAAGTGTCCACAGCGAATCCTACCCGCCAACGATTGAAACACGTCTCCGCGAGCACGCGGCGCGATATCGGGACCAAGACCTCGTGGCTCTCGTCCGTGTCTTCTTGCGTGCGAAAACGGAGATGCGCGACACCGCGTATGACGCTCTTCCTCTTGAAGTCGCCATTCTTGAGTGGTGCGGCCCTGGGAAGGATGACGGTCGGCCTCCGGCACGCGAGGACGCAGGGCGTCGTCCCGTCGTGGGCGAGGCCCGCTCCGTTCAATGGTCCCCTGAAAAGGTCGATGAGCGCTCGCAGGAAACATCCAGTGCCTCTCGAGGGCCCGCCGCATCCTCTCGGGTCAGGGAAGAAGGAACGGAGAACCCGCTGCTCTATGAACGCGTCCTTGAGGTGTGGCCAGCCTTTCTTGAAAAGAGCACGACGCTGAATCCGTTGCTTCTTTCAACGCTTGAAGCATGCGTTCCCGTTGCCGTCACGGACACAACGCTTCACCTCGTGACGCAGTACACCCTCTACCGCGATCGGATCCGCGACCGCGTCGTGCGGACGCCGCTCGAGGATGCGCTCGAGTTGCTGACGGGGACTCGACTGGTGCTCTCGGTTCTTCACGGCACGGAGGCGAAGGCGCGCGGCATACCGGAATCCTCAACGCGCGCCGAGGAGATGGCGGCGGCGCGTCGCGCAACGCATCAAGAGCGGAATCTCACCGTGGACGCCCTGGCGACACTTGGCGGGGAACTCCTGGGGCAGTCCTCGTCCTCGTCGTAGTTCCGCGCGGGGTTCTTGGCATACCATTCTTCGATCTGCAGGAGATTGATGCTGATTGCCACCATGCGCTGCGCGGCGTTCATGGCTCAAGGCGTTCGCGAATGATCTTCTCAACTTTCTGTCGGATCTCCGCGGAGAGAATGTCTTGGTCAGGATTATTCTGTGAAGGACGAATATTGACGTGGGAGGTGAAGTTTACCGTATGCGTAGGCAGCGCATATCCAGCGCCCCAAATATTTTCGTGCGTGCTTCCATGATTGAGTAATACCTGTTGGCAGTCGGCATGCCACTTACCCCCGCCTGCAAGGATGCTACGCTCGATATCCACCGCCACCTTGATGCGCGCTGTGTAAAACGCGACCATCTCCCGGATCTGTTCTGGCGTTGCTTTGTCCGTGATGAGATGAATGATCGGCTCCGCGTTTTTTACCATCGTGGCTTCTAGACAACGAACGCGAGTGGGTAAGTAACCATTCCGATGAAAACCTGATTTTGCGTGAGTTTCACCCGTGCACAATACAACGCTGAAGTCTTTAACACCACCACTTCTCGGGTAACTCCTCACGGACGGGAAAGAACACGCGTACCGGAAAAGGGGTCCGGGACAATGATGCCACACTGACGCCATGGCACGCACCCCTCGCAACGCCGCTGGTGACGAAAGCCCAGGCGTGGCCATGGTCAAGTCTCTGGAGCAGAGAGCACGGTCCCAAGAAGCACCAAGAACTTCTTGACCCCTGGCCGGTGCCCGTTGGCAGAAACTCCCCTCCCTGGGTGAATCACCCACAACCGCAAGAAGAGGGAGAAGTCATTCGTGATGCGATGAAGCGAGGCCGACCGTACGGTGGCGGAGACCAGCGCAGCGTCATTGTCCTTGACCCCTGTATCCCCTTTATTAACGAGTCTCGCATGTGGCTCCGGGGCATGGATTCGAACCATGATTGGCGGGTCCAAAGCCCGCTGTCCTGCCGTTAGACGACCCCGGACCGGTGTGGAACAGTACGCTCGTCCGTACCGATATTCAAGCACGGGCAAAAGATTCTTGCGAACGAAGTCGTTGGAGGATGTTATCGTGTTCTGGATTCCCTGTGGTATACTCCACGCGTGAATGGTGTTGAGCCTGTGGACTTCTTGATTGTTCTGACATTCCTCGCTTCTGTTGGCGCGACCATCGTGTTGGTTCTCGCGATCTGGGGTGGGGTTCTCCTCCTCCGAATTCTCTGGGATCTGCAGCATATTGCACGGCGCATAAGGATCCAGAGTGATCGCATTGTTGACGATGTCGGCGCCTTCCGGACAGGAATGAAAGAAGCGGGCGCGCGTCTCGTGCACGAGATCCACGCTTGTGGTATAATCCTTTCCACAATCCTCAAGATGGTGAAGAGAAAAAAATAAATTTATTGTTCACTCTCCCCCCATGATAAAGGTTCCCGTAAAAAATAAGCGACATATTGTCGGCGCCATTGGTCTCGCCACGGTCATTGCGGCAGCGGCCAGTATGTATTTCTTGTACGGCAAAAACGGGGCGCAACGACGGAAGAAAGTGAGGGGTTGGGCGGTGAAGGTAAAAAAGGAGGTTATCGAACAGTTGAAAAACCTCAAAGAGTTCAACCAAGCCGCATACAATAGAGTGATTGATAACGTCGGGAATCGGTATAAGCAGCTCAAGAGTATTGATCCCGCAGAGATACGAAAGGTCATGGGGGAACTCAAGAGCCATTGGAAGAATATTCGTTTGCAGCTTCGTCCGGCGTCGTCAAAGCGGAAACGAGATCGGAAGAAGTAAGGAGGAAGAGTGGAAGTCTTGAACGGGGCATTCCAGTCTTTTCTAATCCAGAAAGTAGCCTGAACGCGTGTAGTCCGCTGGGACGAAATTAAGGCTGATGGACTCCTGAAAAGAGCTCCTGTTTCGCCGTCTGTGTCTGCTTCGCAAACTCGGTGTCACTGCAAGCGTACGCAATCCGGTCGAGGTCGGCAACCGTGACCCCGGGATTCAGGAACCGTTCCGCGTTTGTGAGTGATTGGAACTTCGCATAGGGGGTCTGATACTCGTTGGTCGGATAGACCCGTTTCCGTTTCCCGGTCTGCGCGTTGACGATCACCTCCTTTCCAAACGCGCAGGGCCGGTGATAGTTCAGATAGACGTTGAACCAGGTCCGGTACCAGCTGTTGATCCGCGCTGCGTGCGGCTGCGGGATGTGCCCGTACCCGAGGTGCTTCCGGATGATGGCGCCGTTCTTCGTCTCCACAAGGCCGTTGTCATTGCTGTGCCGCGGTCGGCTCTTCGTGAGCTTCACCATCAACCGGTCGAGCATCTCCGCCACCTGGTGGTTGATGTATTCGCTTCCATTATCGGCATGGACGTTGCGGATGCCGAAGGGGAACTGCTCCAGGGCGGCTTCCAAGGCAGGCAGGAGGAACCGCTCACTGATCCCCTCGACACAGACGACGATCTCCCACTGCGTCACCTCGTCCACGAGGTTGATGTGATACACCCCCTTCGTGCCGTCCGCATGGTCTCCCTGGTGCACGCTGTCCACGCGCAGGAAGCCCGGCATCCCCAGAGGTTCCGGTTTCCGTCGTTCGCCAATCCGGACCTGGGTGGGATGGGTTTTCTGAAACAGCTTTGTCTTGTCCCGGTACAGATGCGTCTTGCGGAGGTTCGCAATGTGGCTCGGAGAAATCCGGGAGAGGCGGGTGAACTCCTGACGGTGGAACACGGTGTACTCCCGAACGAGAATCTGTTTGGTTGCGGGACCGGAGAGGACGCCATGGGCAAGGTCCGTATCGGCAAGGAGGGCGACATCGTCCACGCTGTATCTGCGGGGGAACCGATGGCGGCGCTGCAGCAGGGAGCGCACATGCGTTGTTGTGCGGAACCGGTAGGTGAGGTTCGTCACCCACGCCCGGGAGAATCCCGTCATCTTCTGGACATACTGCCGGAGGATCCCTTTCTCGGGTTTGGCGCGATGGAGGTAGTCATACGTCCGGAGGGTCTCTTCGGCCCAACGGTACGCATCCTCCCGGGACACCGCGGAAAACGCGAGTCCGTCCGTAGTCGTGAGAAGTTCTTAGAGTTCCTCTATACTCTGCGTGCGTGTGGGCTGCATGGTGATGGTCATATATCCCATGTGGAGCGCACGCATGCTCAGAGAGCACGTTGTCCCCAGTTTCAGGCCACTGCTGTGGTGGAAATGGGGAGTCCGTTCAGGCTACTTCTGTGTTGGATAAGACTATTCCTTGACAGGGTTGTGAGGGAGTGTATGATAGACGAGTGAATACTCTGAGTGTCGTGCGTCGCGTGCTGGTGTTTCTCACGGCGGGAAGCGTCGTGGGAGTGATGGCCCTTCTTCCTGCGGGTGCTGCGCCGCGCTCGGGGGATGTTATCCCTGGTCGGTACATCGTCAGGCTTGCACCTGGCGTAGAGGCGGGCGCCATTGCGGAGCGACATGGACTCAAGGTGGAACACCAGTTTAAGAAGGCGCTCCGTGGCTTTTCGGGAGTGGGGGAGCCAGGGAAGCTTGCGGCTTTACAGAAGGATCCCGGCGTTGAAGCGGTCGAGCCGGATCGCTACGTGGAAGCGTTCGCGCAGGTCACGCCAACGGGGGTGAATCGTGTTGACGCCGACTTGTCAGGAACAGCGAAGATTGACGGCGTTGACGACCGAGTAGACGCGGATATCGCGATCATTGATACGGGCATGAAAAAACACGGGGATTTGAATGTTGTTGGTGGGTACAACTGTACGGGTCGGAACACGAATGCGTGGGATGACGGAAATGGCCACGGCACCCATGTCGCCGGAACGGCGGCGGCGAAGGATGATGGCAACGGGGTCGTCGGCGTTGCGCCGGGAGCACGGCTCCAGGCAGTGAAAGTTTTGAGTAACGCGGGGTACGGCTACCTTTCGTGGGTCATCTGTGGCGTGGATTACGTCACGCGGAACGCGGGGACGATTGACGTGGCGAACATGAGCCTTGGCGGAGAGTTCACCAGTCCAGGACTCAATAGCGCTATCGCAAATTCCGTCGCGAGCGGTGTGACCTACGTTGTCGCTGCGGGGAATAGCGCGAAAGATGCCGCGACCTTCAGCCCGGCAAATCACCCGGATGTTGTTACGGTCTCCGCGCTGGCGGATTCCGACGGCAAGTGCGGCGGCAGCGGACCCGCGACGTCCTACGGCGCCGACGATACGTTAGCGAGCTTCAGTAACTTCGGTCCACTGGTGGAAATTTCCGCGCCCGGCGTCAATATTCTCTCGACGTACAAGAAAGGCTTTGGCACGCTTAGCGGAACATCCATGGCCAGTCCGCATGTTGCAGGAGCGGCGGCGCTCTTCATTGCGAAGAATGGGCGTGACGTGACCGGCGACGGGATAGTCAACGGCGCGGACGTTGCGGCGATTCGTGCGGCGCTCATTTCGGCCAGCGTTGCACAGACGGAAGTGTGCAACACGGCGGCAGGTGATGGCTTCGGCGGGTTCACCGGTGATCCCGACGGAAGTCCGGAGCCCCTTCTCTCTGCGAAGACATTCTAATACCGACGGCGAAGGCGACCACGTTGCCTCCCTCGTCGGAGGCGTTTTGTTGTCGCAGGACTTGACGAGATTTTGAATACCAAACAGAATACGAACTGTGATGGCCTGGTCTTCTCCGCACGCTCACTCCCCTGGGATCGTTCATGCCGGATGGCCGAGCCCGGCCGATGAGGAACTCCAGGATCTCCTCTCCTTGGATGAATGGCTGCTTCCACGTAAGGAAGCGAGCGTCCTCGTCCGCGTGAAAAGCGGCACGATGATAGCGGCGGGGATTCTCCCTGGCGATACGGTGATTGTGGAGCGGGGAAGACGCCCTTGCTCCGGGGACATCGTGATCGCCGAGACTGAGGGGTCCTGGATGATGCGGCGATACTTCCTCCGCGGGGGACAACCAGTTCTCGCGATACAAGAGGAGGACGCGTCAGCCACGCATCCAGCGGACACATGCCGCGTCATTGGCGTCGTCACAACGGTCATCCGGCAGTACCACTAATGCTCCTTCGTTCTTGGCCGCTGGCGGTTCTTCACGTTGATGGAGACGCCTTCTTCGCGTCCTGCGAGCAAGCGGTCAACCCCGCGCTCCGCGGGAAGCCCGTGGTCACGGGAAAGGAGCGGAACATCGTCGCCGCTGCAAGCGATGAAGCGAAGGCGTACGGGGTGAGTCGCGGTGTGGCGCTCTGGGAGGCCCGGAAGCTCTGCCCAGACCTCGTCGTGCTTCCCTCCGACTACGAAACGTACAGCCTCTTCTCACAGCGAATGTTCACGATCTTGCGGCGGTACACGCCGGACGTCGAGGAGTATTCCATTGACGAAGCGTTCGCGGACCTCACGGGCCTCCGCCGGCTCCACCGCGCTCCGTACGCGGCAATTGCCCGTCGAATTCAGGAGGATATCCACCGCGATCTTGGGATTACCGTCTCTGTTGGTTTGAGCATCACGAAAACCCTCGCGAAGATTGCGTCCAAGCACCGGAAGCCGGCAGGATTCACCGCGGTCAGCGGGCGGGAGATCACGACGTTTCTCCGCGATCTCCCCGTCGAGAACGTCTGGAACATCGGGCCGAACACCGCCGCGCTGCTGCGGAAATATGGGATGACGACCGCGCTTGCGTTTGCAGGACGGTCCGAACTGTTTCTGAAGACCATCCTGACGAAGCCGGGCCTTACGGTCTGGCAGGAACTGAACGGACGTTCCATCCTGCCGATTGTGCCCGGAGTGAAAACACCAACCCAGTCCATCAGTAAGGTAAAGACCTTCACACCGCCGACGTCCGACCGAGAGTATGTTTTCGCGCAGCTGACGAAGAACGTGGAAAACGCGTGCATCAAGGCGCGCCGGTACCGTCTCGCCCCGCGGCGCCTCGTCGTGTTCCTCCGCCGCCAGGACTTCAAAAGCGCCGGCGCGGAAGGGCGCCTGAGCCGGCCGACGGCCTTTCCCCTCGACCTCGTGCCCATCGTGCGTGAGCTCTTTCGCCGTGTCTACCAGCCGACAACCCTCTACCGTCAGGCCGGCGTGGTCCTCGCCGAACTTATTCCCGCGCTCTCTGTCCAGCCAACCCTCTTCGATCATCCTCTGCGTATCGAGAAGATCGCGACGCTGTACCAAGCCGTTGATGCCCTGCGGGAGAAGTACGGGAAGCACATCGTCCACCAGGGAGCAAGTCTTCCCGTCCACCGCGCTCCACACCGGACCGCTCGTGACGAAGCCCCGCAACGGAAAACCTCTCTTCTCAAAGGGGAAACACGTCGGAGACGTCTCCCACTCCCGCTTATGCGGATAACCATTTGAGGGCGCATGGCTCGCGCGTTGGACATGCCGCGTCCGGACATGCCACACTTGTTCCATGAGCGGAACGCGCATGATCGAGCGTATTGACGAACTTCTGCCGGCGCTCTCCGCGCTCACGTTCGCTGCAAAAAAGCATCAGCGTCAATTCCGCCGTGACGGCGTGACGCCGTACGCCGCGCACCCGTCGCGCGTGACGCTCATTCTCCGGCACCTGTTCGAGGTGGATGACCCCCACACGCTGACGCTTGCGGCGCTCCATGATACGATCGAAGACACAAAAACGGATTTTGAAGACCTCGAGTGCGACTTTGGGAAACTGGTCGCCGAGCACGTCGCGCTGCTTTCTGACGACAAACGCCTCCCCGAGGAGGAGCGGGAAAGGCGGTACCTCGAGGCGATCGCCGGGGCGCCAGCCTCTGTACAGCTCGTGAAACTCGCGGACTCGCTGGACAACCGCATTGATGAAGAGCAGGGGACGCCACAACAGCGCGCGCTCGGTCTAAAATTCACCCTTGGAACACTTGAGGCACTCCGCGAGGCGACGGACCCCCGCGTGGTCCACGCCCGCGCGCTTGTCGAGGAGTACTGCCGGCAGCATATCTAGCATGGAGGGTATTCTCGACGCACATCCCTGGTACGTGCTCCGTGCTGAACGCGGGGAGGAAGTCCTCGGGGCGCTCGGAGAATTCTGTGCGGCACGCGGGATCCACGGCGGGACATTCACGGCCATCGGCGCCATTGAGGACGCGACAATGTCGTGGTACGACGTTGACCGGAAAGAGTACACGGACACGCGCTTGCGGGAGAAACTGGAGATCGCCACACTCGTTGGCAACGTGGCCCTGCTGAATGAAAGCGTCATCATCCACGCGCATGGCGTGTTTACAGATAGCGCGGCATACGCGCGTGGGGGCCACGTAAAAGCGCTGGTGACCGGAGCGACGTGCGAAGTGACCCTGCGCGCTTTCACCACCCTCTGCCGCGCACACTCCACGGAGGTCGGCTTGAATCTTCTTCACGGTGATTCCTAGCGTGATGCGGCAGCGTCTTCTTATCCTGGCGATCGCTGCACTGCTCTTGATCCTTGGTGGCAGATGGCGTTTCCTCCCGCTTGCCGAAGGAAACGCCACAGCGCACACTCCAGCGTGAGATGAAACTGACAAGTTCCGCGTTTCCACACGAGGGGGCGATTCCCGTAACGTACACGTGTGATGCGGAGAACGTGAGCCCGCCATTGTCTCTGGAAGATGTCCCGGAGGCCGCGAAGAGCCTCGCGCTCATGGTGAATGACCCGGATGCGCCGCGCGGCGACTGGGTCCATTGGACCGTCTGGGGCCTTACACCAACAACCCGTGAAATACCCGAAGGAGCGGCGCTGGCAGGAGTGACGCAAGGGACAACGGATTTTGGGAAAACTGGGTATGGGGGACCTTGCCCACCCTCGGGAACTCACCGGTATCAGTTCACCCTGTACGCGCTGGATACGACACTGGACCTTCCGCCATCGAGCGTGAAGACGGACCTTGAGCGTGCCCTGGCGGGACATATCCTCGCTTCAACGGTTCTCGTCGGCACATACGCCCGACGGTAGCGCATCTCTCGGTATGCGCGTGCTTGTCACCGGCGGAACAGGGTTTATCGGATCAAACCTTGTCCGCGAGCTCCTGCGGCAAGGGAACGAGGTGATCATCACGGGCCATGACGCGGAACAGCTGCCCCAGGGGTTTTCGGGGAAATTCTTCCAGTCGAGCTTTCTGGGGATAGACTGGGACGCGATTGGGCACGTTGACGTTCTCTATCACCAGGCGGCGATCAACAACACGCTGAACCTCGATCGTCGGGAAATGTTTCGCGCGAACGTGGACTCCGCGGCGGAGCTCTTTCGCCGTGTTACCGAAACTGGCTGCCAGCGTATCGTTTATGCGTCGTCCACGGCGGTGTACGGGAATGGTCCCGCGCCCTATCGCGAGAATCAGCCGCTTCAACCGCTGAACCCCTATGCGGAATCGAAAGCGTCCTTGGACGCATTCTCTCTCGACTTCGCGCGCGCACGCCCGGACGTGACGGTGGTCGGCCTGCGGTATTCCAACGTCTATGGTCCCGGGGAGGCCCACAAAGGGAAGCGCGCCAGCATGATCTTCCAACTGGCGCAACAGATGCGAATGGGAAATCCCCGTCTCTTCCAATACGGTGAACAACAGCGGGACTATATCCATGTCGGCGACGTCGTCCGCGCGAACCTCCTCGCCGCCGACGCGCGCGAGAGCAGCATCGTCAACTGCGGGTCCGGCGCGGCAACGACATTCAATGCCCTCGTCGAGATTCTCAGTGAAACTATCGGGACGAAGCGCGCGCCACAATATGTCGTAAACCCCGCTCCAAAAGCATACCAAAGTCATACGGAGTGCGACATGGCCTTGGCGCGCGAGAAGCTCGGTTTCATCCCGGAGGTGAGAATCCGCGCTGGGATCCGCGAGTATTTCGAGAGCGGCGCTCTGGTTGCCCGATGACGGGTTCGTGGGTCGGCGCCGCGCTCCTGTCCGCGATCTTCGCGGCGGCGGTCGCCATCTTTGGAAAAATTGGCTTACGGGATCTCGACACGACACTTTCCACAACGATCCGTTCCGTGATCATGGCGGGATTCCTTATCATCGTGTCCTTGGCTCTGGGGAAAGCGCAGGGACTGGCGTCGCTCGGCGCGCGGTCGTTGTCGTTCATTGTGCTCTCGGGCATTGCCGGCGCCCTGTCTTGGCTCTTCTACTTCACGGCGCTAAAAACAGGACCCGTGTCTGGCGTTGTCGCCCTCGACCGCTTGAGCGTGGTCTTCGCGCTGGCGCTCGCCGCCCTCGTCCTTGGCGAAGGGCTCACGTGGAAAACGGGCATGGGCGCGCTTCTCGTCACCGCCGGGGCAATCCTCATGAGTTGGCGCTAAACAATCCGACACCGTCTTTTTGCCAACAAAAACATCCGCTCGTGCTCGCCCGCATGGAACATGATCCCCGTGCCTACGCCTGCATGCCTTCCGTGGCAATCCAATTCACCAGGGAGAGTCCGCCGTCAACCGTGATGAGTTCTCCTGTAATGTAGGACGCGGCGTCAGAGGCCAGAAAGTACGCGACGCTCGCGATCTCCCACGATGTCCCGCGACGCCGACCGAGCGGCACGCGCGAAAACCGTCGGTCAACCGATGGACGATTCCGGATTGCCCCCGGGGCAATGCCATTCACTCGTATGCGCGCCGACGCAAGCTCGAGCGCAAGCTCCTTTACGAGGACCTTCAACGCCGCCTTGGACATGGAGTAGGTGGGGTCACCAACAGGCACGTCTTGGTGGACAGAGGTCAGGAAGAGAATGGATCCGCCGCCGCGGCGCATGGTTTTCGCGACAGTCTGGGTAAAGAAAAAAGGACCTTGGACGTTCGTGCTCTGCACGTTCGAAAAGTCATCAAGCGTTGTAGAAGAAAACGACCGCGACGCGCCGACACCAGCGGCGTTCACGAGGATGCCAACAGGACCGAGGTGGCGGCGAATGCGCTGCACGGCCCGATGGTGTTGTCCGTACTCGGTAACGTCGAGAGTCACCGCAAGGAGCGGGAGACGTTCCTGCATTGCCCACCGGGACATTCGTCGGCACCCGCGCTCGTCGCGATCGACAATTGCCACGGGGTGGCCCGCGCTCAAAAAAACACGGGCAATCGCCTCGCCGATACCATTTGCGCCGCCCGTCACTATTACGGCCGGACGAATCCTTTGGGTGTCGCGCATCACAGGAGGTTCTTCGTCTCACCGTGCGCGGAGAGCACGGGATTGTCAATACGACGTCAGAACATGATCGGTGTTCACTCTGTCAGACACTGTTTTGTCCTGACGCCCCCTCGTGGACGCATGAACAGTACCGTGTCTCGAGCAGGGAATGTTTCATATTCTGTCGAGTGACACGGACACGATCGCCTTTTCGCACTTGCCACGCTTCCGTGATGGGGGGATGATCACGGGAGAGGGGGGACGCGGTGTCGTGCCCCCTTTGATTGATGGTGGGAAGTGAAGCCCACTCGGCCTGATGGCCCGAATGGCGAAAAACTTGGTACACTCTCTCCATGGGTTGTGGAAGAGGGAGAGTGTGGCGCGTATCCCATGGACGTCGTTCTCGATTCCTGGCATGACGGTGTATCTCGGCGCTGATCATGCGGGAACGCGCCTCAAAGAAGTATTGAAGGTCGCCCTCATTGAGGATGGTCATGTGCTGCAGGATGTGAGTCCCGCAGCGCCAGAGGGGGGCGACGATTACCCGAACTATGCCTTTGCGGTTGCCGAGCACGTTCGGCGCAACAAAGAATCCCTGGGGATCCTCGTCTGCGACACCGGAATCGGCATGGCGGTGGCGGCGAATAAGGTTCCTGGCATTACCGCCGCGCTCGTGACAAATACCTTCGCCGCGCGCCGCGCGCGTGAACATAATGATGCGAACATTCTTGTTCTTGGCAGTGAAGAGATCAAACCTGCGGAGGCCGTCAAACTCATGCGGATCTTTCTGAACACGCCGTTTTCACATGCGGAGCGCCACGATCGGCGCATGAGGAAAATTCGGTATTACGAAGAGCACCACACTTCTCCAACGTAACCGCATGACGATCACCATCGAACCCACGATCAACGTGTATGCCCGCGAGGAGTACCGTGAACGGTTACGGCTTGTCCGAGACATCGCCGAGCTTGTGCAGATTGATGTCATTGATGGGATCTTTGCCAAACCAATGAATTTTTCCGACGTGGCAACCACGGCGCGGGTGCTCCCGGGCCGCCGGGTCCACGTCCATCTTATGGTGGAGGACATTGCCGCATCCGCAGAGCGCTGGATTCCGCTCGTCCCACGTCGCATCACCTGTCATGTGGAAGTTGCGCAATCACTTCCGACGTTCTTTGGCCGATTACGGGAGGCAAAGATTGAGCGCGGTCTCGCGCTTCGTCCACAGACGTCGCTTGACCGTATCGCGCCGTATCTTCCCGACATTGATTTTCTCCTTTTCGTGAGTGTCCCGCCCGGCCCCAGTGGTCAAGCTTTCGATCCCCACACGATTGAGCGGGTGCGCACGATCCATGCACGGTACCCACAGCTCCCCATCGGCGTTGATGGCGGCGTCACGGGTCCGCTCATTGCCCCGCTCATTGATGCGGGCGCCACGTCGCTATCGTTCGGCTCCGCGATCTTCACCGCCCCGGATCCACAAGAGGCCCTCCGTGAATACCAGCGACTTGCGCGAGAGTCCGTACGCGCGGCGAGGCCAGCTCGCGTGTGATACACTCTCTGCAGCATCGTTCCATGCCGCGGCCGCGTTTTTATTCTCTCCGTGAACTCGAGCGTCTTGCGGAAACTATCCGCGAGGACATTATCCGCATGCTCGTCGAGGCGAAGTCCGGGCATTCCGCGGGTCCTTTGGATCTCGCAGACGTCTTTACGGCGCTCTACTTTCGCGTTTTGCGGCATCATCCGCAACAACCTTCGTGGCCCGATCGCGATCGGCTCATCATGTCCTGCGGTCATAATGCTCCCGTGGTGTACGCTACCCTTGCCCGTGCGGGCTATTTTCCGGTGCGGGAATTGAAAACGCTGCGGAAGCTCGGTTCGCGCCTCCAAGGCCATGTTGACCGCGGCTACCTCCCAGGAATTGAGAACACGGCGGCGTCGCTGGCGCAGGGAAGTGGCATTGCCGCCGGTGTGGCGTACGCCGGAGTCATGGAGAAGAAGAAATGGCAGGTCTATGCGGTGTTGAGTGACGCGGAGCACCAAGAAGGTTCCACGTGGGAGGCGATCATGTTTTCGGGAAAACACAAGCTTCACAATCTCACGTTCATTGTTGACCGCAACAACATCCAAATTGACGGGATGACCGAGCACGTCATGCCCCTGGAGCCGTTGCGCGCGAAGTACGAAGCATTCAACTGGCACGTGATGGACATTGATGGGCACAACATCGAGGAGATCATTGACGCGTGCGAGCGCGCGAAAGCCATTTATGAGAAGCCCGTGGCGATCATTGCACACACGATCGCGGGGAAGGGCGTCGCGTTTATGGAGTACGACTATCACTGGCACGGCACTCCGCCGGATCCCGAGCAAGCCCGCCAGGCGCTCGGGGACTTACGGTCGCTCCGGGGGCAGATTGTGGGGGAACATGAATAGCATGGCCACGTCCCGCTTGGCGAAGACGCTCTTTCAAAAAGACCAGCCGCTGCGGCCGACGCGGGATGGGTACGGCGATGGACTTGTCGAAGTAGGGAAGAAAGACCCGCGGATCGTCGTCCTCTGTGGCGATCTCAAAGAATCCACGCGCACGGAGTGGTTTGAGAAGAAGTACCCCGACCGGTTTATTGAGATGGGGGTTGCCGAACAGAACATGGCCGCGGTCGCCGCCGGTCTGGCCCTGGAAGGGAAAATTCCGTTTGTCGCGACGTATGCCGTCTTCTGCCCCGGGCGTAATTGGGATCAGGTGCGGATTTCCATCTGCTACCAGAATGTCAACGTGAAACTTTCCGGCGCGCACGCGGGGATCTCTGTCGGACCGGATGGCGCGACACACCAAGCGCTCGAGGATATCGCCCTCACGCGCGTCCTTCCGCGCATGACCGTTCTCGTGCCCTGCGACGCCGAGGAGACGCGGAAAGCTGTCCATGCGGCCGCAAAAATTATTGGGCCTGTCTATATGCGCTTTGCGCGGCATAAGACGCCGGTCTTCACCACGCCAAAGACGCCGTTCACGGTGGGGAAGGCGCTCTCCCTGACTGACGGCGATGACGTCACGGTGATCGCCTGTGGTCCGATTGTCTACCACGCTCTCGACGCCGCGCGGCGGTTGTCGCAGAAAGGCCTTCGCGTCCGTGTACTGAACATGCACACGGTGAAGCCGATTGATCGCCACGCGATCTCCCGCGCCGCCCGAGAAACCGGCGCGATCGTCACGGCAGAAGAACACCAGATCCACGGCGGTCTTGGGAGCGCCGTTGCGGAAATACTCACGGGCGAGGGCCCGCTCGCGCCGCAGGAGTTTGTAGGGATGCATGACGCGTTTGGGGAATCCGGACAAACCGACGAACTCCTCGCAAAATATCTCATGGATACAGAGGCAATCCTCGCGGCGATCCTGCGGGTCGTGAAGCGAAAGGCTTGAGGGACGGTCTGCGTTTCCTCGCCAAGTCCTCGTGCTTCATGTATGCTGTGGATAAGAACATTCACCCTATCAACAGAAACATATGTTCATGGATTCCTTCAGTGACACAATTTTTGTAGCAGCGTTCCTCGATGCACTCACGAGTATCCTCGCGTTCTTCTTGAGTGCGTGGGGTGCAGCGTTTGTCTTTTGGGGCGGAGCGAAAGCGGCGCGGCGCGTATTCTACATTGAAGCGGAACCGTGGAAGGGACAACAAACGCCGGCGCTGGAGGAAGTACGGCGGCGGTTCGCTCAACGGATAACCCTGGGGTTGGACTTCTTTGTGGCGAGCGACCTCGTGCGTCTCCTCATGGATCCGAGCTTTGCCATTGTTGGCCGTATTGGATTACTGGTTTTCATCCGGATCCTCATGAGCTTCATCGTTACTCGCGAATTCCACTTGCCGCTTCCAGGCCTCGTCGGAGCCGTGACGAGCCGTCGCCGAAAGAGCGTCTAATTGCTGGCTGATCTTGGCGGCGAGGCATGCGCTCTGATCAGCGAGAGCCGCGAAGAGCTTTTTTCGGTGACTCAAAGATTCGCTGGAGTATTGGCCTGATTGTCGGGACGGGGTTTATGCTGGGGATTCTCTGGGCCTGGCGCGAGTTTCTGACGAAGCCACCGCCAAATGAATTCGCGAACGAAGAGTCGCCGGGCGTTGAGTCGGCGAGTGGCTTTGGACAATTCTTCTCTCTCTTTTTTCTCGGACGCACGGGTGATCAGTCCCGCGTGCGGCGGTCGTCGCCGCTTGTTCGCGCGGCAAAATTTCTCCCCAATGAACGTGTGGGGATTCGCGCCGAAACAGCGGATTCCGTGCATGCGCGGTTTGCGATCGATCTCCGCTTCCTCACGCGCGCCACGCGGGAGGAGCCAGTGTTTCTGATGCGCTACCGGCAGCGCATCAGTATTAATCCTGGACGCTGGTCGTACTGTTGCGTGCGCATACCGAAGGAGGCAGGATATTATGACGTTGGACTGCTCGTTGACGGGTCATTCGTCGGATACCTTCCGGTTCAGGTGAAAGCGCCGCTGCAGTATCAGGGTGAGAAAACAAACTCCTGACTCCGAGCGCAATCTCATGGAGGGATCACCGCTCGACCCTTGAACTCATGATCGAGCGGTGGGTCTCATTCCGTTGGTTTCGGAGGAGATTCTTTTGGCATTGACGATAAAAGTTTCGTGCCCAGAAATTCCTGATGTCCGCGTACAAATGCCTGGATATCCATCCGTTGGTGATCCTGAAGCTGAACTTCAGCAAGCGCCAGTGTGGTGAGCTTACCCGCACAAACGAGTACCTGACGATCTTCCGTCTGCCAGACTAATCCTGGCACGCCGGGTCTCTTCGCTGGTGAACGTGGCTGCCAAACCGTGGCGCGGTGAATAGTGAGCAGCGAGGGACGCGCGGCGCGCGCGGGATGCCAGAGCGTCCAGGCGGTGGGCCATGGCGCGTAGGCGCGAACCATGCGTTCGATGACTTCTGCGGGGTGGGACCACGCAATGCGGCCATCCTCCTTTGAGAGTAGCGCGCAGACACTCGCCTGCGAGGTGTCTTGCGGCTGGGGCGCAATGTCCCCGGCCACCCACTGCCGCAGGGTTGGCACGAGGAGGCACGCACCCATATCAGCGAGCGTACGGGTAAGGGATACCGTCGTGTCGTCGGGACCAATAGTCACGCGCGTCTTTGCGAGAATCGGTCCCGTATCCATTTCTTCATCCAGCAGCATGATCGTGACGCCGGTCTCGGCATCTCCGGCGAGGATCGCGGCAGGGATCGGCGATGGACCGCGGTAGCGCGGCAGAAGCGAAGCATGCACATTCAGCGCGCCGTACCGCGGCAGCGCGAGGACTTCCTTTGGGAGAATTTTTCCGTAGGCCACGACGACGAAGAGATCCGGAGCGAGGTTTTCAAGAAACACGCGATCCTCCGGACGCCGCAACCCCGGAGGTTGGAAGACGGGAATACCGCGCGCGGTTGCCCATTGCTTCACCGGAGAGATGCGTCGCACGCGTCCGCGACCAGCGGGCGAGTCCGGCTGTGTCACCACGGCGGTAACGGGCATCCCCGCTGCCGACAACGCTTCAAGCGACGGAAGCGCGAACGACGGTGTCCCGAAGAACACGATTGTGCTCTTCAAGAGAACGGACGTGTCCATTGCTGCCGAGTATGGCAGGGGCACGGAAAAAGAAAAGCAGTCGTCTGGATATCAGACGACTGCGTACATTAGGCCAGGAGGTCGGTGATTCTTTCTGTCAGGCCTATCTTCGGGAGCAATGCGGGTTCAACCCCTTCGACAGAGAGACGGTGCGTGCAGCCGGCCGCCATTTGCTTCTCTTGAAGCACAGGATCATTACATGCCGCAAGGAGAATCCCGCTGTACTCACTTCCGCGAACTTTCTTGATGACGTCAGCGGCATCGACGTCTCTGCCGTTGCAGAAGGCGACCAGATCCGCATCCGGATACTCTTCCAGAAATTCGGGAATCTCGCGAACACGAGGCGTGCAGACCACAGCGATCCCCTTTGCGAGCAATCCTGAAATAAACATTTGGTGTAAACCAGTTGTCTGCTCCGCAATAATCACATTTCTTGTCATTGTCCCCTCTCTTTCTCCGACACATTGTGTAAAAAACGAACACCAGGCGAGAAAACCTACGCAGGGACCATAGCAGATTCTCAAAAATTCGTCAATATTCTGTATCCGGCCACCACTTCCTGGACACGTGCGGAGTGTTTTCCCCAAGAAACTCCACGGGGGATTTGAGACCCAGCGCATGATGCGGCCGCTCCCCGTTGTGCCAGGGCAGGAGATCCATGAGCGGCCGGTGGAACTACCGAAGATGGAGAAGCGCGCCCGCCGTGGTCGTCCCCGAACTCCTCTTGAATGATGAAGGTCAAGGGCATACAGTGCATTCATAGAGCGCATCTCAAAAACGCTTCATTGGCGACATCCCCGATGTACCCGCGAGCGCCGCGCCGCGGGACAAGGCGTATGCGGTGTACGACGAGTTCTTAAAGAAGCAGCGCCGGAGCCAAACAGCGGCGATTGCGGGTCGGGAAGTATTCTTGAGATTCGTTCTCCTTGCACCCATAGCTCAATTGGCAGAGCAGCGGCCTTTTAAGCCGACGGTTGGGGGTTCGATTCCCTCTGGGTGCACCAGAACTACTGATATTCACACATCTCCCTAGAGATCATTTCAAAACACCCAGCGTATTGAAACGTTCTTTTGCCGCATAACCATGGGGTATGTTAGCCCTCGATGGTTACGAAACACACTCATGACCAAATGTATCTACCTCAAAGAGTACTCCGATAAGAACCAACAAAAACGCACGTGCTATTGTGATTCGAAATATTCACGAACATTGTCATGCCTTACTCAAGTGACATTTTTGATAACGCGATCGCGGAGATTATTCAATGTATAAAACCGAGAACTTTTCTTGATCTTGGGGCGGGAGCGGGAAAATACGGCTCAATGGTAAAACAAACTGATTCATCCATTGAGACCACAGCTGTCGAGATTGAAAAAGATTATATAGAAAAATTCAATCTCCGCTCGATGTACCATCAGGTGTGGAACATTTCGGTTACAGATATTCTTCAACCCAAGTATTATGATTCAAGTTTTGACGTGACGATGATCGGCGACATCCTCGAGCACCTGAAGAAATCCGAAGGCGTCGATTTACTGAATTTTTTAATATATCGGTGCCGATGGATCATTGTTGAATTTCCTCATCGCTACTTGCAAAACACCGTGGATGGCTACACATCAGAGGCGCATATTTCGGTTTGGGCAGAGAATGATTTTCTCTCGTTTGAACGGACAAGGATGTATGCAAAAGATACGCAACGGCTCATGATTCTTCGAGGATACTCTGAAAATACCATCCCCCTTGAAAAGATTGAGCGTATACTGAAAAAATACGAACAGGAATGAAAAGGGAACATCGTTGCGTGGGTGACGGTGCATACTATGGCGCCACTCAGGGGTGCTGGTAGTAAATCTTTACAGCGGGATGACGAAATGGTACATGTTGACGACCACTCAACCCGCTTGCCCCCCACGTGTCATCGGTGGTTTCAACGGTGGACACGAGAAGAACGGTGGCCGATCATTCCGCGAGAGCGTTCCCGAGCTCCTCGCGTGCCGGTTCACGCATCGTCTCCCCGAACGCATGATCAGGGACAAGTCGTATGACGGCGATCCGCTCGACACCGAGCTCCGGAAACGTGGGGTCGCGATGATCGCCCCGCACCAGGAGAACCGCGTCCGGCCACGCACGCAAGACGGACAGTCCCTGCGTCGGTATTCGTCGTCGCGGGAAGGTCGAACGGGTGTTTGCGTGGCTTGTTGCCTTCCGGCGACTCGTCATCCGGTGGGAGTTTCACCCTTTCCGTCTCGACTCCAATCAGGGGCTGGAATGACATAGAGAGGCCAGGGGAAGAGCATCGTTCCCGTCCGTGAGGAGTTTCACTCTGGAGGTAATCGCCCACAGGTCAAGATTGTGCTACAATCCCCGTCAGCTAAAAACCAAT
>CAYJQK010000002.1:4861-32695 GCA_964372305.1 uncultured Candidatus Saccharibacteria bacterium | reverse complement strand
CCTGTTTATTGGCAAGCGGCACATTCTTGAACGGTGGCAAGGGATTTGTTTTATCATTTCCTATGTCAGTTATGTTGCATATGTAATACTTCGCGCATCATGACAAGACCTCTTTTGAGAATAGTCTCTCCTCTCCCCCAGCATGCGCGATCCTCGAGGATAGGGGAAAGACTTCTCCCGCCGCACACACCATGCCCTGAAGCGCACATCCCCCGTGCAGTTTCTTGTGGAGCACTCTCCCCACGTGTCCAGGATGTGGTGGCAGGATACCCCGGGGGGAACACCAACGATCCGGACGCGGAGATGCGGATGCCCATCACACGCTCACGGAAGAAGCGGACCTGCACCCGTTCTGAGAAGATCCGGAACACGAAACTCCCGAAGAAGCGGATCGTCGTGGAGCACACGCTGGCGCACTGGAAGACGTTTCGTCTCCTCGGGGACGTGTCCCAGAACGCGAAGGAACGGTACGGCGATCTGTGCAAATCCGTTGCCACCACCGTGCACCGCCGCATGGCTGTCCGTGCCCTTGCCTTGAGCCGCCTCAAGGGAGGGGAACGGCTGGGCGCGACTGTGTGGTATTCTCCAAGGGGTCTTTAAGAGGTTCGGCGAGAAATATTCAGAAGAATGCCTGCGCCGCCAAGCGCAATGACGAGCGACGACCCCCCGTAGGATATGAAAGGAAGCGGGATTCCTGTCAGGGGCGTCAGGGCGAGATTTGCGCCAATGTGCACGACGGACTGCACAAAGAGCCAGGAAGTGATGCCCGCCGCAAGCAGCTGGCCAAAGGTATCCGGCGCGCGACGGGCAATCCGGTATCCGCGGTAAATCACAAACGCGTACAGCGAGAGGAGCACAAGAAGGCGGATAAATCCCAGCTCTTCTCCCATAATCGCGAAAATGGTATCGCCCGCCGGCTCCGGGAGATACTGGAATTTTTGCCGGCTCCGTCCAAATCCTAAGCCCCACAGACCTCCCGAACCGACCGCGAGGAGCGCCTGGTGCACTTGGTACCCGATGCCCTTGGGATCAAGTTCCGGGTGCAGGAACGTCGCGAAGCGCGCGAGTCGGTACGGCGCGGCCTGAATGAGGATGACCAGCAGCGCAGCGGCGCTCGCCATGATCCCCGCGAGGTGGACCACTTTTCCGCCGCCCGCATAGTAGGTGAGGATCGCCGCTCCGGCGACAACGCCGAGCGTGCCGATGTCCGGCTGACTCGCAATGAGCGCACCAACGAGACCGACGACGATCAGAAACGGGAGCAGCGTCCCTTTTCCGGTGCCGTGCGTTCGTTCACGGTTTGCCATGAGCGCGGCGAGGTACAGAATCACCGCGAATTTCGCAAACTCGGCAGGTTGGACCGAGATGGGACCCACCGCGACCCAACGAGACGCGCCTCCGTAGGTTAGACCGAATGGAGAGACAAAAACGAGGAGCAGGAGAACGAATACCGTCACGAGGAACGGCAGCACCGCGCGCCACCACACGCGGTACGGAATACACATCGTCACCACAAGAGTCACGAGGCCGGGGATGATCCCGTAGAACAGTTGGTGGCGGGCGAAGAAATATGGGTCGCCTTGCAAATCGTGCCCGAGCACGGAAGACGCGCTCATGAGCATGATCCCGCCAAACCCCGTGAGCGTGAGGAACGCAAGGAACAAGAGCAGATCAGGCGGACGTCGCACCATGGAGAGAGGAATCAAGGAGCGCGGCAACCGCAACACGGAATTGCTCTCCGCGATCAAACTCATCCCGGAAGAGCTCAAAACTTGCGGCCCCGGGACTCAAGAGGACCACGTCGCCTGGGAGCGATCGGGCAGAAGCCTCGCGCACGGCATCCGCCATCGTCTGAACCACAGGCGCGCGCGCATACCGCGTGCCCGCGAGCAGCCGCACAATTTTCCGCGTTGCGCTGCCATCGAGCAGCACGAGGTGCACCACACGGTCAGACAGATGACCAACGAGGGATTCATACGAGAGGTTTTTGTCCGTGCCGCCGGTGATGAGCACAAGGCGATGGTCGGGAAAGGTTTCCAGCGCGGCGATCACTGCTTCGGGAGTCGTGGCCGTTGTGTCATTCACAAAGGTGCGCCCCTGAAGCACGCGGACGATTTCCAAACGATGTGGAACTCCCCTAAATTCCTTGAGGACTTCCCGTGTTGCTGCCGCGGACGCGCCCATCTCCAGAGCAAGCGTCGCGCCCGCCAGGAGATTCCGCCGCGTGTGCACCCCGCGTCCGCCGAGGGAAGCCCAAGGCAAAAGGATCTCTTCATGTCTCCCGTCACGCCGCCAGATCACGTCGCCATCGCGGAGGTAAACACCCGACAGCGCGGCGGACGATCGTGATCGCTGGGAGAGGAAAGATTCTTCTGCGGATTCCCAGGGACCGCACCACGCCACGCGCCCGCGGGCGCGCGCCGCGTAGGGCGTAACGAGCGGATCGTCTGTCGGCAGAATGAAGACGTCGCCGCGGCGCTGGTGGGTAAAGATTGTTTCCTTCGCCTTTGCGTACGCCGCAAACGTGTCATAGCGGTTGAGGTGATCTTGCAGCAGGGTCGTGTAGAGTGCCCAATGGGGACTCATCCGGTATGGCTCCAGACCCTCTAATTGTGCGCTGGAAAGCTCGAGGACAACGGGGGTGGTCGCCGTGATTCGCTCGAGGTCAGCGAGCGGTGATCGGAGAATGTTGCCCGCCACAACGGTATCAGGGCGCTCGCGCCGGAGAATTTCTCCGGCAACCGTTGTCGTCGTCGTCTTGCCGCGCGTGCCGGTAATACCCGCGATGGGGGCCTTGCAAAAGGCAAAGAACACGGCGATGTCGGTGACGATCGGCACGCCAGCCGCTCGGGCGCGCGCGAGGTATGGTGAGGTCCGAGGCACTGCGGGGTTCGGCACGACGAGATCGGCTTCCAACATATCCTCGTCCCGATGGAGGCCAAGCACAACATTCACCGGCTGTCCCTGAAGTTCATCCAGCGACGTTTGGAGTTCCTTGGTCGTTCTCAAGTCAGTCACCGTGACCCGCGCGCGTTGTCGGAGAAAGTACTTCGCCACCTCTACCCCGCCGCCTTTTGTCCCCAGTCCCAGCACCGTGACCCGCCGCCCGCGGAAATCCGCCGACGAGGAGAACGGGAACCGTCCCGACACGTGGAGCGCGCGTTTCGTCATCGTTCCTACGGGAAACGAATTGCGCGTCCGCCCCCGAGGAGCCCCAGGACGAGACCGATGCCCGCCGAGACAGCCGCGAGAATCCAGAAGCGCATCGTCACTTTCGACTCGGGCCATCCCTTGGCCTCGAAGTGGTGATGGATCGGCGTGGAGAGAAAGACCTTCTTCCCACGAAATTTCTTTGAGAGAACCTGGATGATCACGGAGGCCGACTCGATGACGAGCGGAAGGCCGATCACCGGGAGCACGAGCGCGGAGTCCGTCAGCATGGCCAGGATCCCCAGCGTCGTCCCCATGCTCATCGAACCCGTGTCGCCCATGAAGAACCGCGCGGGATACACGTTGAACCAGAGGAAGGCGAGGAGCGCGCCCACGAGCACGGCACAGAATGTCGCGAGATCCACAAGACCCTTGGAAAACGCGATCGCGCCGTACGCGCCAAAACAGAAAAGGAGGATGCCCCCCGCGAGGCCATCAAGACCATCGGCTTCGTTCACCGAGAATGCCGTCGCCACAATGACGAGGATGAAGAGCGGCACATACCAGGAACCAATGGCGTAATCGCCGAGCGCCGGCACGTGGATCCGGTCCCAGCCGAGTTTCACGTAAAACCACCAGGCGCCGACGAGGGCGATGCCCGCGTACACGAGGAGACGGTGCCGCATCGTCAGTCCCCCGCCGAATGGACCTTTCTTCCGCACGTTCCAGTAATCATCCACCAGTCCCACGAGCGCCGTCGCCACGAGGGCGCCAAGGGGAAGATAGGTCTCGCGCCGCGTCAGAAAGGAAAGCGCGGAAAAGACGGACTCCGGAAAAATCTCGCGAAGCGCGACAAGCAGGAACGCGAGAAAGAGCACAGTTCCCCAGATGATCACTCCTCCTGCGGTCGGCGTGCCCTCCTTTTTCTTGTGCAGCCCCGTGTAGATCGGCGTGTTTCCCGAACGAATGGATTTCGCGAAGCGATAACGGTAGAGCACGTTCGTTAAGAGCGGCGTTGACACCATCGCGATGACAAACGCCATGGTCCCAAGGCCGATGACCTTTGTGACGTGCGCGACGAGGGTGGGGTCGGTAAACTGAATCATGGGCGGACAATCTCCGTTTCGTCCTTCCACGCGTATGCCCAGAACGTCCAGTTGAGGAGATTCTCCATATCTTTGAACCGATCGTTACTCCCCAGGAGGACCGCCACGACGGGGTAGCCCGCGTCATGCTCCGCGATGACGGCAAGACTCTGGCCCGCGGCGTCCGTGAACCCGGTTTTCCCCGCCAGGATGTCCGTTCGTTCACCGAGGAGACGATTCGTTGTTTGGAGATGGTGGAGGATCTTCCCATCCACGGAGCGCACGTCGAGTGCCTCGGCGCGAAGGAACACGCCAAGGAGAGGGTCCTGCCACGCTCGCGAGAGAAGCAGGGCCATGTCATACGCGGTCGAGAAATGCTCGGCGTTATCGAGTCCGGTCGCATTCACCACGTGCGTTCGCGAGAGTCCCAGGGAGCGCGCCACCGCGTTCATCTCCATCGCGAACGCGGATTCCGTGCCCCGCACATGCTCGGCCAGCGCCACGGCCGCATCATTCGCCGACGCGATCAAGAGACCGGCCAGCAGATCGCGGACCGAAAGACGTTCGCGCGCCAGAAGCTTCATGTCCGAGCCGCTCGCGCGCGCCTTGACGGCACGAGGACTTACCGTCACGACATCGGATGACTGCGCCCGTTGCGTCACGGTGAGTGCGGTGAGGAGTTTCGTCAGACTCGCCACCGAGCGGATCGCCGACGGATTCTCCGAAGAAAGAATGGTCCCCGTGCCGACATCGAGCACGACATAGGATGCCGCGTTGATGGCTGGTCCCGCCGTGCGCTGCACGAGCCGCGGCGCGCCCTCTCGTTTCTCCGTCACGGCTTCCAGCACTCGACCTTCCGGAAGCGTTTCCGTCAGTGCACGGTCCGGCCCTTGGAGAGATACGGGCACGACGCCGCTCGCGAGGAAACTGACCACGAGAGCAAGCAGCGTGGTGATCATGGTTCCGTCTCAATGACGGGATCGCCTGGCGGCGTCGCGGAATCGGCGGTTTTCTCGAGCGCCACAAGTCCCTCGTGTCCATGCATGAGCGCGTAATCCGGCAGTTCCTCGACCGAGGCGATGCCGAGATGCCGCAGAAACGCCGCGCGAATCTGATACAGATAGACGCGGCTGTCTGTCGCACGTACCGTTCGTTCCACAAGCCCGCGGAGAGCAAGCTGCCGGAGCGTGAACGACGAATGAACGCCCCGGATGGCTTCAACGGCCGCGCGGTGAATCGGACCACGGTAGGCCACGATCGCCAGAGTTTCCGCCGCCGCCGGCGTCAGCGGTGAGCGCATCCCCGCTTTAAGGAAGTCTTCCACCGCCGCCGCGCACTCCGGCGCGGTGACCAGTTGCACGCCCTCGGGAGCAGAGAGCACGCGGAGACCGCGACGGGATGATTGGAGGATTTCTTCAAGACCGCGTAACGCGTTGCGAACGTCATCCACGGACGCCCGACACGCGCGCGCGAGGGTCTCCACCGGCACGGGCTCGCCAACGACAAACAAAAGCGCTTCGAGCGTCTCCGGGAGGCCGACTGGGTGCATTTCCGTCGTACTCATGGTTCAGCGTGCTTGCGAATGAGTATATCGTGGAATGCTCCCGTCTGCTCGACTTCGAGGAGGCACTGCTTTACAAGTTCGAGGAGCGCGAGGAATGAGAGAATAACGTCTTCCCGCGATGAATTCTCGCCCGAGAATTCCCGAAACGATAAAACGGCCGCACGCTCTGCCCGCTTCTGAATGTCGCGAATCCGCTCCTCTAATGACACCACCTTCGCCAGGACATCTTCGCGCGACCGTTCGATCGTCGGCAGACGATCAATCACGGATTGTATCACCGCCGCGAAATGCGCGACCCGGAATTGCGGCGGCGGGAAGAATGTCATCGCCACGCCGGCAAATCCCTCGCGCGCATAGAGTCTCGCGCGCAACGTCCACGCCGCGCGCATGGCCCGCGCGCGATCGCGGTATTTCTGGTATTCCCGTAGTTGCGCCTCGAGAGATTGAATCCCCTCTTCTTCTTCTGCGGTGAGGGTAAACTGTGGGAATAAGCGCTTGGATTTGAGAAGGAGGAGCCGCGCCGCGACGACGAGGAACTCCGCGAGGTGTTCCGGCGGAAGCACCGTCATGCCGCGAAGTCGCGCGAGGTACTGCGCGGTAACGTGCGCGAGAGACAACTGCGTGATGTCGAGCTTCTCCGCCTCAATGAGTTCGAGAAGCAAATCCAACGGACCCTCAAAACCGACCACCTGAATGTGCGCGAGCGTCATGCGCGTATCAGGACACGGTCAGACGCGGCGCCACGCGGCCACGATATTTCAGGAAATACTTGATGCCGGACACGATATGCGTACGCGCCACCGAGTGGAACAAGGCGAGGATGCCTTGCTCCTGCGCCGACTCCCGCTTGTGGTAATGCACGAACCTGGCCTGCGGAACATACCACACCTCCCATCCGCGTTCCCAAAAACGCCGGCACCAGTCCATGTCTTCGAAGTAGAGGAAGAACCGTTCGTCCATCGACCCCACCTCTGCGATCGCCGACCGGCGCACACACATACAGGCGCCAATAACCCAATCCACCGCTTGCGGCACGCGGAGATCCCGATCGCGGAGGAAGACCTGCCGTAAGTGCCGTTGTGCCCAGGGGAGACGGCCGAGGGATGTCCGTCGGTAGAGGATGGTTGCGGGTGAATAAAAGCGCAGCGCGGATTCCTGTGTCGTTCCGTTCGGGTTCAGGAGTTGACCGGCGGCAATGGCAACGCGGGGGCGCGCGGTGATGAAGCGGAGGAGCTCGGTGATGGAGTCTCGCAAGACGATGACGTCGGGATTCAACAGGAGCACATACTCCCCCGTCGTCTCTCGGATCGCGAGGTTCATGGCCTTCGCAAACCCAAGATTCGTCGGTGAAAAAGACGTGCGGATGCCCTCGACATCCGAGGTGAGAACTTCCCGACTATCGTCAAGGGAGGCGTTGTCCACCACGAATATTTCATAGGGCTGGGGGGGTGGTGAGCGCCGAATGGATTGGACACAGGCCTTCGCGAGCAGCCCCGAACAATAATTGACGATGATGATCGATAATGAAAGATTGGCCATAGACCGGCATCAGTGTGGCGGGAACACGAGAAAAAATCCAGGATGTATCTGGCCTGATGCAGGATGTGTCTGACTTTGTCCACGATGGATCTGGCACGATGGATGCGTCTCCTGTGGACAAAGAAGATGAGGAGACCATAGGCATGTCGACGGGAGGTTCGTCAGTCCTACCGCCAATGCCTTTCCTCTCCTCCCGTTCCTCCTCTCGCGTTCATCATCCGCCGCTTCCGAAGCATGCGTGGAAGGAGACGCACACCGTCGCGCGCGGCCGGCCAGAGCTGCGGCTGAACGGCACACCGCAACAACCGGATGCCGCTTTCGAGGGCAATGCCGGGAGCATGCCGCAGAAGATCGCGTACGGGAACGCTCTTCACGAGCACAAGGAAATAATTCCGCCAGGAGAGACGAGACACCAATGCGGACTTCCCTTCCCCGTGCCGCGCCGCGCGGACGTGCAACGCGCGCGCGTTCGGCTGGCCGATAATCCTCCAGCCGCGCTCAAGGAGCCGCCAGGAAAGATCTACGTCCTCACGGTACGCAAAGAGATCCTCATCAAAAACCTCGCCGCCAGAGACCGCCGCCTCGAGCGCACGACGCCGGAGCGCGACGGCGGCACCGGTGAACCCCCACAGCGGACGTCTTGGGGCGACAAATGGGAATTCCACGATCTTCCCTTCAAGCATATTCACGGCGCGCAGGCTTGAAAGCAACGTCGTGCCGTAGGCATCAATGATCCCGCCCGAGACGAACTCCCGGGGCGCGCGGCTTTCGCTTTCCCCCGCCGCGTCTCCTCGCAGCAAGAGCGGCGCCACGGCTCCGACCCGCTCGTCCGTCAACCCCTCCAGGCATTCCTCCACAAAGCGCACATCGAGAATCACGTCCGGATTCAAGACAATCGCCACATCCGTATCCGGAATCTCGCGAAAGCCGTCATTGTGTCCGCCGGCATACCCGCGGTTCACCGCGTTCGCGCGCACCCGCACCATGGGGAACATCCGACGCACAAACGCGACGGAGTCATCCGTGGAGGCGTTATCAATGTAGAGAACCGAAACGGGGAGGGACTGGTTCACGCATGAGCGCAGACAGGATTCCAGAAACGCCCGGTGGTTCCACCCGACAATCTGGATGTGCGCCGACAGGCGCGCATCTTCCGCGTGCGGCAAGGACACGGCAGACTCTGACGCCAGCGCCCTCGTCATGCCGCGCCGGTAGGCACCGGCTCTTCGCGAAGGTATGGCAGCGCCTCGAGAACACCGAGGAATGTCCAGAAGAAAAGAGGCACGGGAAACATTTCCGGAACATCCAGGAAGAGCGCCAACACGAGCAAGCCCATGACCATAGCGCCAACCGCCACTCCGAAGGCTCGTCTTTCCGGAAGAGAATCCGTGAGGCACGCCGCGCGGGCCAAAAGGAATGCTCGCGCGGCGATCCAAAGAAACACCACGATCCCCACAACGCCCATCTCCAGCCAGGTCTTCAAGACGGCGTTATCCACAAAGGTCTGCGCTTTGGCCCGTCGCACTTCTTGAACATCCGCGGCCGTAATGTTCGCGAGGGAGATGCGTACTGTCCGCAGCGTTGCCGTCACCGAGTCCCCCAGCCCGCGTCCCACGATGGCGCTCGCGGGCGTTGCCGTGGACACAACATCCACAAGAATGCCTAGACGATCCGCGTTACTCGCGTACGTCGGATCCAGGATACTCACGAACAGCGTGCGAACGCGCGGCACGCTGAATGTGAGGATGCTGCCGCACACAGCAACCAGCGTAAGAAACCCGACGGCGGCGCGCGGTTTCCTGGAAAACACGAGGAATCCCAGAGCGGTGAGCGCCGCGACAAGCGCCAGCCACCCGCCCCGAGAGTACGTGAAGCCGAGCGCGAGAAGCGCCGAAAAGGAAAGCGCGACGCCCACGATACGCAGGCGCGGCCGAACACCGCGAACGAGCGCGAGCGCGGCCACCAATGGGAGCGTGCAAAGAATGTAGCTCGCGAGGAAATTCGGGTGCGCGAGCGGCCCCGACGCCCGCGGGATCCAGACGCTCCGCGCCGGATCGTACCTTTGGACCATGCCGTCGGGGAACACAACCGCCTGGAGAAACACGAGAAGCAACGTGAGCGTCAGACTGCCAAGAAGCACGCGGAGGAAACGACGGAAGTCGGCGTTCTCTCGCATCAGGGCGCGCGCGACCCAAAGCAGGGGAACGTAGAGGAGAAGGTCGCGCAGGCGCAGGATGCCAAGGACGGGAAGGTCAGCACGGAGCGTGCCCACAATCGTCCACACGATGAACGCAAATGTCGGCACGAGAAGTGTGTTCTCGCGGTAGGGATCGCGTTTTTTGAGTACCGGAAGCGCGACCGCGCGAAGAAACAACGTCACAATCACCACATCCTTGAGAGGAGTGATGAGACTCAAGACGTCCGTCGCCTTAAGGATGGGGAGCAGTGGCGCGAAAAACAGAAGGAGGAGAAACGATGCCTCGGGGAACACCCACGCGCCGACAGCGACCCATGCCGCCGCAATCGCGAGAAGGCCCGCCTGGGCGCTAAAGAACATTCCTAAGAACGCGGCGATCGCTATCGCGCCGAGGGTCAAGAGCGCGCCGACGCCGCGGGGAATCGCCCCGTTCGGGAGATCCATCACGACGGACGAGACAGGCGACGGGAGGAGAGACGACGCAGCCATGGCAGGAAGAGAGGAGTATCCAGAAGAAGCGCGATTGGCACAAGGGGCAAGAGCGCCGCGACGGCAAGGAGGCCAAGGTGCCGTGCCGCATAACGCAGACTCGACTCAAGAAACCACCACTCTTTCTGGATGGGCAAAACGCGTTGGAAGGACGCGCCCCCATGGTGGACCACCTCCGCTGCCGGCGTGAACCAGATCTCGGCGCCCTTGAGCCGCGCGCGGCGGCACCAGTCAACCTCCTCAAACCAAATCCAGTACTGTTCATCAAGCAGCCCGACGCGATCCAACATCCGTCGGGGGATCGCCATGCACGCTCCCATAATTTGATCCACCATCGTCTCTTCTTCAGAGGAAAACTCGGCCATGAAATACCGCCGGAGCGGCGCGGCCTGTGGGAACAGATGGTGCAACTTCAGAAAGAGGAACGCAAACGTGAGGGTTGTCGGGAAACGCCGGCAGGACGGCTGAAGCGTGCCATCGGGATGACGCAGCTTTGGCCCCACCGCCGCCGCGCGGGGATGACGGCGGAGGAAATCTGCGAGAAGACGAAGGCTCCCTGGCCGTGGTTCCGTGTCGGGATTTAAAAGCACGATGACGTCGCCGCTCGCTTGGCGGATGCCGATGTTATTCGCGCGCGCGAACCCGAGATTCGAACGCATGGCGAAAAGCCGGAACGACTGCAAACTTCCCTCCGCGCGCGCGATGCTCTGATCCGTGGAAGCGTTATCCACCACAAGAACTTCCGCCTCGGAGCCCGCGAGCGCCTCCGGCAGCGCGTCAAGACACTTCCGGAGCAATGGCCCGGTGTTCCAGTTCACAAGAACAACGGAGAGTTCAGGCATCGGCGTCTCCGTCACACCGTGAGCGCATCTTCAATCACCGCCGCGGTCTCGGACGCACAACGCTCCCACGAGAAAACGCTCGCGCGCGCGATTCCCCGGGCAATCGCGGCCTCACGCTCGCGCGCATGACGCGTAAAAGTTTCGAACGCATTCGCGAAGGTGATCGCGTCTCGCGGATTTGCGGTAAGGCCGGAACCGCCCGCGATCTCCGTCAGTGCGTCGGCTGTGGAGGTGACAACCGGCGTGCCGCAGGCCATCGCTTCGAGGACCGGAAGTCCGAATCCCTCGGCAAAGCTTGGTAAAACGAGGAGCGAGGCGTTCCAGTACAGGGCCGGGAGATCCGTCACAGGAACACGCCAGAGCCGATGAATGACATCCCGCGCCTTGGACGCGTCAAGAGAACTTCGCAATGCGTTCATCTGCCACCCATCCCCACTCACGAGCACGAGGTGATGCGGATTCCCCCGTTCCCGGAAATGTTCGAAAGCGCTCACGAGGCCGACGATATTCTTCCGCGGCTGTAACGCCCCAACGTACAGGATCGGCTCCGCCGGAATCTGGTACGCCGCCTGGACGCGCGCGACAGCAAAACGCCGTTCGGAGTCCGACTGCGGCGGACGGAATCGCTCATGGGTAACCCCGTGGTACACCACGGGAACATCGGTGGGTGACCGATGATACCGCGCGAGGATCGCCGACTGTGTCGCTTGGGAAACGGCAATAATCCGTGTGGCGTTCCGTACCATCACACGGGTGAACCACCGGAGGAGAAACCTGTTCCCCCATGCGTACATGCTCGGGTAATCGAAGAAATCAAGATCGTGGACGGTCGCGACAACTTTCAGTGCCTCCGGTCGGTACAAGGGCACAGCCTGAATGGGGAGAAACAGGAGATCTGGCAGATCGCGGAAGAGCGCGCGGGAGAGCTTCGTCTGCGTCCAAAAACGCCGGCCGCCCACCACGGCCTGCGAGAGATGCGGATGATCGGGAAACGCTTCGCGGACCGAGCGCGGCGCGTAAAAAGTGACGTCGTGTCCTGCATTCGCAAGAACCGTCGCGAGACGCGGGAGGAGCTCCCGCGCATACACATTCGTTCCACTCCACCGGTCGGTGACGAGATCTGATGCATCGAGCGCGATGCGCACGCGTCTACAGTAGCGCGGTTTGGCAGTGCTGGAAAGGTGAGCAATTTGAATCACTCGCCATGTCACGGAAGCGACAGCGGCTGCAGCATTTGAGTGGTCACCGAGAACTCGGGAAGTTGAGGGATGTTCTCCCTCATCCTCCACGTCTCATTCCCATGCTTTCCTCTCCCTCCCGCCGGGAGTATCTCCAGGATATCTACGAGGAGTACTACCAGGCCTCCCGGACAGCAAAGAATCGCCTTCTCACCGAGGCCGAGAAACGCACCGGCCTCAAGGGGAAGGTCCTCACCCGGAAGCTCTCTCCGAAGCGTACCTTCCAGCAACAACCGCGGAAGAAACGCGCCGCTCCCTATTCTGGTGGTGGGAAAGAAAAGACCACCCGAAGGATCAGGTGGTCGGATACCCGAGAACCCCTCTCACTGCCACCAACAGATCAGCGTCTGACGCAATGCGCGACAGAGGAGGAAAATCCCGTGAGCCACTCGCCAGCTCAGGAAAGCCTGACGCGCTCGCGCGTACCAGTAGCGTGCCCGTACGCACGGCTCGCGAACCGTGGTGACAAAAAGCGCCTCCGCCTCCCGAAAGTTCCGCCGCGCTTCGGGATCCGCGTATCCGTACACCTGCTGCAGCGCAATACCGGCGTGTCCGTAGGCAACTGCCAGCGCGCGCCACACGTCAAGAGTCGGTGCTGGAATAGAACGAAATTCCTCTACGGCACGCCTGTACCATGTTGCGGCAGTGAAGAACTCGCCTCGCGACTCCGCGAAGAAAAGCCCGAGTTCGTTCGCAATGTCACCGCGGAGCTTGGCTTCATGTGGAGCAAACTCCCAGGCATGCTGCGTGAGGATACTCGCCTCGCCAGCAGATCCAAGGTGTCGCAAGACCACGGCTTCAAGAAGCAACACCTGCGCTTCCGTCTCGGACTCAAGTGGCACGGACCGCCGCAGAAATCTTCCGCTTTTGAGCCAGCGCTCCACGGCGCTGACGTCTCGCTGATAGCACGCGCACTGCGCGCGACGGAAGTGCGCTTCCACGCGGACCGCGACGTCATCCGCTGCGGCACATGCTTCAAACATCACAGCGGCACTTGTAAGCAGCCGCACGCCCGGATGTGTCCCATGAGCTCCTTCCATGCGGAGAATCGCGTCCTGCAGTACGACGCGCCAGAATGCCAAATCTGCGGCCATGGTTTCCCCCTTAAAGGTCGTTGCACCCGAAAGATAATGAGCAATACCCTTTCAGCCTAAACGACCTCGGCCCGGCTGTGAAGCTCCTGCAACTCGCGGACAGAGACAAGAGAAATCATTTCACAACCTGCTTTCGAACCGAGAGGGACGATGTCGGAGGCGAGACGTAACGCTGGAGGATTCGGAATCCTGAGGGGGCCTGCCGCGTCCGAGGCGCACGGGTCGAAAAGCCCGACATCGTCCCTCGGAGAGCCGGAATGAGGTTTTTGAAATGCGTTCTCGGCAGGAGGACCGAGATGCCGATTGCCTCGTCCCCACGACGACCTCCCCCGTTATTTCTCTTCCCCGAGAAGGAGCGCCTCGAGCGCCGTCACGCGCACGCGCCAATCATGCCGCTCTGCTTCTTGTTGCCGTAACACTCGTTTCTCCGGCGTGTCGAGAGAGAGCGCGCGCTCCACGGCCACCATGAACTCCGACGCGTTCTTCGGCAGCTCCGCGAGATGTCCGTACGGCGCAAGCGACGGCAGCCCCGTGGCCACCACCGGCCGGCCGCTCGCCATGACCTCCCAGAACTTCACGGGAAATGACGAGCGGTTGTACGGACTCTCGCGGTACGGAATCATCGCCACGTCAAATGCCTGGACGTACGACGGTACGGCCTCGCGCGGCTTCACTCCCAAGAAATGCACGTTGGGGAAACGGCGGAGCGTCTCCACGCCTTGCTCCCCGTTCACCGTGCCCTTCCCTCTCCGCTTGATCGTCTCCACCGGCCCGATGAGCACAACGTGCCAATGTGGCTTCCTTCTGGCGACGTCTGCGAGTAACGGAACATCCATCTTGTAACTCTCGAGTGCGCCAACAACTCCAAGGCGCGGGTGCGGGATTGATGCGAGATCTTTGGGCTCTGTCCCCGGCGCGCGCGACGCCTGCGCAAAGCTCCCGACGTCGGCGGCATTCGGGACGAGATGGACACTCCCATGGAGACGCGAAAAACGTTCATGGAGCGACGGCGTCGTCACCGCGATCGCATCGGCGCGCGCGACGATCGCGCGTTCTTCCTCCTCTACGCGCCGAGGATTCCGATCCCCGACGCCCGCCTGGGCGCGGTGGTCATCCACGCAATCATAGACAACGCGCGAGTCCAGGAAAGCGGAGAGAAACTGCGCGGCCTCCGTGTCATAGAGGAAGAGGACCGGACGTTGAAACCCCAAGAGGAACGCCCAGGTCCGAACGACCCCGACGTTCAGGGCGTGGTTCAGGCGAGAGACCCACGAAACTTCTCGCGACCAGGGGAGAACATTGGCCTGCGCCAGAACCGCAAGATTCGCCATGACGCGCCACGGCGCCAGGAGACGACGTGCCCACGGAAACCGCCCGCGTGTGCCCCGGAACGCGCCGAGCAGCATGCGTGGCGCGAAGAGCCGTGGCTCGACGTAGAGGACGCGCCACCCACGCTCGGCGAGCCGCGAGGCAATGTGCTGCCGATTCGTCCACAGCGGATCATCGTACAGCGCACCGGCGAACAGGATCACTTCACGAGCCATGGAAATTCACCATCCCCTTTGAACCACGCGAGCGCCCGTTTGAACATTGCCGGGAACACGAGCCACATCACCCCCCCGGCAAGAACACCATAGAGCATCGCCCGCAGGAAGAGGGACACATGCTCATGGGCGCCAAGAGCAAAGAGAACCCCGGGAATAAGAAGGAGCGGGAGCGAGCGGGGGAAAAGCGTGAGCCGCAGATGGCTCTTTGCAAGGAGGTTGGCGACAAGGAGCGCACAACCGCTCCCAAGAACGACACTCACCGCGGCAGCGCGCAACGGCTGCGGACGAAGCGCAACCATTGTTGCCATCGTGACGAGGAAGAGCACAAGGAACGCGAGCGCGCGATCATGGGCCCGCCGCGCGGGGACGAACGTCGTATTCGTGGCGATATCGAGGAAGGCGTACATCGCGTACCCAGAGGTGACAAGCAGAGTCGCCCCGGCGGCGCTTTTGTACGCGGCGCCGGCGAACACCCGCAGCAGAACATCCGTGAAGAGGACGAGGAACCCCGCGGCCAGGAGAATTGCCGCCCCGACATTCTCCAACGTCCGCGACGACATCTCGGCAAACGTCTGACGACTCTTCGCAAACGCGTGGCTCAAAAACGCGAGGTTCACTTCTCCCAGAGCGGAGGCGAGAATCACAAGTTTCGACCCGAACGTCAGCGCCACGTTGAAAAGCCCGACGACATCCGGCGTTGCCCACCGGGCGAGAAGCAACAGCGGCACGCGTTGCCAGGAGACGGACAGGATGCGGGCCACGTATGTCCACACGCCGGTATGGAGAATCTCTCGCAGCACGCGCAGCGCTTCGGCGCCGTTCGGATGCGCGAGCGTACCGCCGAGCGCTTCACGAAGAAACACGGCGAGCATGACGATGAAGAGGAACGTGGAAACAACCACCGCTTCGAAGAACCCGGCGACGCCATGCCACCACACCCCCACGGTAAAGAGGGGAACGTTCACCACGGCCATGAGAAGCTGCAAGAGATAGAGCTGGCGGAATGCTCGTTGCCCAGTGTAGGCGCCGCCGACGACCCCCTGAAACCCTTGAAGAATTAAGATGAGACTCATAAGACGAACAAGGTGCGGCACGTCTGGCAGGGGGTACACGCGCGCGCCGATCCAGGCGCCGCCCATGGCCAGGGCGAGGGAAATCGGCACCGTCACCGCGAGACGGAACCACAGCGAGACCCAGAAGATGTGCGCGCGCCGCCGCGGCGTGTCCGCCATGGCAATTTCCCGAATTGCCGCATCCACAATCCCTACATGCTGGCTCACGCCTACCAGACTCCCCAGCGACACAACGATGCCAATGATTCCGTACTCCGCAGGTGAGAGGAAGCGGAGGATGATTGCCGTCTGGAGAATACCGAGCGCAACCGTTACGGCTTTCGTCAGCACGCCCCAGAATTGCACAACACTGATGGAGGTCATGGTGAGACCACGTTCCGTTGTCGCTCCAGAAGCAGAGACTCCACCATGCCCTGAAAAAGAATCGCGCGCCGCGGCCAGGGAAACTCGTTTTGCGCGCGCGCGCGTGCCGCCGCGGCGAGGCGCGCGCGCAACTCGCCGTTCAGGAGAAGTCGCAGGAGCGCCTGCGCGGTCTCGGGGGGATCATCCGGCGGAACAAGAAGACCGGTGACGCCATCCAGAACCGCTTCGGGAACACCCCCGCTCCGGCTCGCGACGGCGGGAAGGCCTGCTGCGGCCGCTTCGATGTACGCCATGCCGAATCCCTCAATATCATTGCCAATCTCGCGCGGGGTGAGCGCGAAAACATCCCCGAGACGCAAGGTCTTCAGGAGATCCGCACGCGACACGCGCCCAAGAAATCGCACGGACGACGTGAGGCCTAACGCCGCTGCGAGACGTTGCAAGGCTGTACGCTCTGGACCATCACCCACCACGAGAAGCACGACCTGGGGAATCTTCAGGAGAATTGTCGGCAGCGCGCGGAGAAGAACATCCACGCCTTTTCGCGGCACGAGACGGCACACGGTAATGATGACGCGCTTTCCGCCGCGGCGAGACTCGCCCCCGGGGAACGGCCCATCGAGCGCGAGGTCCTCCCGCACCGCGCGCGCGTTTGCGGGTGGTTCAAAAAAAGCCGCGTCAACGCCGGGGAAGATCTTGACGATCTGACGGTCCGGCACTCCGTGGTCAAGAAGAATCTGACGGGTCTCACGATTGATCACCACAATTCGCGCGGCGTGTTGGAGAACGAGGAGCAAGTCCCGACGAGTTTTCCAGCCGGAGAGCCAGGTCTTGAGCTCCATCGCATACGTCATAACGACGAACGGGAGGGAAATGTCCCGTTGTAGCCGGAGCGCCGCGCGTCCTTCAAACAAGGCTTTCCCACAGACAAGGACCTCGGGCTGTACCTCCCGAACGATCTGCCGGAGCGTTGTCAGCGCTGGACGCCACCGCGGGTACGTCCACCCCCGCATGACGGTGCGCACGATACGGTATGGCTGCTCTCTGTCCCACGCCTCCGCCCCCGGACCCGCGGGCGCAATGACAAACGACGTAGGCGGTGGGAGTGCGGCCCACTGGCCAGCGAGGTGATGTTGGATGCCCCCCACATCCGGGGGGAACACCTCGGTGAAGAGGAGTAAACGATGCCGAAACATCCGTCGGGGTATTGTGCCGAGAATTGCGACTCTTGGGAAGTGAGACAAGAGGAAGTCTTCACTGACGAAAAAGAACGCGAGGAACGTCGTCTTTACGAAGTATCCCGCGGCAGAGGGACGACGAAGTAATCTCAAGGTCGCCGTCGCACCGACGCAGAGATTGCTTCGTCGCTGCTGCTCCTCTTGAAAGACCTGCGAGTGTAGGAACGTTCTGGTCCCTGAGGAGTTCCTTGCTCTCGCCTTGCATCTGCGTCTGTTCATTCGTACACTATGAATGTACCGCGTCGTTCTTTCCCTGGTCATGCGAATTCAGGAGTCTCCCGATGTCCGCCTTCTTTCATGACGATGCACTGAACCGCTTTACCTGCGCGGTGACGGGCATGACGCCAAGCGAACACCTCGACACCACAGGCATGCAGCGGTTCAGGGCGAGCCTCCAGCACCTGCTCGAAAAGCACCTCACAGATGAGGAACGTGAAGCTCTCAAGTGCGCCTACGGTCTTGGCGACGGGTCCCAGTACACCTCCCGCGAGATTGCAAAAATATTCCATTACACCGATCGGCAGACGGAAGATCTCCTCAAGAGCGCATTAGAGAAATTCCGGCAGCAGTGTAAAGGAAAACTGTGTTTCGTCCTCGGCCTACTCTCCATTGAGTGACCATCATGCGGACACGCACCCCGTAGTCTCGCCACGGGGTTTTTCCTATCCCTCGCTCCTGGGCACGAGAACTCGCCAAACCAGAAACAGGAGCGTGCGACCGAACGCTTCGTCCGGTCTCCGGTCTAATACCCACGTTCCAATTTCACTCCCGTGTAGTAGTAGCGCAGAATTTTCCCATGATCCCAGCCCTCGCGCCGCGCGAATCCGATCGCTCCTTGGGCGCTCATCCCCGCCCCGTGCCCCCGGAGGACTGTTCCACCATACGGGTCATCCTTCCCCTGGAGGTACGGGAACTTCGTTGACTTCCACACCTCTGTGGCGCTCCGTGTCCGCCCATCGCTCCTGGAAAAGTAGACCGCGGCGATAAACTGTCCGTCGGCCGTGAGCACCTGCCCGCGCGTCGCGGCGGCTTCTCGGGCCGCGCCGGGCGCGAACTGCTCATAAACGTAGCCGCGGTAGATCTGATCATTTGGCGTACTGCCAATATCAAATCCGTTGTGCGGCTGTCGGCCGCCACGCTGGTGGTGATAGAGCACGTACGTCCGCGCGGCGATCGCGAGCGCTTTCTGGAATTCTTCGGGCGCGTTATCCGTGGTTTCGCCGAGACCTTTCACGTAGTCCTCCACACGAAGCGCGTTGATCACCCAGACCGCCGACTGTGTACTATTCGCGCGGACTTCGAGGGATCCCCGGAACTGATTGTAGTTCCGCCCGGAGCCGCCGCGATCCGTGTAATTCGTTATTTCCATGATCGCCCCGCCGATCGGAACGAATGTTGGTGGCGCGTCGAGCTCCTTCCGAAAGCCCTTCGGCCCGCGGACGACATAGACCCCTTCGTGGTAGGCGACGCGCAGGCGCTCCCCGGGAGCGAAGACTTTCTTTGCGTTGTTCGGAAGCCGCAGGAAGAACTTTCCCGCCGCCGTGATCTCGGCTTCCGGAAGCTCGACCACGCCGATGCGCACGAGGGGGCCGGCGCGATGGCCGCCGATCCCCAGCGCGCCGTTCAGCGTGACCCCCGGGCGTTTCCCCGCCGCGCGCGTGCAGAACTCCTCCTTCGTTCCGCCGCCGATAGTCTTCCCGTTCACCTTATGGAAGCCGAGAGAGGCAATGAGTCCTTCGTAGCTCGAGATGTCGCGGCACACGACCCGATCGACCCAGTACGTTTTCTCCTCCTTGTTCGGCGCACGCCTGAAGACTCCGCTGAACGCCGTCGGGACAAGCTTCGCCAAATCGTTCGGGGAAACAACAGGGGATCCCGCGACGGTCTTCCCCTTCGCTTTCGCGGACCCCATGGCCCCGCGGAGCGCCTCCCGCGACGGTTTATCCACCCGCCGCGTCTTCCAATAGTTCAGTTCGTCGGTCTTCGGCGGTCGGCCGAACACCGCGCGGAATTCCGTTTCCACATCCCCGAGAGTCAAGAGCGCAGCACGGGCTGAGGAAGGAAGAAAAAAAATCGCGCCCAGGACGCCGAGGACACACGGCAAACAGAAGCGATGGAGCGCGGAGCGAAACACGTTCATCATCGTCAACTGTAGCACGGATGAGGGACGAGAGATGAAGGAATCTGAAAAGCCGCGTACAGAAACCGGAGATCGCGGTATAGTGGGAGAACATCCGATGGTTCTCCTCCTTTCCCTGCTGGTCGTTGTGTTTCCAAGCATACTCTGGATTCTCGTTGTACGCTGGTGGGACCGTCACGAACCCGAACCGCGTCGCCTGATCGCCCATCTCTTCCTCTGGGGCGTCATCGGCGGATTCATCGCCACCGGCGCGGAAAAACTTTTCGAAATTGTGGCGGTCACCAGCGATATCCTCCCACCGTTCGATGCGCTCTCGCTCAACACCGGAGCGCTGGCGCTTGCCGCTCTCGCGGGCGGCATTGCGTGCTTTCACGAAACGATGAAGTTTTGCCTCACCCGCGCATTGACGGCCCGCGAGTCCGCGTTCACAGAGGTGGTGGACGGAATCGTCTACGCCGCAACTCTCGGTTTCGGAACCGCGCTCGTGGCGAACCTCGTCGCGCTCCTGAAATTATCTCTCGATCCGGCAGGAGTTCCCGATGTGGCGTTCCTCCACTTCCTCTCGCAGTCGGTGTTCACCTCGCTCCTCTATGGCGTCAGCGCGGGATACATGGGGTTCGCCCTTGGTACGGTTGTCCTCCGTCGGAAGCTCACGCGACACGGCAAGTTCACCGTGCTCGTAGGCGGCCTCGCCGTCGCGATCACGCTCCACGCGACATTTAGGTTTCTCTCCTTCCTCTCGGAGCCGCGTCTCGCGGGTCTTCTCGCCACCATTGCCGCCGTCCACCTGTTTTCCCACTTCGCGCTCCGCGTCAGCGCGAGGCCCCGGCGCCAAACTTCTGACGTTCCCTTGCCGTAACACGCTCCACGCATGTACGCTACTCCTCTTTGAACGCTATGGCTTCTGTCTCCCTTCCACCAGCAGCGGCAGCGCGGCGCCTCGTTGTCGTCATTCCGGCGTTGAACGAGGAGGTAACCATTGCGCGTGTTATCCATGACGTGCCAACGACAATGGCCGGCGTGGCCTCGCAGGAAATCATTGTTGTTGATGATGGTTCGACAGACGAAACCGCCGCACGCGCGCGCGGCGCCGGCGCAACCGTCGTCTCCCATGGGGTAAACCGCGGCGTCGGCGCGGCGTTTCAGACGGGGCTTCGAGAAGCACTCCGCCGCGGCGCGGATATCCTTGTCTATATCGACGGCGACGGACAGTTCGACCCGCGGGACATTGCGGCGCTTGTGGCGCCGATTGTTCACGAGACCGCCGATATTGTTTCCTGCACGCGCTTCGCCGATCCCAGAAATTACCCCGCGATGCCGCGGCGGAAACTCTGGGGTAATTTCATGGTGCGGTGGATTGTGAACCGCGCCACGGGACAGGCGTTCACCGACGTCTCCTGCGGCTTCCGAGCGTACAACCGGGAAACCACGCTCCGCTTAACGCTCTTCGGGAACTTCACCTACACGCACGAGGTCATCCTCGACGCCGTGCAGAAGAGACTCCGGATCGTCGAAATCCCGCTCCGCGTTCGTGGGGAGCGGGAAGTCGGCACATCGCGCGTCGCCAAGAACGTCATTGTCTACGGCATCCAGTGGCTTGCAATCTTCTTCCGCTCGCTCCGAGACTCGAGCCCCTTCCAGGTGTTCGGGACACTGGCGACGGTCGTGGGAACCACGGGGATCGGCACGGGCGCATTCGTCTTCCTCCATTGGTTGAACACCCGTCAGACCACTCCGTACCGTTCACTTATCACTGTCTCCGGTGTGCTCATCCTCCTCGGCGCGTTCCTTTTCACCGTCGCTCTCCTCGCCGACATGCTCCGGCGACAGCGCATCCTCCTCGATGAACTCCTCTACATGATTCGAAAATCCGCCTATGACAACAACAAAAAACCTTTATAACGCTTCCCCCTCCACAACGCCGTCTGTCCTCTTCGTCACCCGCGCCTACCCTCCGCAGCGCGGGGGGATGGAACGATTCAGCTATGATCTCACCACGTCCATCGCCGCGCGCACGCGCGCGCACATCATTGCCAACCGCTTCGGGCGGCGAGCGCTCCCACTGTTTCTCCCGCTCGCTCTTGCCCGCGCCTCAAGGCAGCGTGCCGCGTACGACATCCTCCACCTTGGTGATCCGGTCCTCGGGAGCATCGGCTGGATCCTGAAGACATCGCGAAATCATCCCACGGCGATGACCATCCACGGGCTCGACATCCTGTACCCTTCGCGGCTGTACCAGTGGTATCTCTCTCGGTTCCTCGGGACGGTGGATCTCTTCATCTGCATCAGCACGTACGTCGAGCGCGCGCTGAAAGAACGTTTCCCCGCTGCCAGAACGGTCAGTATCCCGCCGGGGATCCGCGACACAATGTTTCGGCCCGAAACAACACGGGCGGAGCTTTCTGCGCTCGTCCACCGCGACCTCACGGACGCGCGCGTCGTGCTGACGGTTGGACGCCTTATCCGGCGCAAAGGCGCGGCCTGGTTCGTCGGCAACGTCCTCCCGCGACTCCCGGAGGACATCATCTACATTGTTGTTGGACAAGGTCGGGAACGCGCGGCTATCCTCGAGGCCGCGCGCGCGCATCGGATAGAGCGCCGCCTTCTTCTCTTGAACGATCTCGACGACGAACACGTGCGCATTCTGTACAATGCCGTGGACCTCTTCGTCATGCCGAACATCACCGTCGAGAACGACATCGAGGGATTCGGACTGGTGGCGTTGGAGGCCGCCACCTGCAGAGTGCCCGTCGTGGCGGCGGCGCTTCAGGGCATCAGCGACGCGGTCTATGATGGACGCAACGGTCTTCTCATTGAAGCGGAGAACGCGACAAGATTCACGGAAACCATCGTGCGCCTTCTCGAGAATGTGGAGGAGCGACGGCGCTTGGGCGCCCAGGCGCGAGAATTCACCCTCGCGCGGTTCTCCTGGAACACCATTGCCCAGCGGTACCTGGACACGTTTGCCCAACTGTGCCGTCTCTAGAACCCATCTCAACATCCCTTGGGCTCCCAGCGGTGAATTGCTGCTCGGCCGCCTTCTCGGGGCGCAGCGACCCCTCGAGTACCCATCGCCCCTGCGGCGGCTGCGCGACGACATGCGCTCGATTTCTCCTTCAAAGCCATTAGGGAGATGGGTTCTAGAGGAAGACATTTCAAGAATATGTACAGCAGGGACACCATACGGTACGCTGGTACCCATGACAGAGGATCACGTGGTCCGCCGGAGTCTCGACGTTGCCGTAGAAGCGGCGCGAGCCGCTGGCGACGTTGTCCGCGCGTACTTTGAGAAAAAAACCACGATCGAGGTACGCAGAAAACCCTGGGGGGAGATCGTCACGAATGTTGATGAAGAATCCGAGCGCGTCATCCGCGAACACCTGTCAAAAGAATTCCCGACACACGACATCCTTGGGGAGGAGGGCGGGCTCACGGATCACGCCTCGGCGTACCGCTGGCACGTGGACCCGATTGACGGAACCACAAATTTTGTCCGTGGCAACCCGAATTTTTCTATTTCGATCGCCCTCGCCACGGGTGACGACCTGGTGGTGGGGGTGATCCTTGCCCCCATGCTGAAGGCAATGTACACCGCCACGGCGGGCGGTGGCGCGTACGCAAACGGGATACGCCTCCACGTGAACAACGACGGGGACCTCGCCATCGCTCGTGTGCTGTGGTGCGAAGGCAACGCGAAAAACGCGGAACGGGCCGAGCGCCTGCGTCACATTGTCGAACAGCGTGCGGGGATTTGCGATCGCATTGGTTCCTCCGCTCTCGAATGTGCGGCGGTGGCGAGCGGAACTGCTGCTGCGTACTTCACGACAGTGATTCGGTCATGGGACGTTGCGGCGGGAAAGCTCATCATTGAGGAAGCTGGCGGGAAAGTCACAAACTTCCACGGGGAACCGTTTCGTCTCACCCCGGGGGATTTCATCGCCTCAAACGGGAAAGTCCATGACACTCTCGTCTCGCTCTTGAGTTGAGATCAAAGAGCGGCGAACGATCGCGCTCCCTTTTGGCGGTAGACGATGCAGAGGGATGGAGCAGATGTACCAGACGAAATGTTCGGCGCATGTTCGCCCATGGGGTCTTGGCATCATCCCGCCTCCCATCGTGCCCGTTGCCAGGCTCGCGGGGGGCGTGTATGCTTGGAGCCGCAAACTTCCTGCCTCCATGATGGGTATATTGATGATCTCCCTTGAAGACGCGGAGTGGCGGTTGGCCGCGGGCAACGCGCGGACCCTATGACGATCACGTTTGTCGCCACGCTTCCCCTCACGGCGCCGACCATCATCGGCCGGGCGGCGCCACTTGCGTCTGCGCTCGCGAGCCGCGGTCACCGCGTGTCGCTCATCACCCTCGGCGCGCGAGCAGATCACCAGCAGACCGCACTGTTCCCCGTTTCCCTGACCATCGCGGGGCTGACGCTCCGCGCTGATGGCGCCGAGCGCCCGCCGCGGCACAGCATTCTCCCCCGACTCTGGTCCGGAACTCGAGCACTCGCCGCCGCCATCCGGGAACAACGTGCGGACGTCCTCGTCCTCGTCAAAGCACACCCGCAGAACGTGTTCGCCCTGCGGTCGCTGTCGCTTCCGGTTATTGTTGACGCGGACGACGACGAGCGGTTTGCTTCCCGCCTCACGGGGGTGGAACGCCAGCTCATGGGCATGGTGGAGCGCGTCGCCGCGCGACGCGCGAGCGCCATCACCGTGTGCTCTCCAGCCCTCGTCGAACGCTACGCCCACGACCTCCATGCACGTCGTGTTGTGCTCATTCCCACTGGCCTGCCAAGAGAACGTGTCCCCGCGCCCTTGATCCGAGAACTCCTGAACCTCCCGTCCTCCGCCCGCATCCTCCTCTACCTGGGGAGCCTCGCCATCTCGTCGGGACACCGCGTGGACGAGCTCTTGGCCGTCTGGGACACGCTCGCCGCGGACGTGCCCGACGTTCACCTCGTGATCGTCGGCGACGGGATTGATGCCGTGCTTCTCCAGAAGACCGCTGCCGTGCTCCGCGCGAGCTCACGCGTGCACTTCCTGGGCCGGTACCAGCCGGCGGAAGCTGCGGAATTCGCCTGCCAGGCCGACGTCCTCCTGGACCCCGTCGACGATACCCCCACGTCGCGCGCGAAGTCGTCTTCACGGACGCTCCTCGCCCTCCTTTCTGGCGTTCCGGTCATCGCCGGCGACGTGGGGATCCGTCGGCTGTTGCTCCCGCGACAGCTCCACCCGTGGACGCTCGTTCCTCCCGGACACCGCGACCACCTCCTCGCTTCCATTCGCTACGCCCTCACGGCCGAGGCCCAACGGGAATTCCGGTCTGCAACCGAAGGACGGTGGAAGCAGTGGTCGTGGGAACGACTTGGCGAGCAATTCGCCGCGGTTCTCGAGAGCGTCCGCAGATGATCCTCCTCGCGATTCTTCTTCTCATCGTCGTGCCCGGAATTGGCCTCGGCGCCTTTGTGCTGCGACGGCCCCTGCCCCTCATTGCGTGGTGCTCGCTTTCCGCCGCTTTCGGCCTCTTGTGGAGCACCTGGGGATCGTTCGTCCTGACGCTTTTTCATATCCCGCTCACGCTCCTCTCGCTTACTCTCCTCGAGTTTACGCCGCTCCTCATCCTGCTCTCGCAAAGCCCCTTGCGGCGGGAAGGCTTGCAGGTATTCTCCCGCGCGTGCCGCGCACCGCGGGATTTCCTCCTCTGGGTGATCGTCGCCGCGTTCCTTGCCATACCGCTCATCGCCACGCACCACGGCCTGCCAACGGGCGACATCCAGAAAGCGCTCTTCTGGGCTCGGGACATTCCTGCCAGCCACCGTCTTCCGACGTACGCGATCGCGCGCGGATTAAACCGCGATCCGGCGGACTTCCTCACGCCGGGCCTCCATACGTTCACGGCCGCCGTCGCCGTTCTCGGCGGCGACCCGCTCCGCGGCGGGGCGTGGGTTTCGTTTACGGCGAGCCTCATTCTCGCCGGACTCGCAAGCGCGCTCGCGGCGCTCATCACGTCCGACCGTCTTGTCCAACTCCTGGCCTTCCTCTTTGCCGCCCTCAACGGACGATTTCTGCGTTACGCGTTCTTCCCCGGCTACCATTACCAGAATCTCTTGGGAGAAATCCTGATCCTGCTGGCACTGGTGACCGTGTTACTTTCTCTGGAGCGTGGGACTCGACGGCGCGTGATTGCGGACCGCCGTTGCGCCTTCATGGCGCTCGCTGCCATCGCCACACTCCCGCTCGTACACCAGTTCACCACGTTCTTGAGCTTCTTTCTTTTTACTGCTCTCGCGGTTGTGCTGTCCGTCCGACACCGCCATCTGGTGTATTGGTGGTGGCAGACGGGAACGCCGAAACGCCGCCGACGAGTGGCGGGGGTCATCCTCGCTGCCGCGAGTCTCCTGGTCAGCGTCTTCATCGCACGGCCGTTCCGCGATAAACTCTCCACGCTCTTTACAACCACGCCCCATCTCACGTCATTCATCGTTCCCGTCAAGGACTACCCAGCGCTCCTCGGGCCAAGCCTCATCTTCTTCGGCATCTTGGGTGTCGTCTTCGCGTTCCGCGACAACTCCCGACGACGGATGCCGCGCACGGTTCTCGCCCTGGCGACATGGATCGCGACCATCGGCATTCTCGGCCAGGGTCCGCGGTTCTTCCTGGATATCCCCTCGGCGCGCACCCTTTTCTATGCGACGACACCGCTCGCCGTCTGCGCGGCGTACGCCGTCATCCGTGCGGTCCGCGCAGCCCAGACAAGATTCCCCGCTGCCAATCCCGCTCTCATGCTCTTCATTCTTTCCGTAAGCATCTTGCCGTTCGGACAAGCCGCCGCGGCGCAACTCCGTGCTGTCGCAAACGACACGCGCGTGAACGCGACGGTCACACCCGCCACGCTCGCGCTCCTCGACTTCCTGCGCACGTATCACACGCAGGATTTGCAAAACGATGGAACCGCGCCCAACAATTCTCCCGCCCTCTTGAGCGATGACTGGAACCGAAGGCGACTCACCTGGGCCATCTTGTCACCCTACCGCATGCTCTCACGGGTCGGCGGAGACCTCCGCGTCATCGCCGACGAGGCACGCCAGTCTCCGACCAGGGCGGCGCTCTACGACGCGCATCTCGATTACGAAAAAATCTTTATGGCGGGAAACCTCCCCCTGATCCTGCCGCTCATGCAATCTCATGACATCACGCTTCTCGCGACGACAAACGGCGTCACGGATGATGTCTTCCGCGCGAACCCGCTCCTTGAGGAAGTCTTCCGCACCGAGGAAGCGACAATCTACGCCCGACGACGCACCCCGTTCCCTGACGCGACAGCGCCGGATTCGACGGACAATTTTTTCCGCGCCCGCACCACCCTCGTGAACGACGTCGGGGATGCCGAAGACGTGCTGTCCCACACGGCGATCTCCCTCGCCAGCACGCGGATATCGGGACCGCTCGTTCGCGCGGGACGGACCGTGCGCACAACGACAGCGGTTGAACTGACTCTCCGGGTAAACGTCGGTTCCTTTATACGTCCGCTCTGGGACCCCGACCGTAACAACGTCATTGATGTGCCGCTTGAGCTCTTCCTCCGCGCTCGGGGTGAGCGCGCGCCAATCGCCGTGCGCGCGGGATCCACCATTCTCGGAACATTGACGCTCTCCGGATCAGAGAAGTTCACCGACACGACCATCAAAATCCCGGCACACGTCCTTCAGATTGACGATCGGGGCATTGCCACGATCACGCTCGACACAGAAGATCACGAGGTGACACTCGATCGTATCGCCATTGGCCTGCGACCATCGGAGGCAAAACCATGACCACGCCGCACGCGCCCATTGGCGTCCGACGCACGTCCCGTCTCTCGGGGGCGGCGTTCCTTGCCGTTGCGCAGGCCGTGCTTCTGGGACTCGGGTATGTCACGCACATTCTCATTGGGAAACTCGGCGGCCCGCCGCTCTATGGCGTCTACGGCGTCGTCCTCTCGATTCAGACAATCCTGAACATGTTCCTCACGCTGGGTATTCCGGTCGCAGCGGCGAAAGAAGTTGCCGAAGATGAAGCAAACAGCGCGACGATTCTTCGGACGGCAACACTCGTGCAGCTCGGCATGGCGCTCGCGTTAAGCACCCTGACGTTCGCCTTCGCTCGTCCCGTGGCACTCCTCTTCGGCGACCCGTCCCTCACGTCGATCATCCAATTCACCGCGATCATCTACCCCTTCACTGGCCTCTACGCGCTCCTCACGAACACCTTCAATGGGCTCCACGCCTTCGCCATCC
>CAYJQK010000002.1:0-4851 GCA_964372305.1 uncultured Candidatus Saccharibacteria bacterium | reverse complement strand
GCTCACGTCGTACGGCGTGCGCGGCGCGCTCGCGGGATTCGCAATCGGCGGGGCGGCCGCCGCGGTCGTGGGGTACGGCGCGGCCCGCCGTTCGATTCGCGGACGGCACACGCGTCCCCTGCCCGTCCGCCGACTCCTGAAGTTCGCTGGCGCGTTCGTCGGTACGTGCGTGTGTTTGCAAATCCTCATGAGCCTCGACCTTTTCCTCGTGAAGCGCCTGCTCCAGGACAACACCCTCGCGGGGTACTACAATGCCGCGTCCACGCTCTCCCGAATTCCCTACTTTATCCTCCAGGCCCTGGGCTTCGTGTTCCTCCCGAGTGTCGCGAAGCTCATGCGCGAAAATGTCGAAGAAGCGCGGCGGTTCATCCGGATGGTTTTTCGCTATCTCTTCCTGCTCCTCTTGCCCGTCACCGCGATTGCCGCGGCAACGAGTAAGGGGCTGCTCCATCTCTTCTACAACCCCCAGTACGAACCGGCTGCCCAACCGCTGACGCTGCTCATGGTCGCGCTCGGCATGCTCTCCGCGTTCTACCTCCTCGCAACGATTGCGGCGGGCGCGGGGAAACCGCGGGTTCCCTTCCTGCTCTCGCTCGGGCTCCTGCCCGTGAGCGTTGTTCTCGGTTTTCTGCTTATTCCCCGCTGGTCTCTGGAAGGCGCGGCGATGACCACGATCATCTCGGCAACCCTGGGGACCATCGGCATTAGCCTGTACATGTTCTCCCGCTTCCAGCTCACGTTCCCCTTTTTGACGTTTGTCCGCGGGACGCTGGCAACGGGAATCGCCGTCCTCCCAACGTATTGGGTCGTCCCGCCGCCGCTCTGGCTTCCTCTAGAATACGCCATGCTCGTGGCCCTGTATGCGCTCGCGCTCATCGCCCTTGGGGAAATTCACAGGGGCGACCTCGCGCATCTCCGCGCACTCCTGCCGAAAGGGAGAACAAACGGCGCCAGCGCATCTCCCGAGCTGTGAGCGAGAATGATTCGCATGACCACAACGCGCCGTTGGGCCCTTTCAACCATCGTTCTTGCGAGCGGCTTCATCGTCGTGAGCATCGCGACTTCCTCGCGGACGGAAGATATGCTGTCGAGAACGTCTCCCGCTATAGAGACGGTCACGAGTGTCCCGTTCTCGAAGCGAGGGGGCGCAGTCCTCGTCACGGAACCACTCGCCCACGTGCGGTTTCCTGCCGCGCGTCCCTTGGTCGGAAAGAAGCTCACTCTCGATATTTCCTTTGAGCCCGTGACCGCTGACGTCGTCGAGGTCGGCGTGCGCCAGGGAGATTTCTGGCTCGACTACGAGCGGCTCCCTCTCTTCAACCGCGCGCTCGAGACACTCGCGCGCGATGGGAGTGGCTGGCGCGTCCTCCGCGGAACGCGAGAGACGATCTTCATCAACTCACGCACGCAGTCAACGGCAAGTTCTGTCGCGGAGTTTCTTCGTGACCAGCCAACGAGTGGGATGATCGGGCTCTTCGGAAACACCACGCTCGCGCAACCTCACGTGCGGACGGCGCCGTTCCGCATTGGCGATACCCCCGACGCCTTCGCGGCAATCTACGCTGCGTACGTCCCGCTCGGCATCGAGCGCACCATCTGGACGAGAACGGTCACCGTACCGCTCACGACCGCATTTCAGCATCCCGACGGCGCGTTCGACATCATGCTGTTCACCAACATGCGGAGCGGCGCACCGCCGCTCATTCGCGTCACGGCGTTCCGCGCTGCCATCGCTCCCGCGTGGCCGGATCCACAAGACCTCCGAGCACGTTTGACGGGAACAGTCCGGCGCGCGCTTTTCCGTTCTCCGATACATCCATGATTCTTGAACTCGCCGACCGACGCACCAGCCTCGCCCTCGGGCTACTGTTTTTGAGCGCATTGTCCTTCGCAGGGGATGCGGTCTTTGGCTTCCGCGAAACCGAGTCTGTCTTTGTTGTGGCGATGCTGACCGCGGCGCTCGCGGCCATGACGCTTCTTCCCCAGTCCGGCGCCAAACTGCCGGTCCGCCGTTTGCGTACCGTACACGTTGTGGCAACGCTGGGATTCATGGGTGGACTTTCCACGCTCGTGATCCGGGGCGATGCCCGTTCCTGGTTTCTTGTTGGGCTGCTCGTCCTGGCGTCGCTGCTCCTGGCCACTGCCGCGACGGAAAAGTGGTCAGACGCCTTTTTCTTCAGCTTCCCGGGGAAACCGAGAGGTAAAGAAAAGAGTCCCTGACCCCTATGCGCACAATACCATACCCATCTGGTATACTCCCGTCATGTACCGCGGCTCCTTCAGTCCGCAGCAATTCAATCTCCTGGCGATCATCGTGATCGTGCTGGGTGGGGTCCTGCTTCTTGTCATCAGTCTCCGCCTTGCCTTTTCCGTTACCTCCGGTCTTCTCGCCCCAAACCCACCCCTGTAGCAACCATCTCAAACCGCAAATACGACACCGGAAACCGGACGAAACGTTCGGCCGCACGCTGCGGTTTCTGGTCTCTGGTTTCCGGTGTCTGGCGTCCGATTTCTGGTCGAAAGTCTCTCAAGTGTCCGGAGCGTGAGTCCGTCACACATGAGACCGTCGAAAAACTCCCCGGTCACGAGGGAATTTCTCAACCAGAGACGTATTTCATGAGGGAGGTATCGAGTTTTTCGACGGTCTCACGCATGTGGTTGACGATGCCGCCGAGCGCCGTACAATACAGGCGAAGCCACTTTTCCACAACTCAATGATCGCGAGAGATTCGGGGAAGACCGGTGAGAATCCGGCGCAGTGCCGCTACGGTAAGCTCTGCAGCGTGTAGAGCAAGCCCGATTACCGACTCTCGTCTTGCGCCTACAAGCCCTCCCGAGCAGGAGGCGTCGGAGCGTTCTCATGGATTATTGCGCGAGAGAACGACCCTCCACGTCTCGGGATGTGAAGAGTTTTCGTCATCACGCCATCTTCATGACCCCGACCGCGCTCACCGACAATTCAACGACACGCACCTGGGACGAGGAGACGTTCGCCTCGGACGTCGAGCAACCCTTTGCTTCGCCGGAATCTCTTGCGGACATGGAGCGAGAAGAAACGCCCCGCGCGCTCTTCGATTCCTGGTTCCCCTCCACAGACGCCGTCATTACGCGCTATGTCGGAGATCTCGGTCCCTCGAATCTGCCCGGATTCGAGCATGAGCTCATCCTCGATGGTGAGCCGTTAAGCCGGCTGCTTGATCCCGCCGACCTCCCCTACTACCGAGAAGAATTCCTCCCGCGGATCTTGAACGGAAAACTGGCAACCTGGCGGAGCGAAACGTTGAATGGCACGGTGATCGACGGGTGTGTTGCGCAACGCCACGGTTCTCGCGTTGAGCTCGCGTATGGTGAGCGTGCGGACGGGCGGCCTTTCGTGAGTGAGACTCGCCCTGCTGGGCGACCTGCGGAAATCAACGAGCACGGCACGGTTCATGTGGAACGCGGGCCCGCGGCCACGTTCGAACTTGATGATCTCCTCATAAAGAACGAACGATGATCGAGAGCATGGAACACGTCGCCGAAGCGGACTTAAAGGACGATCGTCTTGACGACGTGGATCGCGCGGATGACTTCCGATTTCTCCCGCTGAGAGAGGCGCGAGATATCGAGAGCATCGCCGACAACGAACAGGACGGAGGAGAACCATGGACCAACGAGGATCCGCGTGAACGATCGCCGGATGTCGCCGCTTGGCTCACGGAGGGCTTCACCTTCAGAAATTCCGAAACGAAATCGTGCGAAAGCTTCCGCGCCGAGATCGAATGCTCGTCGGGAGACGACCGGCGAGAAGGGGAAGCGCGCTTTGAGACGCTTCTCCAAACGGGAGCGACATCGTATGTCGGCACGGGAGAGTGGGCGCACCTTCGCAGTGTCACGGAGCACGATCCCGTGTCCGGAGAAATCACGACGCACTACTTCGAGCGCGCGCGGGCGCCCCACGAAAACCCTGACGATGGCGGCACGAGTGACGAACAGATCGTGGCGGACAATCGTGATCCCATCCTCTCTGATCTCTTGCGGGAGTCGAACGCTGCCCCCGAAGCGACGCCCGTGAGCCAGCGAGACGAAGTGCACGTTTTTCAGATAGACCACGCGCTCTCCGTGTTCAGCATGCCGGAGCTCACGCACCCACGGTCACTCGATCTCGTGATGTCGAACGCCACCACTCCCTTCCCTCGTGAACTCCACGAATTCTGGCCCGCGAAATCCGCTGCTGGAGAGATGGAACCGAATGCGGCGCAGCGCATCCATCAATTCGTGAAACAGATCCCCGAGTCCAGCGGCCGTGACCGCGTATTCACAAGTCCAGAAACTCCGCCTTCCTCTCTCCAGGGAAAGGAGATGTCTCCTTCCTTTGTTCCCCAGAAGACTGCTCCGCAATCTCCTGGGGTATCCTCAAGAGACGAACGGATGACGCCCGAGCCGGAGCGTCTGCCGCGGGGGATGCCTCCGAGCCCGCGGCCCCGCGAGTCGTTCGAACAGGCGCCGAGCCTCGCCGCGACACCCTTCGAGCCTGAGAGTGATCTTCACGACCAGAGCACGCATCCCGATCTCCGGACGCCACGTGTGCACGCAGCAGAGCAAGGAGGAAAAGAAAAAACTCTCGACCCGAGTCCTCAAGAAGCACCAGAGGTACCTCCCGAGGAGGTCCCCTCTCGAACCCATCTCCACAATACCCTGGCGAGGCCCGCAATCAGACGCATGGTTCCTCGCAAAGACGGCAGAAAGAATGATCGTCTTTACGAGCGGAACGACGTGGAGCCCTGTACGAGTGATCGGTGCCGGGCGGAGCGAAGCGACACGGGGGTGTCTTCCCCGCGCACGCGGGGACCCGTTCGTATCGGACTCTCG
>CAYJQK010000001.1:15597-40028 GCA_964372305.1 uncultured Candidatus Saccharibacteria bacterium | reverse complement strand
TCCACGACCACCTAGCGCTATGGCGGGGAAGCTGGTAGACTGCATGTACCCATAGCGAAGATATACACAACACACTACAGGACATGTCCACTCCCTCCTCCCTTTCCCCCCTCACGCAAGAGTTCGCGAGCGCCTGGCATCTCTTTGCTGCGCGCTGGAAGACCATTGCCCTCGTGGGAGTGCTGCCCGTGTTGCCTCTCGTGTTGCTTTTCCCTTTTCTCATTGGGCAAATGGCGCAGGGGGGAATTGGTGTCGAGAACAGCGGTTTTTCCCCTCTTCTTGCGTTCTTTGGAATCGTCGGGATCGTCGGATACTACGTGTGGACGATCCCTGCGCGTGGCGGCGTATTCTTTGCGCTTGCCCACCGTGCGGATCCTGGAGTCCGTCAAGCCTTCTCTGCGGGATGGAAACGCTTCTGGCCGCTTCTGTGGACGGAGCTCCTCGTCGTCCTGGCTATTGTCATTGCCTTTCTTCCACTCGTGTTCTTCCAGGCCTGGTATTCCGTCGGCATCCGCCCCGCGCTGGAAGCAGCGCTTCTCGGGAATATCGCTGACCTGTTCGCTCTTCCCGTCATGCTCCTCTTCGCCCTGCTTCCCTTCGCGGTCGCGGTAGTGTTCGGGTATGCTCCTCTGGCGACCGCAGTCGGTCATGCGCCAGGAGGATTTCTCGCTCTTTCCTATTCACAACAGCTTGTCAGACAGCCACGGATGTTCTGGGCAGTTGCCGGACGACTTCTGCTTTGGGTCCTCCTCTTTGTCGTCTTCTGCACCGCCATGGATCCTCTCCCGTATGCGAACTTCGTCGTGCCGTTCATCATGGCGATGTTCGGCGCAGCATTTCTTTTCACGATCTACCAAGAACTCCGAGGAAAAAGCTTGGGGGCTCGCCGGACTCCGCGTGTCGCGACGGCGACACGGTGAATCCTCCTCTGCAACGTCACAGAACTTCCGCAGTTCTGTAAGGAGTTCGAAGAACAAGCCGCTGGACGGGTCCCGCAAGGGGGAATGAGTCCACTCGGACGACCGATCGGTCATCCTGCGAGTTTGTTGTGCCTCATGATGCACCGTTCCTTATTCATGACTGCGCTCGCAAAGACGGTGGGCCGGGATGGTGTGGAGATGGGCTTGAGGGACGGGGGGTCCCGCTTGCGCCTGGGGAACCCCGTGTCACAATGGACAGCATGGACGCGCAGATTGTTCGCACCACGGCGACGCCAAGTGCCGTACGCGCAGCCGTCGATCAGGGATTCGGTGACATGGTGAAGGCGGTGGTGGATGTGCGCCGACACCTCCTTGCCCTTGGCGGGAGCCTCCATGCCGATGGAGAATCCCTCCTCCTTGACGACGGCTCGCAACAGGAGGACCTCTGGGGCGCGAACGTGTACCCCGCGCAGCCGCGGGATCGGCAGATCGAGTACACCTCCCTCATCAATATTCGTCCGCGGCAGGGAAGTCGAAACATGGAGATCCAGGATCCGACGGTACGCGCAGCGGTGGAACACATCCTGCGATCGCTCCTGCCACTGCCATGACGCCGCATCCCGGTCTCACGCCCGAACACTGGCAGAAGTTTTCTCGTCGGGAGCAGATGCTCATGATTGGCACAGAGCTCAAGCGCATGGAGCATTGGCGCACTCTCCATGATCCCCGGACGGCTGAAAGGAGCGCGGAGCGAGCGACGGATCTTCTCGACCTTACGATCCACGGAAGCGTGTCCGGTCCGCAGCACCGGGAACTCTGTCGCGCGCGAGAGGTCCTGCGCGAAATCCTGAAGAACGGCGATGCCGCAGGGGAGCAACTTCCCATCCTCCTCGCATCGCTCATCGGGCACGCGTAGGGGTCAGAAAGATCACTGCTCACTGACGGGAAAGGAATCGTCTTTGCGCGGAGTCCCACGATGGCGTGACGACCCGCCTTCGCCCAGCCTTCGCACGAGGCTACGGCGGGCAAAGCGAAGCAATCCGACAGCTTCAAGGAAGTCGCCCGCGAGCGGCATCGAGGGTCCGAGACGAACGTCGTCCCCGCGTGCGCGGGGACGAGACTCACCGTGTCGCTTCGCTCCGCCCGGCACCGATCACTGGTACAGGGCTCCACGCAAGTTCCGCTCGAAACAACGACGGGTATGGTGAGCTTTCAAAGTCCGAGAGGAGTTCCGGGACGACACCGCGGTGCTTGGTCTCCGATGACGCTCCGGGACGACACGCAACGTGTCGTTTGCGCGGGGATGACATGAGAGGACTTCGGAGGTAGTCTCCCCCTCGCAATGACGAGGTAGTTTTCAGATGCGTGAGCAGTGACGTTTTTCGACGGCCACTCGTTCATCTCTTCCCGTTCCGCGCATTTCTCCCTACACTGTTCCCATGAACCTCACGAAGCGCACGAGCGTCCTCGTCGGCATGGGGATCGGCGGCATGCTTGCGCTCGCGGGCTTCGGCGTTTCCCGGATCTTCCACAGAAGTCCTCTGGAACTCACGCGCGCGCAGGCGCTGCTGCCACCCCCGCAGGAACAACACGTGCTCGTGGCCACCGCCGCGCCGACGATCCCACCGTCGCCAACACCAAGTGACAATCTGGCAGACCGGTATTCCGTAGACCCACAAGAACTCGGCACGCTCATCGGAAGGGTCTTCACACCGCCGTCCGCCCCGCCCGCGGCGCCGTGAAGCGGTGACCCCAGAGAAAAACACCAGAAACCAACACCCATGTCCCGACGCACACTCATCATTGCCGGCGCAGGCGTCGTCGTGGGTCTTTTCATTCTGGTCTTCTTCGTAACCCGCGGCCGCCAACCAGTGCCGCCACTGGCGTCACCGAGCGCGTCTCCCGACATCACGCTTTTCCCCAATCCCGCCTCGGACACCCCGCTGTTCTCCCCGACACCCATCACCACGGCAAGCCCTGGAGCGACAAATGCGTGTCTCGCGCTTCGCGCAGACCTCACCGATAACGATCTCGACCTCCTCCCCGATATTCTGGAGAGCACGTACGGAACAGACATGAACGTCGCCGATACGGACGGCGACGGCGTGACCGACGGCGAGGAAGTTCGGAGCGGACATGATCCGCGTGTCGCGGGCGCGGCGCGGCTCGACAGCGATGGCGACGGCCTGCTTGAGAACGAAGAATGTTCGTGGAACACAAATCCGGCAAACCCGGACACCGACGGGGACGGATTTACCGATGGCGCCGAAGTTCGGAACTGCTTCGATCCCGTCACCAAAGGAGACGGACAAGGAAGCGACAAGCTCCGGAATTGCCCGAGCGTGCTCCCGACGATTTCCCCGACACCACCGCCGACTACCGCACCGACAACCAGACCCACCGCCACCGCGTTTCCGACGAGTGCGCCACCGTCGACCACGCTGCCAAAGGTTGAGAAGCGCGAGCTCACCATAACCACCGACACGAGCGCGGCAGCCGTGCGCGCGTATCTCGTGGCCGCGGATGCCGTGCCGGTCCCGTTCGGCAGCGATGGCCAGCTCCTCATTGAGGCTCTCCAAAGCGCCATCGTCGGCGATTCCCGAAAGCTCACAGATGTCCGCGCCGGGATCCATACCTATACGCGCGCGCTTCTCGCGATCCCCACTCCGGAGAATGCCCTCCCGTACCACGAACTGCACATTGCGCTGACGCGGTACATCTACGAAAAACTTGGGGTCATGGAAAGTGCTGCCGAGGAAAACCCCGCCGCCATGGAGCAGGCGGCTTGGGAAATCGTGACAGATCTCCCACAGTACCTCGCGGATCTCCAAGCGAAACGCGCCATACTTGATGCCGTCGCTCTGGAGACGGAGTAGACGATAGCGATGGCGAGAACGAGGAGCGCGCCCTCCCTGTCAGCGCACGCTTGAACGAAACAATATGGCGAGGCGCTGGGCAAAACAGAAGATGATGAACGGAACGTCACTCCTCGTCCCTCGCGCTTACGGTCTATCACTCGTCGGGTCATCCTTCATCTCACGCACCGTGCTATACTTGCCACGCAGCCACGATCATGGCGAAACCGCTCTTCTTTATTAGTCTCGGCGTCCTGACAATTACCGTTGCCGCGTACGGGGCGTACGTTCTTTTGAGCCGCCCTCGGGCATCCCCGCAAGGGACGTTCGCGCCGGGGGATCTCAATGAAGATCCGCTTCTCGCCACGACGGGAACAGGCAACGACGATTCGCTCTTTCCCCCGGGAGGGGCAAACACCAGCGCGACCGCGGTCCATCCGGATACCTGGCCGGGACAGCCGGACCAAGACGGCGACCTCCTCCCGGATGCTGTCGAAGACCTCTACCGTACGGAGAAGAACAATCCTGACACGGACGGCGACGGACACACGGACGCAGAGGAAATCAAGAACGGATACGACCCGTTGCGCGCCGGGAACGTTCGTCTAGACAGTGATCGCGACGTGCTCCTCGAAAACGAAGAATTCCAATGGCGCACGGACCCCTTCGCGCCGGACACGGACGGCGACGGTTTCCCGGACGGCGCGGAAGTGCGTCAGGGGTTTGATCCCGCAACGAAGGGCGACGGGCGCGGGAGTGACGCGCTTCCCGCGCGCCGCGTGCGCGCCGCGGAGCAGGCCGCGGAGTCGCTCCGCCCGAACTCCCGGTCCACGAATTACACGGAGGGACTCGCTGGCATCTTCCTCGGCAACCGGCCGCTCCGCGAGGCGAACAAAATCCCGGTCTCCCCGGAACGGGTCCAGCAGCTCCTCGACAGCGCGCGACTCGACACGACACTTCCCGAAGTCCGCGTGAGCGAGTTCACCATCGCCGCCACCAATACGGCGACGGACGTCCAGACGTACCTCGCGACGCTGGACGCCATCAGCCCCACGGCGATCACGGACACGACGCGCCTCTCGAACGCGCTCGCCGCCGCGTTCAGCGGTATGACAGAGAGCCTCGCGGGCGTCCGCGTCATCTGGCAGCAGTACGAACAGACGCTCCTCGCCACACCGACACCCGCGAGCGCGGTCGAATACCACCGCCTTTTCGTCGCCACCGTCCGCTTCGCGATCCGCCGTTTCCAGATGATCGAGCAGACCGCCGCGAACGACCCCGCGCGCGCGTACCTCGCCACCCGAGAACTCCAGGACGCGCTGGCGGCGAACCTCCCACGACTCCAGACCTTTCGCGATGACCTTTCGCGGTTGACCGTCAAGGGGTGAACGTCGTACACTGCTTCAAGAGTTCTCACAGAGATTTATGCACACCCAGATACATCACCACACAATAAACAATTCCCGGAGGAAACGGCTGGTTTCCGCCGGTCTTCTTCTGGTATTCCTCTTCAAAATAATGCTTCCGTCGGTTCTCGTCTTCACGCCAGCACCGGTGAACGCGCAAGAAGAGGGCGGAGGAGAGGACGGAGGAAGGGGCGCAGGCGGCCTCCTCGGCGGCCTTCTGAAGAACCCGATGCTCCTGATGATGCTCATGATGATGCTCATGCAGCTCTTCCAGCAAGGAGGACAAACTCCCCAGAGGGGGAACGTGGATGAGCAACCAGCGCTTCCCGCGAATGTCAACCCTGTGAGGTCACGACCTCGTCCGGTGGCGACCCCCGTTCCGACTCCTCTGCCAACGCCAACGCCAACGCCGACACCGACGCCGACACCGACGACGGTGCCGTCGGCGACCCCAAACACCGCCAGCTTCGAGAGCAAAGCCCTGTATCTCATTCAGAATTTGATATACCCGGAAACCCTGGGTCTCAAGAAAGACGAGCGTGTCACCGTGTATAACGCAGAGGCGGACGCGCGGATGGTCGAAGTGCGGTACCCTGCGGGTTCCAACAAACAACCGCTGCGCATCGAAATTCCGACAACGAAGTCCCACGTGCTGAAGTTCTCGACGGAAGGAAGCTTCACGATGTGCACGGGAAGCGGGACGCTCACCGCGACAAGTCCGTGCCCAGCGACGGTAACCGTGAGCCCGTGAGTGCGCGACGTAAAGAAGCGTAGCCAGGGCCAAGAGTGTCTCCGCCAGAACATGCAGAGTGACACGGGATCCGATCCCAGCTTGCAACGACTAGGCGTTCCGGTTGAACAACATTTCGCGAAAAGGTAGACTAGAAATCATTGGAGGAACACCCACATGGCCGCACTCAAATCGTTCTCGTCTGAACTCACCGCCACCTGGCGCCTCGTTCGTTCCCGTGGGCGGGAAGCGGTGCCCATTGCGCTCGTCCCACTCATCCCGACGCTCCTCATCCTCCCGTATACGGTGGAGGCGCAGGCCTTGGCCCTGAACGGACTCTCGGACGATCAGACGAGCCTCGTGTCCCAACTCCTCGCGCTTCTCGGCATTGTGGGCTTTGTTGGCTTGAGCCTCCTTTCGATGGCAGGACTCTTTATCCTCTTTGGCACGCGGCTCTCGGCAACCGCGACGCTCCGTGAAGCCGCGCGGCGGTTCATCCCGTACTTCTGGACGGAACTCCTCGTCGCCTTCCTCGTCGCCGCCTCCATGCTCCCCACGCTTCTCCTCACGAACTGGTACTTCGGGATCCGCGCGCTTGGCGGTGATGTCGTTGCCGCGCTCACTCTCGACACGGTGATGGCGTTTGTCACCGTGGCGCTCTCCGTCCCCGCGCTTCTCCTTGCTGCGGTGTTGTCTTTCGCGCCCATCGCCGCCGCGCTTCGGCACGCGGAGGGCGGGTTCGGGTGCCTCACGCACAGCATAGAGCTCGTCCGGAGACACCTGCTCCCCTTGTTCAAGCGTCTGTTTGCGTGGGTTCTCGTCGGCATCGTCATCACGTCTGGGTCCGCACCGCTCCCCATCGCGAGCTGGCTTTTGCCGTTCCTCTTTGGCATCGCGACGATGGCCTTCCTCGTCGTCCTTTCCCGCGACCTCCACCAAGCACGCTGATCGCCCGGAAGAGAGGCGAAAACAATCTCATGCTACGATACTGGCGCGATGCGTGGCTTTGTCCTTCTCCTCCTGCTCTTCATGACCCTGCCCTGGACTGCGGCGGCTGCTCCCTCGATCGCGTTCTGGGATCCGTACCGAGGCGTGCCGCCGTCCGTGACACAGGAGACGCTGGAGCTCCTCCAGCGTTTTGTCCAGTCGTTCGCGTTCCGGATCCCCAACCCGTTGTACCGCGGAACCAAGGACGCGGCAGACTACTTCCCAGGGTTCGTACCCGCGCTTGTGAGCGCGTATCGTGTCCCGAATCCCTTGTACCTTGGGATCAGAGCCAAGAAGGACTACCACCCTCCAGTCGTCCCGCCACCACTGTCTGCGAAAGTTGTCGTCCGCCCGTCCCCCATCACGGACACCTCCGGACACGGCACTCCCTGCGGCGGGGCGGACAGCGACCCGTACTGGGCGAATGACTGCTCGTGCCGGTGTTCAAAGGGCGGCCAGCATACCCTCTCCTATGCGGTGAGCGACCGCTGTCCGGAAGACGACAACCGGACCTGCGAAGATTGCCGAGCCATTACGCGGCACGATCGCTTGGTCACCACCGTCGCCGAATGTCTCGAGCCGTTCAATGCCGACCATGGGTTCTAGACCTGCCACCGCGAAGGCGCGCGCGCTCATGATCGTGGGCACCGCGCTCGGTACCCTCGTCATCCTTTCCTCGGTCACCCTCGCGATGCGCGCGCTGTGGTCGGCGACCGCGAAGAGAACTCCGGGACTGCCGGAATCTTCGACACCGCCACCCCTTCCGGAAAAGCTCGCCGGGTCCACAGACGACATTCTGCCGCCAGCGCGCGTAGAAACCGACAGCGACCAGGATGGCCTGCCGGACACTCTCGAATCCCTCTACGGCACGGACCCCCGCGTCGCCGATACCGATGGTGACGGCTACATTGACGGGCGAGAGGTTGCGAATGGCTACGACCCCATCATCCCCTCGCCGCACGACAAGATCGGCGCCACCCCTCGACCATCACCTCTCGGCTCTCCACCCGCGGCGTCGCCGCTCCCTGATCTCCCGACGTCCACGGAACGGTTCTTGAGCGAGAAAAAGCTCCCCGCGACGAAAGCGGGGATCCTCGGCAATAATGAAGCCCTTCGAGATTTTGTGAACGAGGAGAACACGCGGGTCGCGCTCCCGCGCGTATCTCCAAACGAGATCCGGCGTGACCCCGGCGTGGGGAAGGAAGTCATCAGGAGATACCTCGACGCGATTTCCATTCCGCAGAACGCCCGACTCGCCCGCGTGGACGCGGAGGACATCACCACGGCGTTTACGGCGCTCACGGAAAAAAGGGACCCCGCGCCGCTTGACGACGTGCTCCGGAAGATCCGCCAGAACGTCACGGTCCTCAAGGAAACCGCGGTGCCCGAGGAAGCGCTCAATCTCCACGTGCTCTACCTCACGGGAACCATCGCCCTCGAGGAGAACACCGTGAAACTCCAGCACTACGCGACGGACTTCGTCGGCGCCCTCGTGGCAGCCTCACGAATCAGTGAACTCCGCACGACCTTTGAGAAAGTCGGGAACGATATCCAATCCCTCGAAAAGAAGTACAATATCTCGTGATTGAGACGATCACCTATGGAGCGAACACTCACGAAGGCAACAGAGATGCGGGACACAGGAAGGGGAAGCTCGACCGTGGTATTCCTCATCCCGCAACCCGCAACCCGCAACGCCACGCGCACCGCGCGCGCCTGGCGACGCGTGCTCTTCATGCTTCTCACCGGCAGCGGCCTTCTCGCTATCGTGCACCCTGCCTACGCCGACCCCCATGCCGTCTTCTACACGGACCGCGGACAGGAACAACTCTTCTACAACGTCCTCGCCGCCTTGAACCAAGCCGACTATGTTGAGCCGCCGGTTTTGAACGCCCGTCCCCCAGGAGACCACCCCACCATCAAAGCCGACCAGCGCCTCGGAACATTCATTCAGACTGGGAACTATACGCCCCCGCCGGAAAGGCACATTGTCTCTCGGACCTCTGGCGGGAGGATCATTGTTACGCCCCCCCTGGAACCCCTCGAGCGCGAGTCGCTCCCGCGCATCCGTGTCCGCGCCGTCACCTCCGACGACGGCGACGTCTACTACCGCGAACGCCTGGAACGCCGCGCGCGGGCCGAGGAAACGCGCGTCCTCTTGGGATACATTGCCTGCCGCGCGGCGACGCAAATCTTCGGACCCGAGATCGCGGAAACAGGCAGGAACTGTCCAGAGTCCGCTCTCGGCTCGGTGTTCTAGACCTGTATGCGCCCCCAACGCCCACGACGCTTCCTCCGACGGTTTGGCATTCTTGCCGGCAGCGGGTTTGTGATATCCGGATTCTCGCTGCTCCTCATCCTCGAATTCCACGGCGTCGTTCTGGCGCAATCGCCGTTGGCAGAAGAGGATTCCCTCCTGCATATCGTCCGGACGCTCGAGAAATGCGCGATTCTCTCCAAGCAAACGGAAAAGGAGTTCGTCGGCGTCCAGGAGAAATGCCCGCTTTTCCGCGACGCGGTGATCGCCAATGAAGTCGTCGCGAAGGTCGCGGGGACCGGACCCACGGGTGCGGAACGCGGCAAGGGGAACCTTATCGACGCCTGGAAAAACCTCGGCGTCCCTGACGAAGAAACAACCTTCCTAAAAAAGTTGATGGTGAGCTGGTTTGGCTTCGGTCTCAACGACCCGCGGATCCAAGACGCCAGCGGCGTAGGGGGGTTACGGGTCGCAAAACCCTACGAGCCCCTACAGAGTCTTACCGAGCTTGACGCAATTCTGCAGCCGTCAAAAAACCCCTGGAGCCGCGAGACATTCGCCAGCCTCTACCAAGATGCGATGAAGGAGCATCTCCGGACCGCGCTGGAAAATATTAAGGAGCCAGGCCGTCCGTTCCCCGAATTTACTGGGCAACTGGACGACGACCTGATCTTCCGCAGCGGGAGCTCGTCCAGCGGGTCGGCGCAAGGCGCCGGCACGAACATTATCGCCAAGGACGCCAGCTTTAACGAGAAAATCCAAGACGTTCTCGTACGCACGCCAGGCCTCCTTGTCACGGAGGCCCTGGATACCTCTCTCGCCGTGACCAATCCGGACCAACCGCTCCCCCATCCGCTCCTGAACCGCGAAGGACAAGCCCCGATCGTGGCCGCCGAGATTGGGGACCGCCTCAATGCCGGAGGGGCGGGACGATCCGTCTCGCTGACGGGTCTTGGGCAACCGCCGCCAACGCTCACCGCAGATCTCGTCAATCAGCAAGTGCTCGCGGCGCTGGCGCAGCAGGTTGCCAACACCGTCCAGCGGCAGCTCGATACCATCGCGAAGGCTTTGGACTTCTTCGGCTCGTCCACAGCGGGGGGACTCAGCAACCGCCTTGGCACCGAAGCGTTCAACTCCCTGCTCCAGAGCTTCAATCCTGCGCAACTTGGGAGTGGCGGGGGAACCGGCGGAAATCCGCCGCAACAGCTCGCCGACATTCCTATGAATCCCCCCGTCATCCAGTGTCAGAACCAGACACCGAGCATCTCCGCCGACGTCGCGAAGGGCATCGCGGCGCTTTCGAGCCTGCCCTTGAGTGCCGACGGTGGGGCGTGGAACAGCACCTATGTCCCTGTCTCTTCGCTCCTGAATATCAGTGGTCAAGATTTCTTTTCCGGGGGCACGATCACGCTCGAGGCGAACAAGTTCGTCAATCCCGAGAGCTGCGTCTGGCTCATCTCCAGCACGGGGACTGCTGACGTCCATGCCGTATTTATTGAAGATGTCGCGAACTCCGCCGGCCTGATCGCGCATCTCCTTGTCTCCACTGATGCTTTCGCTGCCCCGTAGCCGGCGTGCGTGGACACGCGTCCTTTGTCTCGCGACCATTCCCCTCGCGTTCTCGATCATTGTTGTTGCGTATCCACCCCACGCTGTTGGTCAATTCGACCAGGTCCCAGGATTACCGAATCAGTTTGAGCGACCCCGGCCTCCTGGACAGGCCATTAATCCGATAGGCGCTGCGGCCGACGCTCTCGGCAACGCCACTCTCTCATATGCTATGAGCGTGTTTTTGATGATCCTCGACTTCCTCTTGTGGCTGCTCATGTGGTTCTTCGGTATTCTCATCTCGCTCGTGGGAAAGTCTATTGACTTGATCCTTCTGTTCGACAAGCTGGCCGGCGCACCGGCCGTTCAGACCGCCTGGCAATTCGTGCGCGACATGCTGAACTTCGTCTTCATCCTCGCGCTCCTGGTGATTGCCTTTGCCACCATCGCCGGCATTGAATCCTACAATATAAAGAAGCTCCTCCCGCAACTCCTCATCGCCGCGCTCCTCGTGAACTTCAGTCTGGCGATTGCGGGCGCGTTCCTCCAGGTCGGGAACGTCCTCGCCGGGGGTTCGTTTGCGTACTTAGGGAACAATAATAGGACTGGAGCGTGCCGAGAGGATGCCGCAGGGCGTCGCGTGGGATCGGCACTGACATGCTACCTTGTAAACTCTGGGGGTATCGCGACCCTGTACACATACGGAGGGCATACTCTGTCCATTTTAGGCATGGAGGTCCGGACGTTTAGCATAAATCCCGACGCAGCCATTGGCCTTAACACTGAAAGAAATGCAGGCCTGAGAATCATTCTGGCAAAAATGGTCGCGTTGGTCTTCCTCATCATCTTTTACTTTTCCTTGGTTGTCCTTAGTCTCCTCCTCGCTATTCGGATCGCGGTGCTCATCTTCCTCCTCATTCTTTCTCCTGTTCCGTACGTGGCCTCCATTGTCCCCAAGACCAGCGCGTGGGCAACCAAGTGGTGGGACAACTTTCTCCGGTATGTATTCTTCTATCCCGCCATCGTGTTCTTTCTTTCCATTTCCATTGTGCTTGCCGGCCAGGTCAACGCGAGAGGGGAAGGGGGAATTTTAGAACAGATTGCGCGAGAAGGCGCACTCAACACCATACCCCAAGCGGGCAGAGCTGTCTTCGTCTCCATGTTCCAGCTGTTCATTGTTTCCATGTTCATCATTGTCGCGGTATACGTCGCAAAAGCGCTGAGCATCGCGGGAGCGGAGGGCGCAGTTGGGTTAGCGAAAAATCTCACAAAACTGTCCGCCGCCCCGGCGATCATCGGTGCCCGCGCAGTAGGGTACGGCTTGAAACGCGTGTCTGAAAAGGCGCCGAAAACAGCGGCGGGAGTGTCTGGCGCAATCATCGGCGGGCTCGTTGGGGGACCAGCAGGAGCCCTCATCGGCGCGGGTCTTGGCGCGGGAGGAAAAACGCAGGTCGGGGGAACGATAATCCAGACCGGGAAGGCGCTGTATACGGGGGAGGAAGGCCTGCAGAAACAAATTGCGGAAGCGCAGAAGCCGTGGGCGGGAAGGGACAAAGCGCAGCAGCGACGCGGAGTCATAGCCGGCAATCTCGGTGCGGTCGCGCAAGCGGCGAAAGACGGGAATCTCGAGACGGAGGAAGAATTCGAGGTTGCGCGGCGCGTCGCCCCGCGTGGTTCGAAGCTTCGTGAAGACATTAACAAAGCGTATGCTGTACAGTTCCCGTCGTCGCGAGCAGCGGGAATATCGCACACAGACCTCACGAAGAACCTTGCGGAAGCAGGGAAACCCACAGCAACGTCCGCGGCGAAAGAACAGCTCGTTACCCAGCACAAAACGCTCCTCGATGCAAAAAATGTTGCCAACGTTCGCAAGAACATTAGCAAGATCAAGAACGAGGACCTGGAGAAACCAGAACAACGCGATGAAGTCCGCGCCGCGCTCGCAGCCGCGCGCTATAAGGTCGAGCAAACGACAAAGGTCGCAGACATTGACCTCCAGAGACTCCCCGTTGACCTCACCCCGGGAAGCATCACGAAGTTTTCGGAACGGCTCGATGAGCCGGGGCGGAAAGAGCTGACAGAGCTCCTGAAAGCCCTTGATGAGAAGGGGAGACTCGAAGACTCGCTCAAGACAGCCGCCAAACGCCGCGGCGTGTACACCCCGCCCAAGGACAAACCGAAGCCATGAAGATACGCTGCGTGAGTGGCTTACAACGCCATAGGCCATGCCGCGGAAACTGACGCCAACGCCGCACTCCCGTAGTTCTTTCTGCCATCATCACCTATCATGACGATACCCATGCCCGAGTCTCCTGACCCCACCGAGCGCCTCGCCATGTTCCTGGCCGCGAGTCCGTTCTTCATTGACCTCGAGAGCCGGCAGTCGACGGAGGGCATCACGGAACGCATTGACTCGCTGCCGCAGAACATCCAGAACGTCCTCACCGCCGAAACGACGGCCGCCGCGATCTGGAACCTCATCATCGTGAAGCACGCGTTATCCACGGACCAGGTCAAGGAAACCGCCCGCGTCGTGCGGGACATTCTCATCGGACGGGAATCCGCCGCCAGCATACGCGCGCTCGTCCGTGAGCGTGTTGGCGTCGAACCCCCGATTGCCGACGACATCGTGCGCGTCTTGACCGCACAGGTGATTTCCCCGAACTATTTCCAGATTTCCCAGCTCTATGAACGGAATCAGCGGAAACAAGGCGTGACTGCCGCGGGTGGAGGAGCACGACCGACGAGTTCGGGGCCGCGGGATGATCGGCGAGCGCCGGAACGGGAACAGGAACCACCCGAGATTCCACCGGGAGAGGATCCGCGTCCGCCGGTTTCGCCATCGCGGCCGAAGAACGTCGTGGATCTCCGCGGCGGGGCGCCGCTCGGGGGTGATCCTCGTCGTGGCGGGCTGCCGCCGTCCCCGCCGCCCGCACCGGATCCCGGGTCCTGATCGCAGCTCCGCGCGCGCTCCGTGACATCCGGCCCTCCGACGCTCCCGCCTTCTCGTCCCCCACCGTCTTCTCCACCGCCACTTCCCCATCTGTCGCCGCGAGCGCGGACGGAACCGTCTCTTCCGCAGCCCCCGGTTCCACCCCACTCCCCAGTGTTCCACACGAGCGGTCAGTTTGAGTCTCGCCTGCTCATATGGTATGCTAAAGCGAGGATGGCGAAGCTGAAACACACCCGCGATCAGTACACGGTCACGCTCGAGGGTCTACGATCGGATTTCAAGGTGTTCGGAGAAGGACTCGGCGCCGTGCGGGAGAAGGTAGACCAGATTGAGTCGAAGGTGACCTCCCTCACGGAAACAATGAGTCGCATGGAGCCAGCGGTGACCTCCCTCACGGAAAAGATGAGTCGCATGGAGTCGAAGGTGGATCGTCTTGTCACGGATATGACCACGGTGAAATCAGAACTACGAATGATCCGCCACGAGTTGAAAGAAAAGGTGGGAAGAGAAGAGTTCCAAGTCCTCGAGAAGCGCGTCGAGACGCTTGAAAAGTCCGCTGTACCCCGGTAGAGACGCTGTTCCGTGAACCCTCGTCCCTCTCCCCTCCTCCCCCCGCATCATGGCGCAGCAATACCAAGTCCCGCAATTCGTTGACGTCGAAGACAAAATTATCGGACCGCTCACAGCGAAGCAGTTCCTCATGTTCGTCGTGATGTTCTTGATCATCGGCGCCCTCTGGACGTCCTCGCTCCCCAGGCAGGTGACGATTATCCTCGCGGTGCCGATCATCCTCTTCACGACCCTCCTGGTGTTCTACAAGGTGAACGGGCGGAGCTTCATCTGGTACCTCTATGCCGTGTTCCATTTCCTCTTCACGGGAAAGATGTTCCTCTGGGACCGGCGCGGAACAGAATTTCGGATCCGCATGGCAAGCGCGGACATCGCCGAGAAGGCGGGTTTGGGCCGCGCGCGCGGGAGCGCCCCGATGAACAAGAACCGTATCCAGAGTCTCGCGCACATTCTCGATACCTCTGGAAAAGTTGTGGACGAGGATGCGCCGGCACCCGCGGGTTTTTAAGGACGTGGGCGCCTGGATGCTCGCTCTCTGGGCGAATCGGGAGTTTCCGGTAGAATGGAGAGGCGCGTAGTCCGCGTTCCTCCCGCCTCGGGCCTCTCGACTACCGTCTCTCCACTCATGCACGATGCCAAAACAACACCTCACAAAAAAACGGCGCACGAAGAACTCTGCCCAGCGGTACCTGGACATCGTGGAAATCCGCGACGGCGTCGTCATCCTCCGCGACGGGACGTTCCGCACGATCCTCATGGCGAGCAGCCTGAATTTCGCGCTCAAAAGCGAACAGGAGCAGGACGCGATCATCTTCGGCTTCCAGGACTTCCTCAACGCGATTTCCTTTCCCGTGCAGATCCTCGTGACGTCCCGCGAGATTGACATCCAGCCGTACATGAAAGAACTCGACACCCGCGAAGACCTCCAGGCGAGCGAGCTCATGAAGATCCAGCTTCAAGAGTACCGCGAGTACATCAAGGAACTCGTGAAGGTTTCCAATGTCATGACGAAGAACTTCTACATCGTTATTCCCTTCGCGGCCCAGCAGACAAAGGAAGAGGGGACATTCACAAAGTTCATCAAGGCCCTCCGCGTGCGCAGTGGAACGGCCACCACGAAGTCCGAGTTCGAGCGGTACAAGGACCAACTCTGGCAGCGGGTTGAACAGGTTGCCGGAAACATCCGCAACCTCGGCGTGCGCCTCGTGCCACTGAACACCCAGGAGATTATCGAACTCTTTTATAACCTCTACAACCCCGACACGGCGAGAAACCAGCGCCTCCCGCTTATCGAGGACCTGGACATCGAGGACACGCGGCCGGAATCTATCGCCGAGGCGGCTCCCACGCCAGAGGATATTGAGAAATTCCGCACGCTCACGAAGCAGGCGCCGGACCCCGAGGAAGCGGAGCGCCAGTACCGGCAGCGTCAGTCGCGCGACTCTTGAACCGCCCCCGCAATGTCCCTCTTCTCCAGAAAACCTGCCTCCACCCCCGCTGTCCGCGAACGGGAAAAACGTCTTGAGGAGTACGAACGCGTCTACCAAGAAGGCATTGCCACGCTCCGCGACATCCTCGCGCCGGCCGCGCTGAACATCACGCCACGTTTCATCGAACTCTCTGGCGAGTACGTCGCCACGCTCTTCGCGTTCGTCTACCCCCGCTACCTCCAGTCCACCTGGCTCGCGCCGCTCATCAACCTCGACGCGGAGATGGATATCTCGATCTTCCTCTACCCGCTCGAATCCGGCACCATCCTCAAGAACCTGAAGAAGAAGGTCGCCCAGGTCCAGGCGAGCATCGCCATGGCCCAGGAGAAGGGGCAAGTGCGCGATCCGCTCCTGGAGACTGCGTACCAGGACATCGAGGAGCTCCGCGACCGGCTCGTCCAGGGCACGGAGCGGTTCTTCAAAGTCGGCATCTACTTCACCGTCCATGGGAAGGAGAAGAAGGAACTCAACGACGCGGTGTCGCGCATTGAGGCAATCCTGGAAGCAAAACTCATCTACGTGAAGCCGGCCATCTACCAGATGGAACAGGGGTTTATCTCCACGCTCCCCCTCGGGCACGACGTGCTCCAGGTGAACACGAACATGAACACGTCGCCGCTCTCCACGATGTTCCCGTTCGTGAGCTCGGACCTTACCTCGAACACGGGGATCCTCTACGGCATTAACCGGCACAACAACTCCCTCATCATCTTCGACCGGTTCTCCCTGGAGAATGCGAACTCGGTGATCTTCGCGAAGTCCGGCGCGGGGAAAAGCTACACGGTGAAGCTGGAGATTCTCCGCAGCATGATGTTCGGCGTGGACGTCATCGCCATTGACCCAGAGAACGAATACCGCTACCTCGCCCAGGCGACCGGCGGGACGTTCCTCCGCATTTCCATCTCCTCCGAGCACCGTATCAACCCCTTCGACCTCCCGCCGCTCCGCGAGGACGAAAATCCCGAAGACGTCCTGCGGGAGACAGTCACCCACATCACCGGCCTCATCGCCATCATGGCCGACGGGCTCTCCGCGGAAGAGAAGTCCATCGTGGACGCGGCGGTTTGGGAGACGTATGCGCTGAAGGACATCACGCTGCAGAGCCGGAACTTTGCGGTGGATCCGCCGACCCTCGAGGACTTCTACAACATCCTCCGCGACATGGAGGGAGGGAAGGACCTGGCGACGCGCCTGCAGCAGTTCGTGACCGGGACCTACGCGGGGGTGTTCAACAAGCCGACGAACATTGACCTCGCGACGCAGCTTGTCGTCTTCAATCTCCGCGACATGGAGGAGCAGCTCCGGCCGATGGCGATGTACGTGGTCCTCCAGTTCGTCTGGAAGAGGATCCGCGCACAACTCAAGAAGCGCATCCTCGTGATTGACGAGGCGTGGGTGCTCATGCAGCACGAGGAGTCGGCGCAATTCCTCTTCGGCATCGCCAAGCGCGCCCGGAAGTACTACCTCGGCGTGACGACGATCACCCAGGACATCACGGACTTCCTCACCTCGCGGTACGGGAAGCCGATCGTGACGAACTCGAGCATCCAGATTCTCCTCCGGCAGTCACCCGCCGCGATTGACCTCATCGCGGACACGTTCTACCTCACGGAGGGCGAGAAGTTCCTCCTCCTCGAGAGCGACGTCGGGGAAGGGCTCTTCTTCGCCGGCTTGAAGCACGTCGCGATCAAGATCGTCGCTTCATACGCGGAAGACCAGATCATCACGAGCGACCCGCGGCAGGTCTTGGAAATTGAAGCCGCGCGGAAGGAGCTGGAGCAGCAGCAGACGGAGGAAGCCGTCGGTTCTTCGCTTTCATCCCCGACGCCGGATGTTCCGGTTGAGTAGGCGCGGTTGCGCAGAACCACGGAATATGGATACCCGAAGAACCACCCCTGCCAGAGCGAGAACGGGCCCTGATCTCCCTTCCCCGGTCTTCCCTTCGCGGCTAGCGCTGCGGCACTTCTTTGTCGGTATCGCCATCGCCTGTTGTGTTTTTGCTCTTGCGAGGGGAACGGTGTATGCGGGGAACCCGGATTTCGATCGTCCGTTCGGTGACATCAGTGACATGCCAGGCCTCGTCAAAAAGATCATGCAGTTCGGCATTGTTCTCTGCATCGTGGCGGCCGCGATCTACATCTCCATTGGCGCGTACGCGTATTTTGCCGCCGCCGGAAACGCGGCAATGGTGACGCAAGGTCAGGCGATCATCCAACGATCGGTGATCGGCTTGGTTCTCGCGCTCATCGCCTGGGTGATCCTGAACACGATCAGCCCGCAGTTCACGGAACTGAAACAGTCAGCGGTGGGTGGGCAACAGCAGCGGCCTGTCCCATGACCTTCCTTGAGCACTGGGGCGTTCCGCCCCTGCACGCCGAGCGGGAGCACCCCCGATACCCACCACAAGAAGGACCCACCAGAGGACCGCGAGGTCGTTTTTCCAGTACGGAACATCCAGGAGACCGAAGAAGAGGAGAGTCAGGACGACAGGGGACAGGAGGGAGTCTAAAAGAGACACGGGGTCCGACGCGGACGTCCGGGGATCTTGCACCCACGAGCGACGCAGGGCGAGAGCGAGAAGGGCGGACAGGGACAAGAGCCCCAGGAGACCCGTGTTGAGCCAGAATGACAAGATGATGTTGTGCGGATCGCGGACGACCCATTCGAGCGGGAGGTTGAGAGGAGGTTGCGGGACGAGAGAGCGCGTGTTGGACTGCTCCGCGAGAAGTTCACGGAGCTTTGCCTGGTAGGCCGGTTCAAACGTCCCGAGGCCCACGCCGAGGATCGGGTGGTCCTTGATGAGCGCCCAGGAGACGGACCAGATCTCAACGCGCGCGCGGAGAGAGGAGGAGACGGGGCTCACAACATGCGGAAGCTTTCCACTCGCCGCCTGCCAGAGTGCGGCGGACGCCGCGAAGGTGAAGAGGAGGATAACGAGACGACGTCGAGATGCGCGAAAACGGAGCGCACTGTAACCCAGGGACAGCGCCACGGCGAGAACCCCGGCGAGAGACTGCGTGACGAGAAGCGCGACCGCAAACACCACGGCACTGCCGGAGAATAAGAGGCGTCCCCGTGACGCCGGCAACGCGAGACTCGCGACCGTCGTGAGCGTCACGAGCGGCGCCACGACGAGCGCGAGAGAGTTAGGAACATCGTAGATCCCGCGGAAGCGTCCGAAGTCCACCCCAAACTGCGGGATCGCAAGGGAGATCCCGACACTCACCAGACCGCCAAGAACCAAGGCGACGATCACCGGGTGGAGCGCATCGGCGCGAGCGATGGGCCAGTTGTCTCGCCGCTTACTCGTGAACACGGTGACGAGCGTGATCGCGTAGATGAGCGGTTCGACGACCATTGCCTTCCACACCCCGAGGCTCGTCCGCGCGTGTGGAGAGACAAACACGGACAGCGTCGCGGCAGAGAGGAACACGGCGAGGAGAACTGTTGGGAGCTTTCCGAGGACGCGCCAGGGGACAAGCGCAGTGCGCGCCGCCGGCACAGGCGATGACGCGAGCGACACCCACGCGCCCGCGACAACGGCCACGAGGAGGATTTCCAGGCCAGTTGTGGGGTACGATCCAACCGACGAGCGGAGGAGGTACGCCGCGTGGAACACAAGAGGAAGGAGGATCGCGAGTCGGGGCGAACGGATCGCGAAGAGCAACGCGGCCGCTCCACCGAGGAGCAGAGGGAGTGGATGCATCGTCACGGGCGTTCCTTGATGGCGCTGGCGCTTCCAAGCACGAGAGCGAGGGGCACGAGGAGGTGGATGTAGGTGAGGCTCTGGAGGAATTGGCTATGGACGATGAGCACAAGAAGCGCGAGGAACGCGCCGAGGGCCGCAGCGTCTCCCCGCCGCACGCGCTCGCAGAGTCTCCGGATGGTGGCGAGGATTCCTCCGCCGAGAAGCGCTGTGCCCCACAGTCCTGTCGTCGCCAGCGTCATCAAGACCACGTTATCCGTGGCGCCGCGGGAGTGGATCGCCAAGGAGGAGATGTGTCCGGCGGCGAGTTGCTCCGCGCCGTACGCATTGTATCCCGCGCCGAACACCGGAAATGCGCGAATGTGTCGAAGGGACTGTCTTGAGGAAGCGAGGCGAAGTTGCACCGTCGGGTCCGCAAGCGAGATTTCACGGAGACGCGCGGTGACACGGGGGGACATCACGAGGATCACGAGGACACTTGTCGCCACGGGGATGAACAGCCGCCGCCCGAACTTCCAGAACAGCATACTGCCAAGGAGTGCTCCGAAGGCGACGAATGAAGACCGCGAACGCGTGAGGGTGAGAGCGCTTGTGAGAAGCGCCGTGTTCCCAACAGTGAGCACGAGTTCCCGCCGCTGCGCTCTCCTCCGGAGGAAAGAACTTGCCTGGGCGACGTGGAGCGCAAGGACAAAGACGAAGAACCCGCCGAGGAAATTTGGATCAAGCCAGGTGGCGAAGAGCCGCTGCTCGTGGGGGTCCCAGCCGCCGCCCGACCAGCCGAGGAGAAGCTGGGAAAGAACCGTTTCTCGCGCCGGCGGGAGCGACGGGAGAAGCAGATACTGGAGATACCCCACACCCGCGAGGAGCGCCGCGGTTCCGGCGAGCGCGCGTGCTGTTGCTCGGAACGAAACCCGCGCGCACTTGAGGAGGGGAATCAAGAGCAGCACGGCGCCGAGACGAAGAGCGTACAGGAGCGCCTGCTGCCATTCGCTCCCCGGCAGGCGTTCGGATGCCAAAAGGAGTCCGGGGAGGAGCGCGGCGGGGATCCACCACGCCGCAGCGATTGTACGCAAGAAAAAAATGAGCGCTCCCCGCTGGTAGGCGTGAAGCAACAGCCCCGCCAGGACAAACGGGAGCGCGGCGTCAGTGACGGTGGCTTCAAGAGAACGTAGGGGAAGACGAGCAGATTGGCCGAGGAAGAGTGTCGCGCAGAGCAGGAGAATGCCGACCATCGGCTTTCGACTCACCGCGAGCGTGAGGAGGGTGATCACCGCCGCCGCGACAAGAAGCCGGACCTGGAGACCGGCAGCGAGAACGGCGAGCGGCAGGCTCATCACGAGGATACCGAGGATGGCGCTCGCGGACCGATACAGCGCCCGAAGCGCGTGGAGACAATATGCCTCTCGGCGGGAGCGGTGGGTGGAGAAGTAGCGCTGCTGCGAGACGTCGTACGCGCGGCGCCGCGCGGCAGCTTGTGTACTCTGCCCCCGCCGGTGGAATGCCCGCACGCCGGGGTTTTGCAGAACCCAGCCTCTCTGCAGACGCACGCGTCGGCAAAAGTCGACATCCTCGAAGTAAAGGAAAAACCGTTCCCTGAAGCCACGGCGAGCGCGAAACACATCCCGCCGCACCCCGAGAAGACCGCCGGAGACCCAGGGGACCGAGACGAGAGCGTTCTCTGAAAAAGTCTCGCGGAGCCGCAGCGCACCGTGACTCGCGAGCGTGCGCCTGAGCGAGGGATACGGCGCCCCCACGAGGGGTTCCGGAACGTTTTCTCTGTCCTGGAGCACACCCCCCACCACGTGCACACGGGGGTCCTGAAACGATTCCACAAACGCGCGGAGTGACCCCGGCGTGATGACGGCGTCGGGATTCACAAAGAGGAGAAACGCGCCATGGGCCTGCGCCGCGCCGGCGTTCGCCGCCGCCGCAAACCCGACGTTCCGGAGGCAGAGGATTCGGATGGGGAATGCCACGGTCGCAAGGAGCTCGATTGTGCCATCCCGGGACCCGGCATCCACGACAATCACCTCCGCTGGGACATCCGCGCGGCCACGCTCTATCGCCTGAAGGCACGGGAGGATATCCGCCGCGGAATTGTGGGTGACAATGATGATCGAGAGGCTGCCCGCGTTGCGTGTGTTCATCCCGTCCCTGCGAGGTCCGTGCCCTCCGGCATCGGACCGGTCACGCCCGCGCGGGCGTCATCGAGCCCCTGGACGACAGCCCACGCGCCGCGACGGAGGGCCCAAGTTCGACGGAGGGGTTCTTGAGCGAGCAGCCACCGTCGGGCCCACGGCGGCGCGTACTCGCGGACGAAGAGCGCTCCATTGCGGACAAGGTAGTACGTTTTCAGCGCAGGGTTCGCCCGCGTCCCTTGCGACTCCCGATGGGTAAGGGGCGGCGTTTCCGCACAGCCAATCCTCCACCCTCGCGCGCGAAGACGGAATCCGTACGCGACATCTTCCCAGTAGAGGAAGTAGTGCTCGGGGAGACCACCCATATCCTCCACGCAGGTGCGCCGGAGGAGAAAGCATGCTCCGGAGATAAAGTGGAGCAGGGGACGATCTCGCGCCTCCATGAGGGTCACGCGTCCCGTGCGCCAAGAGACGATGCCCCCGCCACACACCAATCCATTCAGACCGTCATGCGTCATCGCTCCCACGCAGCCGAGGCGCGGGTCCGCCATCGCCGTACGGATCATCGTTTCCAGGACACCCGGGGTCCTTTGTGGAGGCGGGTGAACAATGTCGTTGTTCAAAACGAGGACGAATTCTGCGCCACTGGTAAACGCTTCTCGGATTCCCCGATTCACCGCGGCGCCATAGCCGACGTTGACTGGAAGCGTCAGGACTCGCGCGGTTGTTGCCGAGATGTCGGACGGTAGCCCGTTCTCCACGACGAGCACGTGCTCTGGCGAGAGAAGGGAGTTCGCGCGGAGACTCTCCACCGTTCTCGTCGTGAGCCTGCTATCACCCCAGTGGACAATCACGGCGGCGACCCGTTCTCGGAGCTTCTCCTGTTGCTTATGGGCCATGTGCACAACATTTGTGTACATCATTGTGGATAAGATATGAATTTCCTGACCAGTGAAATTCTCTGGAGAGATGCCATACAGTTTTTTTGGCTTTTATTAGCGAAAAATGTCATGTCACACTCTTTTCTCAATTCTAGAAAACCATCATAAGTTATCCACAGATGTTCCCGAGTTATCCACATGTGTGTGAACACCATCGTAGAACGAGAGGGAAAGGACGCGCTGGTACAGTCGCGGGAGAAGGACCCGTGTCTCCGCAAAATTCGCGAACACGCGAAGGGTCAGGCGTACGGGAGCCGAGAAGACCACCTGTCGCAGCGGAGCGGCCCACCGTTCCCGAGAACTCTTGAGCACACCCATGCGAGGGTGGAGACCATGGAGGACGCGGGCGTTCTCGCCAGCGGCGCGCATCCTCTGTTCAGCAGCCTTGAGAGAGACATGGTGCGCGTGGTACGCCCGTGCCGTGGGCTCGTAGAAGAGACGGAAACCCGCTTCAGAAAGACGCTCCCCAAACTCCAGATCCTCCCATCCATACGTCGTGAAGTGCACGGCGTCATAGCCGCCGGACTCGAGAAACAGCGAGCGCTTCATGGAAAGATTTGCGCCGTAACAAAAGCTCCGCGGAGAAACCCACGTGGCTCCGGCGATCGCGCCGTACGCGTTCTGCGGGCCGCGTTCGAGGAAGACCATGAACGGCGATGGGGGGAGCGCGGGATCCCAGGTCACGAACCCCAGGCAGCCGACCGACGCCGCGGGCATCTTCCGGTGAACTGCCAGGTGTCGCGCAAGGCACCCGCGAAGGGGCACAATATCTGCCCCGAGGAACAGGAGCAGCGGTGTCGTCGCCTCGCGCGCGCCGGTATTGCGCGCGGCGGCCGCGCCGCGGTGAGGGAAGCAACGGAGCGTCACCACGCCAGCACCCTCGAGATCCGCATGCGTCGCAACCACGCGCGCGGTGTCGTCGGACGATCCGTCATCCACCACAATCACGCGGTGGGGAACGGTTGCTTGCTGCTCCTTGAGCGCGGTGAGGACACGCGGGATCGTGTGCGCCGCGTTGCGTGCGGGGATGATCACCGTGAGGTCAGTGCGCATGGTTCTGTTGCGCACGGAGAAGCGCGAGAAGGTCTCTCGGAAGAACAACGCCGCAGGCCACGAGCGCCGCACCGTAGCCGACGAAGGCGACGGGTATGCGGAGGGCGAGGGGAAGAGGCACGAGGAGCAGGGAGATAAAGAGACCGCCGCTCCCCATGATGCGCCAGGTGCTCGCGGTTCTGAAGAGCGGAATGCGCCGCCGGAGAAGCAGCGTGCCGACAAGCACGACAGACAGGAACTCCGTCGCGAGAGTTGTCCAGGCCGCGCCCATGTAGGAGTACCGCGGGATCACGAAGAGGTTCACCCCGACGTTAAAAATCGTGAGGAACACGTACACGGCAAGGAGGCTCCGTTGCCCGCCGAGGGCGAAGACGGCATTCCCAAAGAGGTTCCCCAGGAAGAGAACCCCCAAGGCGAAGGAAAGGACGCGAAGCACCGCAACGGAAGGAAGGTACGCGGGCCCGCCAAGCAATTGGATGATTCTCGGGGAGCCGAAGTATAGGAGCGCGACGATGGGGATCGCGCTGACAAGAAAGAAGTCAACAGCGGCACGGAGTGGTTGCGCGAGCCCGTGAGGTCCGTCACGCAGTGCCCGCGAGAACACGGGGAGAAGCATGCCGCCGACCATCGCGGGGAAAAAGAGGAGACTCTCCAGAATTTTATACGGCAAGGCGTAGAGCGCGACGTCCGCTGCGGGACGCAGGAGGGAAAGAAGCACGGAATCCACTTTGAAGAAAATCATGGACAGGACCAGCGAGAGCCCCAGCGGCCACGCTTCTCGGACAAGAAACCGCGCGCGAAGGGGCTCCCACCGCCCGTGGAGGCGGAAGGGGATGAGTCGCGCGGCCCCGCAGATATTCCAGAGAAGCGTGGTGAG
>CAYJQK010000001.1:0-15587 GCA_964372305.1 uncultured Candidatus Saccharibacteria bacterium | reverse complement strand
TCCGATCTGAGATTCGTGGTGAGCGTTCCGGCGACGAACGCGACGAGGAACGCGAAGATGCCGGCGTGGGTCGCCGCGGCAAGCGCGGTTGCCGCGAACTGGACGACGCGACCGGAAATTTCCGCGAGGGCGGGCGGGAGAAGCTGCAGTCGCTTCTGAAACACACCCAGGAGGAGCTGGCTCCCGAGTTGGCAGACGACGCCGCTCATGGCCAGCAGGATGCCGAAACGCACGACACGGGAGTAGGGGAGAAGCAGAGCCACGCCGACCGCGATCACGTATGCCCCCGCGCTCGTGAGGAACCGTAAGCGCCAGGCATTCTCCAGAAGCGCCACTTCCTCAGCGTTGCGGCGAGACGCCTCGCGAGTGAAAACGAGATAGAGCCCGCCGTCGGCGAGAATCGAGAACATCATACTGTACGCAAGAACAGTTGCGTACGTCCCGTATGCGGCAACGCCAGCCTCCGGACCAGCGACCACAATCAACGCCCGCGTGATGAGCGCGACGGTTCCGATGGAGAGCACCGTTCCGATCACCCGGCCAGCGGCAGAGACAACCGTGCCGGTGAGGAGACGCGGTGGAAGAACGGCCATGGATCGTCGTCTTGCGTCGTTGTCGCGGGAGGCCCCGCGATCACTCACGGGACGGTGCCGTGTTTCCTGAAATGACCGCCCTCTCGGGAACGAGGAAAGGGTCCCGGGGGCGGATCACCACTCGCCGCTGCAGCCCCTGCCCCATGCTCGCGGTTTCCACCAGCGCTTCCCCCGAGAGCGCCAGATGCACGATCCGCCGTTCCATGGCCGACATCGGCTCGAGCGTCGCCGCATGGTGGGAAACCATGACCCGCCGCGCGGTCTCTCGAGCAAGCCTCTTCAGAAACTCCATCCGCCGGAGACGGTACATGTTCACGTCAACAAAACAGCGACAGCCGTTTGGGAGCACGTCACGGAGGAGAAGGCGGAGCACGTGTTCGACGGCGCGGAGATGCACCCCCCGTTCACCGATCAGGAGCCCGCTCTGCTCCGAGGTAATCTCCACCCAAACGTGGGGCGGCTGTTCCTGCCGCCGGTCGCGACAGATCACGGTCCCCGAGAGACGGAGTTTTTTGACGAATGCCTCCACCGTCTCGCGGACGCGCGCGGCAACGTCTTCAGACGAGGGGGTGGGCGGTGGTGCTGGAGCCATGGCGTTTCAGGAGAAGGACCTGTTGGAGAATACCAAGAATCGTCGCGGTCACCCAGTAGAGGGAGAGACCAGCGGGGAATTTCAACGCGAAGACCGTGGTCATCACCGGCATGATGTAGAGTGCTTGCGTGTTCATGACGGACGCGAGCTGCTCTTCTTTGGAATTCCCGCTCTTCTTCGGGGGAACCATGAGCCGCGCCTGGACGTACTGAAAGACGCCCGCGGCGACGGCGAGAACGACGTTGGCGCGCGCAAGATCCAGAAAACCGAACGCCAGCGGATTGACGGCATCTGGGCGCGGCACCCACGCATAGAGCGCGGACAGGGCACTCTCGTGCAAGCCGTTCGCGAAGGCTTGGTAGAGGGCAAAGAGGATGGGGAGTTGAACGAGAAGCGGCAGACACCCCGAGGCCGGGTGGACGCCGGTTTCTTTGTAGAGCGCCATGAGTTGCTTCGTCTGTTCCTGCTGGTCTTTGTGCTTCTCGCGGATCTCCCGCATCTTCGGCTGGAGCGCCTGGAGCGCCCGCAGTGACCGGTACTGCCGATCCATGAGAGGGTAGAGGATGATCCGCACGACGACGGTGACGGCGATGATTGCGGCTCCCAGATCATTCCCGAGGAACACATACGCCGCGATGAGCCCGTTATAGAGCGGGCGGTAGAGCGCTTCATGGAACAGAGAGGTAAGCATGGCGTGGGCTTACCGACGGGTAAAACCAGACGACGCCGTCATGCTGGTTTCTGGTCTCTGGTGTCGAAAGTCGGGAGTGGTGAAAAGGCGGTGGGCACGCCGAGGAACGATTTGTGGAACAGGATCCGCACCGCCACGAGCAAAGGGATGACACCGTAAAACTCGGCGCGCACCGAGAAGCGCACCGTGGAACAGGCCGTGAGTTGTGAGCGCCTGCGCCACGTACGCCGAGCAGGTTGGCGCGTAGCGGCAGACACCATGGGGAAAGAGCGTACGCAGCGGCCCATGGTCGGGCGACAGCGTCCGCTGGTAGACGACGATCAGCGATAGGAGAATACGAGTCATGGGAACCTGCATGTGAGAGAGTAAGAAGGGGGCCACAGCGCCGAAGCCAACCGGCGCGAAAGCTCGCCGAAGCCTGCCGGGCTCTCCTCACGCCGCCCCGCGCCCGCTTTGCCTTCCTCCCCCGGGGGCTTAACGGTCCCCGCAGAGCCTTGGCGGAGTGGGACACCTGGGGATTCCAGCGGAGACGGATGGGGGCACCTGTGGGACCCGGCGTTCCCCGGTCAGTGTCAAAGGGAAGCTGGTCCTGGATTCGCGGCTTGGCTGCTGCGCGGCTCACCCTCAAAAGACGTCCCGTCACCATCCTCAATATGCAGACGGTTGAGTAATGCGGCAAGCTCTGTGCGACATCTTTCCCACGTACAGGCTTCCGGCGCGCCGTGAGCGATGATGAGCACATCCGTTCCCGGTGGGACATGGTGAAAACGGCCTGCGAGGAATGCACGGACACGGCGCGTGATGACATTTCGCACGGTGGCACGTTTGGACACTGCCCGGCTGACGACAACCCCAAAGCGTGCGGTTGGCCACCCCGTTCCCCGTCGCACGTGTATGGCAAACAGCGCGCCACGTACCCGCACTCGACTTCGCCGTACCTGAAGAATGTCGCGCGTGCGTCGGAGCCGGTACTGCCGCGGCAGCATCCTCTACCGGCGACTCACGGTCAACCGTGCCCGTCCCTTACGGCGACGCCGCTTGAGCACACGCTGTCCACCCGACGTCCGTGACCGAACACGGAAGCCATGCCGTCGGAGACGACGCCGTTTCTTCGGTTGATACGTTCGGCGCATGAGGCGTATTTTGGAGCGTATCGCTCCACTCCTTCCCCGTCAACCAGAGAGGGAAGAGAGGAACAGCTTCATCCACAGTTTTTCCACAGGATGATCCTGGTTCTGTCCACTGTGGGAAAAATTACCCATGGTATACTCGGTCCCGTGAGTACGCCACTCCTCGACGACGAGCTCTGGAAAGTTGCCCTTGGTGAGATTGAGCTCTCCGTGAGTAAGGCGAATTTCACGACGTGGTTCAAAAACACGACGATTGAGCGCGGGGAGACGCACCTGGTTACCGTCTTCGCGCCGAACATCTTCACGCGCGAGTGGTTGGAGAACAAGTACCATAGAGTGATCTTCGAAGCGCTCCGTCGCGCCGACGAAACGATCCAGAACGTTCGGTACGAAGTGCTGAAGACCGTCAGTATGATGACACGCCCGATTGGCGGCGCGACCATGATGATTACCAAGCGCCCTGCGGCGCTGGCTCAGGAAGCACGGGGCGGAGAGGAGAACAGGGACCGGTTGGACCAGGATTCAAACTTGAACACGCGGTACACGTTTGAGAACTTCATTGTCGGCGCAAATTGCGAACTGGCCTTTGCGGCGTGCCAAGCCGTTGCGCGTAAACCGGGAGCAACGTACAACCCCCTCTTCATCTACGGCGGCGTCGGCCTTGGGAAAACACATCTCCTCCAAGCAACGGGCAATACCATCCTCCATACGCACCGGAAACGGGTGCGGTACCTGACAAGTGAAAAGTTCATGCACGAGATGATCACCGCGATTAGCACCCGCTCCACCCATGAATTCAAGACGAAATACCGCGCCATTGACGTCCTGATTATTGATGACATCCAGTTCCTCGCGGGGAAGGAGAAGACGCAAGAGGAGTTCTTTCACACCTTCAACGAACTCTACGAGATCAATAAACAGATCATCATGAGCAGCGACCGGCCGCCGAAGGCGATCCCCACACTTGAGGAGCGACTCCGGTCGCGTTTCGAGGGAGGAATGATCGCCGACATCAGTACCCCCGATCTTGAAACGCGGGTGGCCATCTTGGAGGCGAAGTGCGCGCAGCGTGGCGTGCCGGTGCCGCGGGAAGTTCTCCAGCATATTGCCACGCACGTCACGACAAACATCCGCGAACTCGAAGGAGCGTTAAACCGCGTCATTGCGGCGAGTGAACTCCAGGGATTCGTGATCTCCCTGGAGACGACACGCTCCATTCTCGAATCCGTGTTCGATCCGCCGAAACGACACCCGGTGCACTCGGAGAAGATTATCGAAGTGGTCAGCGGATACTATCACATTGCCCCCGATGAACTCATTGGACAGTGCCGCCGGAAAGACATTGTGAAGCCGCGACAGGTGGTGATGTACCTCCTGCGCAAAGACAGTGGAAGTTCTTTCCCCTCCATCGGCACGACCCTTGGCGGACGGGATCATACCACGGCGATGCACGCCTGTGAGAAAATTGAAAAAGCGCTGCAGCATGATGACGTGCTGCAACAGGAACTCTCACTGATCCGACAGAAACTGTATGTCTAACATGTGCAGAGGGTGGGGAAAACAGGACGATATCCCTGGGGATTCCTGGGGAGAATCATCACCCTCCTGGGGAGTATTTCCAGGAAGAAGCCGTCATTTCCCCACCCCATCAATTTCCTCAACATGCTCTCCCCCATTCATCCCCATGTTTCCCCACACGAAGAGATGCTCCAGCGCTCTCCATTCCCCGTATTCTCCACATCCCCACAAGCCCAACAGCAACAGCAGCAACGAGAGTACTCTCTCTACGCCCGCTGCTCTATACTAACGATCTCTTATGAAGTTCACGTGTACAAAAGAACACCTACAAAAAGCTCTCCGGAGTATTAGTGGCATCGCCGGGAGGAACCAAGCGCTCCAAGTTCTTCGGCATACGCTTCTCAAAGTTGAACGGGGAAAACTCTGTCTCTCCGCGACGGACCTCGAGGTTGGTATTCTGACACTCGTCGCGGGGAAAGTGGAGAACGAAGAAGGGATGCTGGCGGTTCCCGCCAAGCAGCTTCTGGAGTACGTCGCGAATCTTCCGAGTGACCATGTGGGTCTCTCGTTGAACCAGGGAACACTCGACATCATGTGCGGGTCCGCACACGCGACGTTCCAAGGGGAAACTGCGGAGAATTTCCCGTTAATCCCCATCGTTCGAGAGGGGATACAATTCACGATCCCCGCGTCGCAGTTTCTTCTCGCGCTTGATGAAACCACCTATGCGGCGGCGGGAGATACCACGCGCCCGGAGCTTGCGGGCGTTCTTCTTGTGGGGGAAGGAAAGACTCTTACTCTCGCCGCGACGGACTCCTACCGTCTCGCGGAATCACGCGTTTCCCTCACAGAGTCTCTCGATCATCCCGTGCGGATCATTCTCCCCCTTCGCGCATCCCAGGAACTCCGGCGCGTCATGGAGGGCGAAACAGACGTGACGCTGATCTTGAGTGCAGGGCAAGCCCTCTTTGAAACACCATCAACAACCCTTGTATCGCGTCTCATCGGCGGGTCCTATCCGGATTACACGCAGATTATCCCCGTGAAGAGCCCAACGACCATCTCCCTAATGCGCCAGGACCTTCTCCGCGCGGTTCGGGCCGCGAGCGTATTCACGACGGGCGAGACGCGAAGTGTGCTGCTCACGACCGCGCCGACGTCGTTGCGGGTGACTGCCACCGCGCAGGAAATTGGGGAAACGATGACCGCGGTCCCCGCGGACGTGCATGGAGAGCAGACCACGATCCAATTCAATCACCGATTCCTCCTGGATGCCCTCGAGGCTCTCTCGGGAGAACGGGTCCAGATAGACCTCGCGACCGCTGCAGCACCCGTGCTCTTCCGTCCAGAGGGGAAAGACGTTCGTACGCTCGCGCTGGTCATGCCGATCAAAACGTAACGAGGCATGACGGTGGGTCTCGCCGCCGGCCGGGCGGATGCGGGGTTCCGCGTCACGGCGCGGCACTTTCGGAACTACCGGGATCTTCTCGTGACCATCGCGCCGACGTGGACGCTCCTTGTGGGCGCGAATGGCGCAGGGAAAACGAATTTCCTCGAACTCCTCGCCGTGTCGCTGCGGGGCCTCGCGCTCCGCGGGAGGCTGGCGGATCTCATTCTCCGTGGGGAGCATCACGCCGCGGTCCGTGTTGCCTTTGCCTCCGGCGACACGACGGAAACGCAGTTCGTGCGGCGAGAACGAGGGGGGGTTACCCGTACCCAACTCTGGAACGACGAATCGCGGCCGGCGCCCGAGAATACGCTGCCACCACTCATTCTCTTTCTGCCGCACGAGGAAGAACTTTTCGAGAGCGCCGACGGGAGACGCCGTCTCCTGGGGCGGGCGCTGGTGTTGCGCTCGGAACGGCACCGGCAGATGGTTCTGGAGTACCAGCGGATTCTCGCGCAGCGGAATCAGCTCCTGCGCTCGTCGCCGGATCTCCATTTCTCTCACGAGCGGGAGTGGGAAGTCTGGACGGAGCAGTTGGCCAACCTCGCGTGCGGCATCTGGGAAGAGCGGATGCGGTACATGCTGTTGCTGAACGCCGCGCTTCCTGAAGCGCTCGCGGCGCTCGGGGGTATTCCCGGAGAACCGACGTTTTCCCTTGAGCTCGGCGGATACCGCACAACTCTCCCAACGTCCCCGACGCCCAAGGAGCTCCGTGCCGCTTTTCAAGAGATCCGTCAACAGGAAGCGCGTGTCGGGACGACGCTCCTTGGGCCGCACCGCGATCGCGTACTCGTGGTGTCCGAAGGGCGCGACGCGCTTCCATTTCTCTCGCGCGGGCAGCGCCGCGCACTCCTGCTTGCCCTCCACCTCATCGAGGGTCAGCACGCGCGGCGCGCGCACGGCAGCGCGCCGCCCCTGTATCTCTTCGATGACGTGTTCAGTGAACTCGATGCCGCGCACCGTGCGGCAGTCGTCACGGCGCTTCAGCACGAGACGGTCGTGGTGACGTCGGCGGACGCGGGGATTTCCCAGGCGCTCCCGCCGCACGGTGTCGTGGTCCATGTAGCCGCGGGAGTCATTCACGGCGTATGATCGGCGTGTGACGGCGCTCTCTCGACTCACGTTTTCCGGACGCCAGGCGACACGTCTCGTCGTGGACGTCCAGGATGTCCGTGCGGCATTTCTGCGTCTCGCCAAGCAACGGTGGGATCGTGTGCCGCCCGTGGAGGTCTTGGGGTTCGCGCGCGGCGTGGTCCGCCTCCGCACATCCTCGGCGGCGTGGCGCGCGGAGCTTCTCTGGATGATTGAGGACCTTCACGTTGACCTCGTCGCCTTGCTTCCGCCGGGCGTCTCCATCCGTCGGATCCAGGTCTCGCTCGGGTAGGAGGCGTGCTAGATTTTCAGAACGTTGCCCACGTCGAGGAGGAGAATCGTCGCGCCGCCGACAGGAATTTCTGCCGCCGTGGGAAGACCGATATTCTCGACGTCGCCGGGGGTGATGGGAAAGTCCACGCGCTCGGTACGCGCGTGGCAGACGTCGCGGAAGACCGCGACCACGGCTTCTTGCCGCTCGTCTGGGACGGCGATGAAGACCATGGTGTTACGCCGGCGGAGAAACCCCCCTTCACTCTCAACGGCAGTCACGGAGATTGTTTCATCCCGCAGACGCTTGAGGAGCGCGGCGGTATCCTCTTTCTGGATGAAGGCGAGGAGGAGTTTCATGGGATGGTGATGGTGATGGGTGAGGTGGACGCCTTGTTGCCGGTTACGTCGGTCGCGACGGCCCAGACGGTGTACCGTCCCGGCGCGGGCGCCTCCGGCCACGGGGCTTCGTAGCGGGGTTCGCCGGACCGCATGGGCTTTTCCGCGCGTCCGGCGCGTGTCGTCCGCTCGTCCCCTTCCGGACGGTAGAGAACATCCACGACCATAATGCCGCGGGGGTCGGCGGCCTCCATTTTCAGCGTGTACGGGAACCGCGACGGCGTGACGGTCTCCCCGGCGCGCGGCTGGAGGAGCTTCACTTTCGGCGCGTCTTCATCGGGGTTCACCATGATCGCGCGGCGTGCTTCCCCCACCTTTCCGTCCTCCGTCTGCGCGCGGACGCGGAGCGTCACCCGGCCAGTCTGCGTCGGCGGGAACCGGTAGAGCGTCTCCCAGGGTTCTTCCGTGCGCTCGTGAAGTTGCGCAGTGTTGGCAAAGAACTGCACCTTGGTGATCCGCGACGGCGCGACGATCTCCACGGCGACACGCAAGGGCGACCGACGGATCAGCGTATCCACGGGCGAGCGGAAGGTGATTTCCGGCCGTCCTTCCATGAGCTCCACGTCGCATGACAGCTCCGGGAGCTTGTTCACGTACCGTTTCTCGTCGTCCGGGTGTTCGGCGTTCCACTTTTCCCGCCACGCGGCAACGCCCGCCTCCCACTTCTCCCACATCGGATCCGTCTCCGGGTTCGCGGGGTCGCCGCCCTGCGGGTTGTCCCGCTCAACATACGCGAGGAGCGAATGGAACTCGATGAGCTTCTTCGGTTGACCGATGGGGATCGGACAATCCACCGGAAACGCCGTGTTGGACTCCTTGTCGTATTTCACGGAGACTTCCGGGAGCTTCCCGTTCAGGATCGGCTTATCTGTGGCGACGCGCTCCGGGCGCGTGAACTGTTCCGTGGGGGTTCCCGCCAACACTTTGCGCATGAAGGCATTCCAGATTGGCGCGGCCGTGTAGACGCCGGGCTCGCGTTTCATCGGCGTATTGTCGTTGTTCCCCGCCCACACGCCCGTGACGAGACTTGGCGTGTAGCCAACTGTCCACCCGTCGCGAAACTCCTGCGCCGTTCCCGTCTTTGCCGCCACTGGGCGTTCACCGAGCTGGAGCGGGCTTTGAGTCCCAAACGTTGGCGCCCGCGCGGTGTTGTCCGAGAGGATGCTCGTGACGAGCCGGGCGATCTCCGGCTCGAGGACCGGACGCTCCGCGGGCGCGTTCGCGGCGGCGTCGAAGAGCGTCCGGCCGGTCGGGTCTTCTACCTTCAAGACCGCGCGGTGCGGATAGCGGATTCCCTCGGTGGCGAAGATGCCGTAGGCGGATACTTCATCGAGGAGGCGGACCTCCCCGCCGCCGAGAACGAGGGAGAGGCCGTAGCGGTCGGGGTCAGTCAGCGTCGTGAACCCCATATCCCGCGCGAGCGCGAGCGTGTCCTTCAAGCCCGCGAGGTAGAGCGCTTGCACGGCAGGAATGTTCAAGGACCGCGCGAGAGCGGAACGGATGGTGATCGGACCATTCGTCTTGAGGTCGAAGTTCCCCGGACGGTAGGACTTCTTCTCCGTGCCAAAGTCTATCGGCACGTCGGCGAGGATCGTGTCCGGCGTGTATCCTTTGCGGAAGGCCTGGGCGTACACGATCGGTTTGAAAGAAGATCCGGGAGAGCGCGGGCGGATCGCGACGTTCACGTTGCCATCGTTCTCCGTGTTGAAGTAGTCCACGCTCCCGACCATCGCGAGGATGTCCCCATTCCGCGGGTTCAAGGCGACGAGCGCCGCGTTCCGGGCGTTGTACTTGAGGTTCTTCGGCGCTTGCTGTGCCACGGCTTCTTCCGCGGCCTTCTGCATGGTCGCGTCCAGGGTCGTGCGCACGGTGAGGCCGCCTTGCTGGACGATCGTTTCGCCATACTCCTGCTCGAGGATTTCCCGCACGTAGAAGACGAAGTGCGGCGCGGCGATCGCGTCGCGGCGCTTCGTGAACGTGAGCTTCACGCGTTTGGCGTCTGCCACCTGCTCGGGGGTCGCGTACCCTTCCTTGGCGAGCGCGTCGAGGATGCGCCCCTGGCGCGCGAAGAGTTCGTCCGTGCGGGATCCGTAGGGGGAGTAGTACGTCGGCGCCTTTGGGAGCGCCGCGAGGAGCGCGGCTTGCGCGAGGGAGAGGTCTTTCGCGGATGTCCCGAAATACGTGCGCGCGGCCGCCTCCACGCCGCTGGCATTGGCCCCGTAGGAGATTTCGTTGAGGTACATTCCCAAGATTTCCTCCTTCGTGAATCGCCGTTCAATCCAGAGCGCGAGGATCGCTTCCCGGATCTTCCGCGTGAGGGTTCGTTCCGGAGAGAGGATGGCGTTCTTCACGAGTTGCTGGGTAATCGAGGAGCCTCCCTGGAGCGGCTTTCCCCGAATGTTCGCGAAGAGCGCGCGCGCGATCCCGCGGAAGTTCAGCCCGCGGTGATGATAGAAATTCCGGTCCTCGGTCACCACGGTCGCGTCCCGCATGAGCGGCGCGATCTCCTGGAGAGAGACTTTGGTCCGACGAACCTCCCCAATCTCGTAGAGGAGCACCGTTCCCGTGCGGTCATAGATCTTCGTGGATTCCACCACGCGGCGCGCGGAAAGATCCTGCGGGTTTGGGATGCCTCGAGCAATCCAGGCGATGCCGCCTCCGCCGAGCGCCACGACGAGGAGGAGTGTCCCGATGCTGAACCGGCGTGAAGGGAGGAACCGCCGCCATCGTCCTTTTCCTCTCCGCGTTCCCGCCGCAGCCGGAGCGCCGGGGAGCGACGCTCGCGCAAACCGGCGAATGGGCATAGTATGGGGAGTGTAGGTGAACGTCCGGGAAGCGGCAATGCCCTCTGGTCGAGAGTGAGAGCACACGGTACCGTGCAGATGTATGCAGCGTGGGACACGGAAGACGATCGGCAAAACGTCAGGAGCGGCGTCACGCCGCCTCCTTTTGACGCGCGGCGTTGCCGACGTCATCGTCCGCGCCACGCTCCAAAAGAAACTCGCGACGGGGATACCCCTCCGCGTGAAATTCGGCGTGGACCCCACGGCGCCCGATCTTCACCTCGGACATGCCGTGGTTCTCTGGAAACTCCGAGAATTCCAGGAGCGTGGGCACACCGTGGTGCTCATCATTGGTGACGCCACGGTAGAGATCGGTGATCCTTCAGGGAAGTCGAAGGTGCGGCCACGGCTTTCCCCGGACGTGGTCGGGCGGAACGCGGAGACGATCCTTGCGCAACTGGGGCGGGTCCTCGATACCCGCCGCTGCGAAATCCGCCGGAACAGCGAATGGTTCCAGCGCATGACGTTCTCCGAGCTCGTTCGCCTTGCGGAGCACTTTACCGTCGCGCGCCTTACGGAACGCGACGACGTCCAGCAGCGTCTCCGAGGACAGCGCGACGTGTACCTCCACGAACTCTTCTATCCTGTCCTGCAAGCCTACGATTCCGTCGTCGTCGCGGCGGATGTCGAAATCGGCGGCACGGACCAGCTCTTTAATATGCTCGCGGGTCGCGACCTTCAGCGGAAGCACGGTGTGCCGGAGCAGGATGTCATGACCGTTCCGCTCCTCGTGGGCAGCGACGGGACGGAAAAGATGTCGAAGAGTCTTGGGAATGCCCTGGGGATTACGGAACCTCCCGCCGCAATGTTCGGCAAGCTCATGGCTATTCCTGATCGTGTGCTCTCGGAGTACGCCCGTCTCGCCGCGCGGTGGGACGATGCCGCGCTCGCGCGTCTCCCGCTTCGTGTGGCGGAAGGAGAGAATCCGCGGGACGTGAAGGCGGACATCGCCGAAGATACCGTCGCGCTCTACCACGGTGGCGCCGCCGCACGGCAGGCTCGCGAGGATTTCTCCCGCGTGTTCCGCGATCGAGAGCTCCCCCGGGAGATGCCGACCGTGACGGTGTCGAAAGGACCATGGGACCCCGTCCTTCTCCTTGTCTCTCTTGAGTGCGCGTCATCGAAGAGTGACGCGAGGAGACTCATTACACAGGGTGGCGTGCGCATTGACGGCGCGCGCGTCGGTTCCTCAACGGAACCCGTCATGATCCACGATGGGATGGTGGTCCGTGTGGGAAAACGTGCGTTCGTGCGTCTCCGCGTGCGCGATGCGTAAGCGCGTGCTCAAAAACCCCCGGTGGTCATTGCGAGGAGCCGAAGGCGACGAAGCAATCTTCCGTGTCCGTCGCGACACGCACCCGTATCGGCGACGCTGAAGAATTCCTTCACTCCGTGCTGCGCGGCTCCCTGGTGCAGTGCCCGCGCTCGCCATGGCATTATGGAGATGCGTTCTCGCCGGTCTCTGGGTGGCGGGACTCGCGGGAAGGGTATTTTCCCGTCGGGTCAATGAGGAAATGCCAGAGGTCCCGGCGGCCGACAAGGAGTTCGTGCTGCAGGTGCCCGCGCACAGAGAGGGTCACCTTCGTGGAAATCCTTTTCCCGGCGAGAACGAACGTCAGGGGAATGATCGGGCGTTCTTCCTTTCCCAGGGCGCTTGTTGTTCGCGCGCGCTGGTCCGTCGCGGCGTACTTCAGGAGTCCGTACGATTCCGCGAGGTCGCGGTCGATCGAGGAGCGATATGCGCCCGTGTCAATACGCGCGATGTGTCGGTGCGGGGCGCTCGTGGCGTCCATGATGAGCACCTCTTCGCGCACGCCGATCGTCGTCCGCTTCTGGCTTGTGTCACACGGACTTGTAAAGAGAGAGAGCGCGATGTCCACGGCGCGTTCGGGGTCATCCACGGAGAGATCCTCGAGTCTGCGGAGGCGGTCGCGGAGCGTCGCGCGGTTCGCGAGCTGAATGGAGAGACCGGGACGCGCGTTCACTTCGAGGAACAGCGGTCCCTCGTCGCGGTCCATCGCCACATCCACGCCGGCGTAGCCTAAGCGGAGCGCGTGGGCGGCACGCGTTGCCGTCACGAGAATCTCACGGAAGTTCGGGATGGGAATATCGCGAAGGCGGAGGCGTGTCCCGGGATACATGGTGATCGGGCGATCGTGGCAGATCGCGGCGGTCGTGCGTCCCGTGCCGAGATTAATGCCAACGCCAATGCCCCCGGCATGGAGGTTGGAACATCCGCGGGATACCGCGGTCGGGAGCCGGAGCATTGCCATGACCGGGACGAAGTTCGCGACGAGGACACGAATGTCCGGGATGCCGCCGAGCGCGTACGGCTTGAGTTCGGGAGCAATGCGCACGCGCTGCTCAAAGAAGACCGTGTCGGGGATGTTCCCCAACGAGTAGTTCCCGTCGAGAATGTTCAAGGTCCGTTCGCGGAGATCGGCGATATCCACCGGCGTGCGGTCCGCGCGCACCCACTGTCCCCGCTTATTCCGCCCGAAGACGACGAGGATGCCGCTTCCCCCATAGCCGGAGTTCGGCTTCAACACGAAGCTTCCCGGGAGTGTCGCCCAGGGAAAGTGTTCCGCCTCGCGGTGCGTGCGAATCGTCGCGTACGTTCGGGGCGTGTGGATGCCCGTCATCGCGAGTTCTCGCTTTGTCGCGAGTTTGTTGTTCGCGCGCTGGACGGACTCTCGCGGATTCAGCGTTCGCAGGTAGCGGAGGATGCGCGCGTTCATCCCGAGGACGTTCCAGTGATGCCGGATAAAGAATTCGATCACGGACGCTCCTTCTCGCGGGAAAAGAGCAGGTGCCGGAAGCGGACATACTCCGTGAGGCGGAGCCCGGTCCAGCGACCGATGAGGATGTTCGCGGGGATCGTCAGGAGAATGAGTTCCGGGAAACCGACGACGACAGAGCGGAGCGTTTCCCAGCTCACGATAAGCGTGGAGATGACCGAGAGGAACAACGTCTCCGCCGTGAGGCGCGCGGCCGCGCGGGATCCCAAGCGGATCTGCGCCTCGACGAACTGTTCGGCGAGGGAAGCAAGAAGGAGGATCGGAAAGACGGAGAATGCGAGAATTCCTGTTTGCTGAAAGAACGCGCCGACCCCGAAGAGTGCGAGCACCGCAAAGGAGACCGCGGTGAGCACGATCGCCATCCGCGGGAGATAGAGGAGACGGAAACGGCGCAGGAAGAATCGGGAGGCGGTGGCGGTGAGGAGGACAACCACGAAAATTATGAGTCCGTACTTCAAGCCGATCGCGAGGAAGGAGAGGGTCACCGCGGCAGGCGTGAAGATGCCGAACGCCTTGATGCCGATGATTTGGCGGGAGAAGGCGATAACCGTGGCCACGACCGGCAGCATGAGGATCAGCACGATGCTTGTCGTCGGGACTCCGGCATTCACGAGCGCATTCACCGAGTAGGAGAGCGCATTCCACGGCGCGAGACGGGAAACGGCGCGCTCGCTGTGCGTCCCGAGAATGGAAAAATTTCTTCCGGTCGCGCGGATGATTTCCAGGGCCTCGTCCGCCGTCTTTGCCCGGACGAGCAGCGGGAGCGTCGCCGGGCGCGCGAGGATAATGTACTTTGGCCGCAGGACATTGAAGGCGGTCTGTGCGGGCCGCGCGATGAGAGCAAACGGTTGGTCCGTGACAAGGACGACACCTTTCTCGTCCATGTGCAGCAGGCGCGGTTTATCCGTCGGTTCACTCCGGAGCGTCTGGCCGAGATTGGAGAGGATGTCCGGACCAGCGGTTCCGTCCGCCCAGACGAAGAGGAGAACCGCGCGCTCCAGGCGCTTTCCGCGCTCCAGAAGCTCTCGGGTAATCCCTTCAGCAATCGTGATTGCCCCCGGCGGGGCTTCTATCGGTGTCACGAGGATATCGTCGTCCGCCGCTGCCGGCGTGAGGAGGTCCGGGGTCTCGCCCGCGCGGGTCGGTCCCCGGAGGAGCAGGTGTGCTGTCCCGTACACCCGGACGCGGGTCTCGTCTTCGCGGTGTTCATTCCCCAGTGTCGCGCTCACGCGTACCACGAACGTCCCCGGTCGTTTGTAGGCATGACTCACGCGCTCTCCCGTCTCTTGTTTTCCGTCACCGAAGAACCAGGTGTAGGTAGGGCGCGCATCCGGCGGCGTCTTCGAACCCGCCGCGGCGTCGAAGGTCGCGGTTTCGTCCACCAGGACATCCTGGGCGTTGCCCGCGCGAACTTCAAAAGGCGCGGCGGGTGGTTCCTGCGCTGCCGCCGCGAGCGCGACAAGAACAAGCAAGGCCGCGGCGAGGGAGAAGCACGACTTTCGGATCATGGGCGATGATTGCGGAAATAGGTCAGGCCGGTAAACGCGAGCGCGAGCGCGTCGGCCGCGTCGTCGGGTTCTGGAGGCTCTGCGAGCGCGAAGAGCTTCTGGACCATGCGCTGGACTTGGCGTTTCGTCGCTCGGCCGTACCCGGTCACGCCGAGTTTCACGTGTTGGGGAGAGAGTTCCATGAGTGGCACACCGGCGCGGGCGAGGGTCACGAGGATCATGCCGCGGGCTTCCGCAACGTCAAACGCCGTGCGCGTGTTCTTCGAGAAAAACAGGCGCTCGATGACCGCGCCCTGCGGCACGTACTTTTGAAGCAACGTCGTCAAGTCCCGCTCGAGCGACAAGAGGCGTTCGCTCGCCGGCAGCGTTGCGCTCGTGGTAAAGCAGCCGACGGCAATACACTGAAATCCTGTTCCGTGGGGCTCGGCAATCCCATATCCCATACGTTCCACCCCGGGGTCAATGCCAAGGATGCGCATGGGTCAGGGTTTCTCGTCTGGTACGGCGTTCGTCACCACATCCACGATGTCCGCGTGCTCCAGGAGATCATCGAGGACGGTCTGGAGCTGCGCGAAAGCATGATCGGGGATTTCGCGGGGCGTTGCAGGGAAAATCGTGAGCGTGCGGCTCTGGGGAGTGTACCCCGCGGACTCGAGCGCCGACGCGACCACGTGAAGGGTATCCGCGGACGTAAAAATCTCCAGGC